>NZ_JBIYDB010000008.1:0-168187 GCF_044908325.1 Arthrobacter sp. GAS37
GGCGTCGGCGGAGAAGCCGCCGAACACCACCGAGTGCACGGCCCCGATCCGGGCGCAGGCCAGCATCGTGATCACCGCTTCCGGGATCATGGGCAGGTACACGGCCACCCGGTCACCCTTGACCACGCCGAGGGATTCGAAGGCGTTCGCGCACCTTTTGACCTCTTCGGTGAGCTGCGCGTAGGTGTAGCTGCGGGTGTCGCCGGGTTCGCCCTCGAAGAAGATGGCCACCCGGTCCCCGAGCCCGTTTTCGACGTGCCGGTCCAGGGCGTTGTACGCGGCGTTGACCCGCCCGCCGACGAACCACTTCGCGAACGGCGGCTCGGACCAGTCCAGGGCCTGGCTGAAGTCCGTGTCCCAGTCCAGCAGTTCCCGGGCCTGCCTGGCCCAGAACGCCGGACGGTCCGCGTCCGCCTCCGCGTAGACCCCGGCGCCGACGACCGCGTTCGCGGCGAACTCCTCGGTCGGCGCGAACTTCCGGTTCTCATGGAGAAGATTTTCAAGGGCATCACCATCCTGCTCGGGACGGCCTGGTGGCGTATGGACGTAGTTTTCGCGCATCTTGTTAGTTCCTCGTTTCTCTGGGTTGTCCCGCCAACATGGAGGATCCTCACGCGGCACCTCCCCACTGTCCCATCGGGCGAGTTGCGTGACAGGTCAGCTCCTTCTTAATGACGGGGTCTTTCGATTGTCTAGTGACTGAGCCACAAGCGATGCGTCGAACTGGTGCGAAGATGCAACGTCCTGGTGTGAACGCACGACTCGGCCATATATCAGTGAAAAGACTGGGTCCAGCACCGAGGGTTCGAGCCCGCTCGCTGTAGCCAACGCGCGGAGCTCGTTCAAATGCTCGGCCTCGCGCTGGGGATCTGAGGCAGGAAGCGAGTGTTTAGCCTTGAGCTCGCTTACCTGTCGTGTGATGTCGAACCGCACCGCAAGAACGTGTAGCAGGGCGCTGTCGATGCTGTCTACACTTGCTCGAAGTTCAGCAAGTTCCGCGGCTGCATTCCCTTCGGCTTGCGATGGTGAATCGGGCGAGGACATGACCTAATCTTTCATGATGAAAAGCTACGGGGTGACGAAACCTTGGTCCCATCGAGAGCTCGGGCGATCCAGTCAAGTCGTTCGAGCGGCATCATTGCGTAGTGATAGAAGTCAACACTGGACGCTCCTGCGGCACGCGCGGCTGAAACCTTGGCCGCGAGGTTCCCCTCGTCTGAGCAATCAGGCTCGAGCGGCCGGAGCCCGTACGAGATCGGCACGTCCTCACCGAGCAGAGCGCGGTAGCCTCTCATCATCGTGTCCGCCCGCTCTGGGTCATCCGTGTAGATCAGGGCGAGATACTCGTCGGCAGCGCCTGCCGCTGCCCGTGGATCGATCCCGAGTCGTCGCGCGGCCGTCGATGTCGCCTCCTCCGGTGTGACATCGGTCATCACGTGCGACATCGCTCCCGAATGATCGATGAAGCCGAGACGCACTCCGTTGGCCATGGCGACATTTGTCATGTCTCTGGTCAGCGCGGTGATCGTCGCAACCCGCGAGACTGCGTACCGGTCGAGGTCCTCAATAAGGGCTGCCTCGAACCCGACCGTCGCCCCGGCCAGTGCGGCATCGATGGCGTAACGGAGCCCGGTCTCGAGCGATGGGACATCAACCCCGTGCAATGCCCCCGCTGCGGCGCATGAATCGCAGAAGCAAAGCCCTAGCGCATAACGCACCTGGCCGGGGATGTCGATGAGGTACCGCTCATGGTGCTCGCCGTGCTCGAAGGCACGATAGTGCAGGCACTCTGCCAGCAAAGTCGAGATCGGGTAGCTACAGATGTCGGCAGTGAGCGCTGCGAAATGGTCTTGCACGAGCGGATTCGACGGACATAGATCACCCCGCATCCTGTCCCCGAAGACGTTCCTGACGGAGGTGTCAGGAACCGTTGCGCTCAACCTTGAATTGTGCGAGTAAATCGTCCACGCTTTCACGTCAGTGCCGCGCCGCTCGGCGGCATCCGTCACCAGGCCGAGTACGTCCACACCGTCCGCGTCACTAGCAAGGGGAGGAGCGAATCCGCCGGGGTACAACTTCTTGTTCGGCCTGAACCAGGCGATGTCTCCCTCATGACGGTAGACCCGATGGCGCGGGTTGTGCGGGAAGACGTCCCGGGCGTTGTGATAGGTCGCCGACAGCGAGATCGTGTCCACGCCAGCCCGGGTCGTGACGTTGTCAAGCACCGTCTCGACACCCTCGCCGACGATGTCTGTGCCGAAGACGAACATCGACGATTTCATGCTCTGCTCCTGTCGTTCTTGCGGAACACCGTTCCGGCTTCCGCTCCTGTGTCTTCGCCGTCGCAGACGACGATCCTTCCATTGACCACAACGGTGCGCACGCCGGTCGAGAATTGGTGCGGCCGGTCGAAATCAGCCCGATCGGAGACAGTCGCCGGGTCAAACAACACCAAATCTGCCGCTGCCCCCGCTCTGATCACCCCACGGTCGCTGAGGCCCAGGCGCGAAGCGGGAAGCGATGTCATTTTGCGCACCGCATCTTCGAGCCCCAAGACCTGCTCCTCACGAACATAACGACCGAGGATTCTCGAGTATGTGCCGTAGTTTCGCGGGTGCGGGCGCCCGCCCGCCTCCGGGCTGAGGGTCCAGCCGTCGCTCGCAATTGCAGTGAACTCGTTAGCCATGATCGTCCTGAGATTCTCTTCGGACTGGCCGTGCACAACCGTCAGGATGTCGCCGCCCGCTGCAGCCAGCATGTCGAGAACAGTGTCGACCGGTTCCTGATTCCGTCGTCCCGCCACCTCCGTCAGCGTCAAGCCGATGTACTGGGCCAGCGGTCCTTCCGGGACCTCTGCGATGACAACGGAGTCCGGTTCGAACACCCGCAGCCCTGCGATGAGGTCTTCCGGCCGTTGTGCGGCAATCACCTCGCGGATCGCGGCGCGCTGCTCAGGGCTCGCAAGCCGTTGCTGCATGGCCGGGACGCCACCGACGAGCGCCCAGCGCGGCAGGATGACCGCGAGGGTTGTACTACCGGCGGTGTATGGGTACTGGTCGAGCATGACATCGAGGCCACCCGCGCGCGCCGATTCGATGAGCGCGAGCGAGGCAGCGAGCTTCGGCCAGTTGTCGCGCCCCATGATCTTGTGGTGACTCAACTGCACCGGAACGTGCGCCCGCCGCCCGACATCGAGTGCCTCTGCCACCGCTTCGAGGAGTGTCGTCGCTTCACTCCTGATGTGCGTGGCATAGAAACCGCCGTAAGGTGCCACTGCCTCGGCGACAGCGACCAGTTCTTCCACGGCGGCTGCGCTGGCGGGCGCGTAGGTCAGACCCGTCGACACTCCGAAGCCACCGGCCTGCATCCCTTCCGCGACGAAAGCCTGCATCGCCTTGAGCTGGGAGGCGTCCGGCGCGCCGGTGTCGAAGCCCATCACCGTCATCCGCACTGTGCCGTGTCCGACGAGGCAGGCTACGTTTGCGGCGAGAGGGAGCCCATCGAGCAGTTCCAGGTACTCTGCGGCGCTGCTCCAACTGCCCCAAGGCAACCCCGCGTCGAGGAAGCCGCTGTACTCGCGCAGCATGTCCGCGTGCTCCTCGACGACTGGGAAGGGCGAAAAGCCGCAATTGCCGGTGAGGTGCGTGGTCACGCCCTGCAGAGTCATCGAAGGCGCCCGGGGGTAACTCGGCAACGCGAAGTCCGTGTGGGTGTGCAGGTCGATGAACCCAGGGCTCAACACCATCCCGCGCGCGTCGATGGAGACAGCCGCGCCGCCCGTGACCGAACCGACGGCGTCGATTCTGCCGTCGACCACAGAGACGTCGGCGGTGAAGGCGGCCGCGCCCGTCCCGTCAACGACGCTCGCCCCGCGAAAGACGATGTCAGGCATCTTGGAGAACCGCCATAACGCTCACTTCGACCAGGACGCCGGGCCGAAGCCCGCAGTAAATGGTGGTGCGCGCGGGACGCGGCTCTGAAAAGAACGGGGCGTACGTTTCATTGAACTCGGCGAAGTCGTCGACGTCGGTCAGGTAGGCGCTGGTGCTGATGACATCATCGAACGTCGCGCCGGCCGTGGTCAGGGCAGCTTCGACATTCGCCATCGCGAGCCTGGTCTGGGCGGTGACTCCCTCAACAAGTGAGCGATCGGGAAGGTATCCGCACTGACCGGCGATGGCGACAATGTTGCCGATGCGGACACTGGCCGAGTACGGGCCCCCCGGCGCCGGACCGTCGGGGACGGGGTTTGCAATTCGAGTCATGTGTGACCTCCTGGTCAGAAAAATGTGAGAACACCGTCGACGACGTTCCAAGCGTCGTCGACCAGCGGAATGAACGGCATTTTGTCGAATGCGCCGCAGGGATGCGAGAGTCCCAGTGCGACGATGTCCCCGGGAGCGATCGACACGGAGGAACCGACGGACATGAACGCGTGCTGGTCCATCATCCCGGTGACGATGCAGTTCTCGAGTTCGGCGATGGAGCCGTCCCTGCGGTGCACCCGCATGGGCAGCGGCATCTCGACGTCGTACGGAACATCCCTTTTTCCTGTGCCGAGAATGACGAGACCGGGCTCAGGCACAGAGAGCACCACGGCCCATGACTCCAAGGCATCACGCAGGCTCAGCGTCTCGTCGGCTTCGCGTCTGCCGTCAAGGGGTGACAGCCGGTGATACCGTCCTGCATCGTGCGAGAGATAGCATCCGCTTCTCAGAACAATACGGGGAACAGCCGTTCCGGCCGGCCAGTTCGTGAAGCTCTCCACAACGCGGTCGAAATACACGCTCCCGCCGGCGCTCACGATGACCTCGTCTCCAGCGAACAATCCAGCGGAAGAGAGCGAGACCACGAGCCCGCGCACGGCGTTGAGCAAGTCGTCGACGGCGGCGATGTCTTCGACGGACGCCGACCGGCCAGCGAGCCCCTCGTAGGTTTCGACACCGACCAGTTCGAGCGTTTGCGATGCGGCGATCGATTCAGCCAGGCGCATGGCATCGGCAAAGTCGCGGATGCCTGTCCGTCCCCCTGGGACGCCAACCTCGAGCAACACGGGCAGACGCCGCGTCGTGAGCACACCCTCGAGCGCCGCATCCATCACAGCAACCGTCTCGATCGAGTCGACGAGGCAAATGAACTCGAAACCGGCATCGCGCTCAAGTTGCCCGCCGACCCACCGAAGCGCATCCGCTTCGACGAGTTCGTTCGCAAGGATGACGCGCGGAACCCCGAACTGACGCATGATCTGAACCTGACCGGGCGTGGCGGCTGTCATCGCCCATGCCCCGGACTCAAGCTGCCAATCGAACAGCTGCGGGCTCATCGTTGTCTTACCGTGCGGTGCGAGCGAAACACCGTTGCGCTCACAATACGCAGCGAGCGTGGCAATGTTGTGTCGGACCGCCTCAACGCGAAGCGTGGTGACCGGGAGTGAGAGATCCCCGCCCGCCACGTTCCAACCGCGCGAACCGATCTCGGACAACGTCACAGTCGCCCCGAGCGGGACTCCCTTGTATCTCCAGTCGAGCGTCGCGTGCTCGATCGTCGAGAGATCCATGATCAGGCGACCGGGTTCTGCGCGATGACTGTGTTCCGGAGCGTTCCGACACCCGGAATGCTGCTCTCGACCACATCCCCTGCTCGAATGACGACTGCCCCGGGGGTTCCTGGGGAGATGATGTCGCCGGGGTACAGCGGCATGACCTTGCTGTGGAAGCTCACCAGGAAAGCAGGGGAGAACGTCATCTGGGAGACGGTGTTCTCTCGCCAGACTTCGCCGTTGCGCACCGTCTTTACCACAACGTCCTCGAGGCTGCCGTCGTCGCCGAGGACCTCGTCGAGGGGAACAATCTCTGGGCCGAACGAGAAGAACGACGGAAAATTCTTCGAGCGCGTCAAGAAGCGGGGGTTGCGCTGAAGGATGTCTTCTGCGGTCTGGTCAAGGATCGGAACGACCCCCCAGACGTAGTCAAGAGCCTCTTCTTCTGAGACATCGCGGCAATAGCGGCCGATCACGATGCCGAGTTCGGCTTCTGCAGTCACCCGCTCGCTCTGCTCGGGAAGCACGATCTGCCCGTCCTGGCCGATGATCGTATGGTCGCCCTTCATGAACGACGCCGGCTCTGTCGGCACGTTCTCCGACAAGTCCCCGGCGTGGGCCCTATAGTTCAGCCCGATTCCCCAGATCTTGCGCGGCGAGCGGTAGGGTGCGGTGAACACGACGGTCTCACGCGCCGTGAACACCTCATCAGGGGCGGCCTCTGCAGCGGCACAGGCTGTCGCGAACAGTTCGTCGTCCAGAAGCGTCATGGCGTCACCGCTGAAACCGGGGACCAGGTCCTCAACCGTGGCCACCCCTCTTCCCGGGTGCACGATGACCGCTTTCGCGTCGTCTTTCTGCATGATCGTTGCGAGATGCATTGTCATTTCCTTCACCTATTCCGTCAGTACCAAAGTTCTTTGTTCACGATGTTCTCGAGCGGTGCACCTTGGACGAATGCCTCTGCATTGCGCTTCAGCACCCCCAGGCGCCGATCGTCGATATAGGGCCCCACCACGGCGACATGCGGTGTCAGCAGCGCGCGCGGTTGCCGCCAGAGCGGATGCTCGGGCGGGAGCGGTTCGACCTCGAAGACATCGAGCGCGACCGAGCCGAGAGCGCCGCGATTGAGGGCGTCGTTCACGGCCTCAAGACTTACCGTCGGACCTCTGCCGATATTGACGAGCATCGCGTGGGGTTGCATCAGGGCGATCCGGCGAGCGTTGATGAGTCCCTCACTTTCGGGAGTGTGTGGCAGGGTCAGCAGCACAATGTCTGCGCCCGGGAGAAGGGAATCGAGCTCGTCAGGTGTGTGCATGGCCACCACGCCCTCGGGAGGTGACGCCAGCTGCGGATCGACCCCATGTACGGTGACACCAAAAGCCGCGAGCATCCGCGATATCTCAGCACCGATCGCGCCTACCCCGACCACAAGGGCCGTCGAATTCTGCAGATGAATGACATCCGAGTCGGCCAGATGCCGGTCCCAGTCGCCGTCAGCCTGCTGTCGTATGTAGACAGGGATGTTCCTGGCGAGTGACAGCACGAGTGCGACGGCGTGGGTTGCGACGTGGTCGTTGTAGATGCCCCTGAAGTTGGTCACGGTCACGGGATGCGCGGTGAGCTCGTCGAAGAAGTAGCCAGGGGGCGGGGCAGCCATCGGGGCCTGAAGCCAGCTGAGCCTGTCGGCGACGGCGAGCATCCTGCGGTCGAGCGTGCCGTATGCGGCTTCTGCAGCGGGGAGCACTTCCATCGCCTCGGCCTCGTTTTCGGCGATTACAACCTCCAGTCCGTCGATTGACGCGAGCTCGGCTGCCCAGGACAGTGTCAGTTCAGACTGCGGGGGAAGAATCACCATTCGCTTCGTCATGCGCTGACCTCCGAGGCCGCATGCTCGAGCCGGTTCCGCCAGTCGGCGAGGCCGGCGTAGGCCACCAGGTTGTGTTCGAAGATTTGCGCCCACCGGGGGGCGAAGTTGGGACTGTCGCCGCCGATGTGGGGTGTGATGATGAGATCGGGGCAATCCCAGAGCGGCGAGTCCTGCGGCAGCGGCTCGGGATCGGTCACATCGATGCCCGCACCGCGCAACTCGCCGTCACGGAGTGCAACGAGCAATGCGTCGCTGTCAACGAGTGGTCCTCTGCCGACATTTACCAACCACCCTGCTCCGAGGAGGGCGAACTCCTCTGCTCCAATCAACCCGCGGGTCTCGTTCGTTGCGGGGGCAGTGATCATCAGGATGTCCGCCCAGCTGCACAGCTCGTGCAGGGCCCCAGGCCCGCGAACCACCGGGACGCAACCCTTATAAGTCTCAGGTGTGCGCTTCAGGCCGGCGACCTCCATTCCCCACGCGATCGCCCGGCGGGCGACCTCCTCGCCGATGCGGCCGAGCCCGATGATCGCCATCTTCTTGCCGCAGAGCTCGTCCACCGTCATCGGCGACCATCTGTGGGCCTCGGAATTGCGAACGGACTGGCCGATTCCCCTCGTCACTCCGAGGAGCAGTGCGAAGGCGTGCTCGGCGACGCACGAGGCGTGCACTCCGTGCGCGGTAGTGAGTTCGATGCCATTCCGGCTGAAATCCTCAAGCGGGTACTGGTCGGTGCCGGCGCCGTTCCCCGCCACCCAGCGGAGGCTCGGGGTCAGGAAGTCGTCCCTCCAGTACGAGGTGACAAGCACCTCTGCACCTGCGGCAAGTTCTGCAGCGACGGCATCCCGATCGGGGGCGAGTACGACATCCAGACCCCGCAAACCCTTCACGGTCTCGGGAACGCCCGTCGGGCATCCGGGATCGACCACAACTCTTATCATCGAATTCCTTTCCATCAGACTGTTGGTACCCCGGCGCCGCGAATGCTCTCGCTGCGCGGATCAAGTACGTCACGGACGGCGTCGCCGAGCACGTTGAAGGCGAGCACGAGTGCAACCACCGCGACGCTCGGCCCGAGCACCAGCCACGGCGCCACCGTGATGTAGTTGCGCCCGGTCGACAGCATCCCTCCCCAGTCCGCCTGGGGAGGACTTACTCCCAGGCCGAGGAAGGCCAGCGAAGCGTAGGCGAGCTGGGCGGTCGACATACTAAGCGCGGCGAGCACGATGACCGAGGGAAAGACGTTCGGCACTACGTGGGTCCAAAGGATCCTGAGTGGCCGGACGCCTGCCAGCCTTGCCGCATCGAGGAACTCGCTCGTCTTGATCTGCAACGTTGCTGAGCGACTGAGTCGCACGAATCGGGGAATGTAGAGCAGCGAGATCGCGAACGAGGCGTTCAAAAGGCTGGGGCCCATGACCGCGACGATGATAATCGCAAGAAGCAGTTCGGGGAATGCGAACATGACGTCCTGCGATCGGTTGATTAGGCCGTCGACGGCGCCGCCCGTGTACCCGGCGATGACACCGAGGACGAGTCCGATCACCAGGGCGATGCCTACAGACAGCAGCGACACTGTCATGGCGATCTTCGATGCGTCGATCACTCGGCTGAAGACGTCACGGCCTAGGTCGTCGGTGCCGAGCCAATGAGCCGCTGACGGCGACGCGAGGCTGTCGACCACGTTGCCGACGTTGGGGTCGTACGGTGTGATCACCGGCGAGAGGACGGCCAATAGGGCGAAGATCAGCACGACGGCGAACGACACGACGGCTGCGCGGTTGCGCCCAAGCCTTCTCATCGCACCGCTCTTGCCCGATCGGACCCGTGGCAGGCGCACGGTTTGGGGTATTGTCTTGCTCATCATCGCCTCTGTCGTGGATCGAGGATCGGGTAAAGGGTGTCGATTACCGCATTTATCAGCACGAATGCGATGGCGAACACCATGGTCGTCGCGGTAACGGCGGGGTAGTCGCGATTATTGATCGCCTCGAGCAGTCCCCGGCCGAGGCCGGGAAGCCCGAACAACTGTTCGACGACGATCAGCCCACCGAGCATCACGCCGAGCTGGAAGCCCAGAAACGTCACAAGCGGGGGGAGTGCGTTCCGGAGTGCGTGCAGATAGTGGATCCTGTTGCTGCGTACGCCGACAGCTCTCGCGGTAACGATGAACGGGTTCCTGAGCACCTCGAGCATGGCGCTTCGGGTGAGCTGCATCGTCATAGCTGCAAACGGGAGCGTGTTCGCGATCACGGGAAGCGCCATGGAGCGAAGGTTCCCTAGCGGATCGTCCGTGAAGGGGATGTAGCTCACCTGAAACAGATCAGGCGCGACCGCCGAGACCACAAGCAGCAGAACAATACCGATCACGAAGACGGGAATCGAAAAGATTGTCAGCAGAACCGCGCGGGCGGCGACGTCCGCCCGTTTGTTGGCGTGCACTGCGGCGATGATGCCGATGGGAACTCCCACGAGGGTCGAGAAGACGAGCGTGAGGATCGCGAGGTCGGCAGACACCGGGATCTGCTGGGCGAGGTCGGCTGCCACGCTTCGACCCGTGATGGGCGATGTCCCGAAGTTTCCCTGCACGGCCGAGGCGAGCCAGTGGAAGTACTGGACGATGAGCGGCTGGTCGAGTCCGAGCCGTTGCCGCACCGCCTCGAACTGCTGTGCCGTGGCCCCCTCCTGTCCGACGAGCACACTGGTCATGTCGCCCGGGATGAGGGTTCCGAGCGTAAAGATCAGCACGGAGACCACAAGCAGCACGGTCGCCAGGCTGAGGACTCGTTTGGTGATGATGCGGGCGATCATCGGGGCACCTCCTGGATCGTCAGTTTCGCTTCTCCAGGGAAGTGGCAGGACACCATGCGGCCGTCGCCCGCGGGTGCGAGCGGCGGCTTGATCTCTTCGCAGATCTTTTGCGCGAGAGGGCAACGGGTGCGGAAGCGGCATCCGCTGGGGGGGAAAAGGGGACTGGGGACGTCACCCTCGAGCACCACGGAATCTCGATGACGCTCGATTCGGGGGTCCGGAGTGAGGGCAGATGCCCTCAGTGCGACCGAATACGGGTGCAGCGGACGCGCCACGAACTGCTCGGACGTCGCCGCCTCGACGATCTCGCCAAGGTACATCACGACGATCCGGTGGCTGATCGCCTGGACGGCCGCGAGATCGTGGCTGATGAAGAGGTACGAAACCCCCAGGCGGTCCTGAAGGTCGACGATAAGGTTTAGGATCTGGGCCTGGATCGAGATGTCGAGTGAGGCGATGGACTCGTCGTGCACAACGAGGGAAGGATTGGCGATGAGCGACCGGGCGATGGCGGCTCGTTGCTGCTGTCCGCCCGAGAGCTGGTGCGGCATGCGTCCAGCCATCTCAGGCTTCAGTCCGACCAGTGACAGCACTTCGGCGATTCGGTCGTCGGATGTCCGGGCCCGTCGCGCGCGCAGGGGTTCGGCGATCGCCTGCCCGACTGTGCGCCGCGGGTCCATCGAACTCGCAGGGTCCTGAAAGACCATCTGAAGGCCCAGGCGGCGCTCGCGACCCTCCTGCCCCCGGGCCCAGATGTCACCGCCGTCGACCTCCACTGTCCCGTCCGACGGCTTCATCAGCCCGACGACGAGCCGGGCGACCGTGGACTTGCCGCAGCCGGACTCTCCGATCACGCCGAGTGTCTCTCCGCGGTTGATGCTGAAGGAGACGCCGTCGACGGCACGCAGGGTCTGTTCTCTGCCACCGACTCTGACGGGAAAATGCTTCTTGAGGTCGCGCACCTCGAGCAGTGAGGTGGTCGATCGGGTGTCGACAGGTGCTGTGGTCATGATGGCTCATTCGGGATCAGGGCTGAGACGGGCTTGCCGGTTTGTTGCACGACCAGGCAGCGCGTGCTGCGCCCTGGCTCGATCTCAACCAGGTCTGGGTGCGTTGTGCGGCATTGGTCTTGCGCGAAGCGGCAGCGGTCAGCGAAGCGGCAGCCGCTCGGGACGTTGGCCATGTCCGGCGGAAATCCGGGCAGCGTGGGTAGCTTGCCTCGCACGTGGTCTGCCCGGGGAAGGGAATCAAGAAGCCCCGCGGTGTAGGGGTGAAGCGGCTCAGCGAAGAGGGGTTCGACGGGCGCCTGCTCGACGATTTCTCCCGCATACATCACGGCGACCCGATCACACATCTTCGCAACGACGCCCATATTGTGGGTGATGAGAAGCAAAGCGGTGCCGCGCTCGTCGGCCAGGCGCTTCATCAAGGCGATCACCTGCATCTGGATGGTGACGTCAAGTGCCGTTGTCGGCTCGTCTGCGATGAGCAGCTGGGGACTGTTGATCATGCCGATGGCGATGACAACGCGTTGGCGCATGCCTCCGGACATTTGATGGGGGAATGAGGCGCGTTGCCTGGCCGGGTCCGGCATCCCGACGTCAGCGAGGGCCTGTTCGATCCGGGCTTCAGCCTCCCGGCCGGTGGGGCCCCCATGGGCGCGAAGCGCCTCTGCCAGTTGCCATCCCACGGTAAAGGACGGATTAAGTGCCGTCATCGGGTTCTGGAAGACCATGCCGATGTCAGATCCCCGGACCTCCCGCAGCTGCTCGGGGCTGAGCTCCTTAAGGTCCTTGCCGTTGAGCCGGATCTCCCCGGCAACGATCCGGCCGGGCTGGGGCACGAGCCTGAGGATCGAGTTGGCCGTAACGCTCTTGCCCGAGCCCGATTCTCCGACGAGGCCGAGGGTTTCTCCTGCCGCCACGTCGAAGGTCACGCCGTCGACGGCGCGGACATCGCCGGCAGGGGTGGTGAACCAGGTCTTCAGGCCGCGCACTGAGAGCACAGGCGCCTTCGTGCCCGACCCGACGGTGGTCTCGTCTGTGTCGTGCGTCCGGTCGGTGTCAGTGGTATTCATAAATCGTCTCCGCCCATGAAGTGGTGGATTCCGCCGTCCGGGTCGATGCAACGACCCGGACGGCGGAGGTGGGGTGCTACTTGACGACGACGGCGGTGAGGAACTGCCGCGCGAGGGTCGGGTCCGGCGTCGCAGATGTGACGTTCGGGCCGTAGGCGATCATCGCGTTTGGCGCAGCCACCGCGATGTCGGGGAATGTGAGTTTGTCTTCCAGCTGCATGAGCGCCTGCAGGTTTGCTCCGTACGCGGACGGGTCGTCCTGCGCGGCTTTCTGCATCAATGCCGTAACCTCAGGCGGTGTTGCTCCCTGCCGTCCCGGACGGGGGGACAACAGTGACATTGGATCGCCGGTGAACGCGTAGACGTTGTCCAGGATGTCGTAGTTGGCCTTGTTCTGGTGATCGAGCCACACCGCGTTCTGTTCGGCCTGGATGGTGACGTTGATGCCCGCTTCCGCCAGTTGTGTCTTCACGAGGTCGGCGAACCGGTCTAGGTAGGTCCCGTATCCGGCGAGGTGTGTCAGCGTGATGCTAATGCCATTGGGGAAGCCAGCTCCTGCGAGCAGTTGCTTTGCCTTGGCCACGTCGCGCGTTTGGTTTGCGAGCTGGTCGAGCGGGAGGCCCCACGGTGTTGATCCAGGGAGCTGCGCACTCGGCGCTGCCTGACCAAGGAAGGCGCCCTTCACGATGGCGTTACGGTCGAGAGCGAGTGAAATCGCCGCCCTGACGTCAGGGTTGTCGAACGGAGCGCGGCCGGAGTTGATGTTCAGGCGAATGGTGTTGGTTCCCGGAACACTTGAGACCTGCACTGTCTTGCTGTTCTTAAGTTGCAGGGCGTTCTCAGCGCTCGGGAAGATCAGGTCGACCTGTCCCGACTGCACCGCGGCCACCTGGGCAGCCTGGTCCGGCATGTACTTGACCTGAAGGTCCGTGTACTTTGGAGCGGCGCTGGGGTTCCAGTAATTTGGGTTGCGCTTGAGGACCAGTTCGCTGTTCGGAGCATAGGAGACAACCTCGAACGGGCCGGCGCCGAGGACCTGGGTCTTGAGGTCGTGAGACGCTGCCCATGCCTTGCTCACGATGCCTGAACCGATCAGGAACGGGCTGCCGAGGTTGAGCAGGAAGCCTGCGTCGGGGTTATTCAGCTGGAACCGCACGTGCGTCGCGTCGACCTTGGCGACCGATGCCAGGTTCAGGAACCGCGCCTTGGCGTAGGGCAGTCCGTCCTTGAGCAGTCGCTGGAAGGAGAACTCGACGTCGTCAGCGGTCAGAGGGCTGCCGTCGGAGAACTTCGCACCGCTCCGAATCGTGAAGTCATAGGTCTTGCGGTCGCTGCTGATGGTCCAGTCCGTCGCGATCTCCGGCTGGACCTTGCCCTGGCCGTCGACCTTGACGAGACCGTTGTAGACAAGCTGCCAAGCATACATGGTGGCAATCTGCGACGACTGGATCGGGTCGAAGGTCTGTGGCGGGACCGTCTCGGCGACGACAAGTTTAGTACCTGTACTAGCCTTGTTTGCCGTGGATGAGGTGCTGCCGCCGCCGCAGGCAGTCAGCAGGGTGAGCGCAAGCACTCCAAGGACGGCAACTCCTCTTAAACGTGTTAATCTCATAGGTGTCATATCCTCTCTAGGGCTGAATCACGGCTTCAACGTGATCCAAGGGACCCCAGGGTCGACGGAACGGTCGACCCTGGTAGGGGTATTTCGAGGTGGAATACATGTTTCGGGTGCGGGCTCTTCGTGAGCCCGCAGTGCAGTGCGGCGCGGGCTACATACTTGAGATGAGGCCTCCATCCACGCGAATCTGGGCGCCGGTCACATACGAGGCTCTGACGCTGCTCAGGAATGCCGCGACACTCCCGAATTCTTCGGCCGTGCCGTACCGGCCGGCGGGAATGCTCTTCTGGGACCGCTCGCGTACGTCGTCCGGAGTCGTGCCCTCGCGTTTCGCCTGTCCGGCGTCCAGGGATATGGCGCGTTCGCTCGCTATTCGCCCTGGGAGGATCATGTTGACGGTGACACCGTCTTGCGCGACCTCGCCCGCGAGTGTCTTGAGATAGGCGGCAAGCGCCGATCTGGCAATGTTCGACTGTGCGAGGTTGGGGATCGGCTGGTTTACGCCACGTGATCCGATTCCGAGGATGCGCCCCCAGCCGTGCGCGCGCATTGTCGGCAGCACCGCCTGGACGAGGTCGATCTGTGCCATCAGCAACGCTTCGATCGTCGACTTCATCTGGTGCGACTGCAGGACCGAAGCCTGCCCTGCGGGCGGCCCCCCGGAGTTGAGCACAAGGACATCGATCGGCCCGAGCGTGGAAACGACCTGGTCGATCGCAGCCGTCCGGCTCGCGGCGTCAGTGAGGTCCAGTTCGACTCCAACAGCTGACGGCATCCTCCCCGCATGCGTGCGGGCGAGATCGCCCCTTCGGCCGGCGACCGCGACGGACGCTCCCTCATTACTCAAAGCCTCTGCGATTCCGAGCCCAAGCCCGGACGTCGACCCGACGACGAACGCCACCTTGCCTTGGAGACCGAGTTCCATCACAACACCCCCGCTTCGTTGACGGCCGCCAGTTGCGCGGAAAGCAAGGGAATCAGTTCGTCCGGCATGACCTGACTCGGCGGGCGCACTGCCCTGTTCTCGAAGAGCCCTCGTTCGACGAATACTGACTTGCGAATTGCGAGGCCGACCTTGGCCTGTGCCTCGAAGTTAACGAGCGGCATCCAGGGAAGGTATGCCTCCCAAGCGGCAGTGAATCCGCCACGGTCGAATGCCTCGACGAC
This sequence comes from Arthrobacter sp. GAS37, assembly GCF_044908325.1. Lineage (NCBI taxonomy): Bacteria > Bacillati > Actinomycetota > Actinomycetes > Micrococcales > Micrococcaceae > Arthrobacter > Arthrobacter sp. GAS37. The sequence goes on from NZ_JBIYDB010000008.1 coordinate 15,083, forward strand.
GGTAACGAGCGCTTCAGGGTACGAGAACCCGGTCATCGCCCCCGCCGCTCCCGCCGCGAGCTCGTCAAGCAAGCCGAGGCCTCCCAGGCCGCCAAATACGGGAACAGTAGTGAGGGAGGTGAGGCGGCCGATGGCGACGGCCGTCGGTGGCGCTTCTGCTTTGATCCCGACAACGAAAGGACTCGCGTTGACGACGGTGGCGAGTGCATGGTTCGGAATCGTCACGCCACTCGCGACAGGATAGTCCTGGACGAGGATGCCTGCGCCCGTCGCTTCGTGGATGGCCGCGAAGTGTGCCGCAAGCTCGTCGACGTCGTTCGTGTTCACCTGCACCATGAGCGCGGGTTTGGTTTCTCCACAGACAGCAAGCAGTCGGGTAGCTCTCGCGATCGCGGTGTCCGTCTTGAGGTCGGGGAGGCCAAGCACGAGGCGCATGCCAGGGGCATGCTCGAGTGCGATCTCAACAATGCGTGCACTCTCAACGTCGTCGAGCTGTGCGCCCTCGCCGAAAACACCGAGCAGGACGAGCCCCTGTGCTCCTGCTTCCCGGTATAGATCAATGAGATTCCGCAGGCCCTGTTCGTCTACGGCAAGCGATTCGCCCGTGAACGGTGTCGCCATGACACCCCAGAGTCCGCGGTTGAGAAGATCCGACGTCGTGTTCATCGGGCAGACTCTCCCTGGTCGAAGACGGCGAGGACCATCGACATCACATGACCGACGTGTTCCTCCATAGCTTCTCCCGCGATGTCCACTCTGCCGCTTGCGATCGCCTCCGCGATCCGTACGTGCTCCTTCGCGCAACTCACGGAATCATGTTGTGTCATCGGAACGTCCCGCGCACGGAGCGCGGACGTCAGCACGAGAGCATCGTCGATCGCGGTGTTCAACAGGTCGTTCCCCGAACAGAGCGCGACCTGGCGGTGGAACTGGGCGTCAAACTCCCTGAAACCCTGCGCGTCTCCGGCAAGCGTCTTTGTGAGCGAACCTTCTGCGAACTCAGCAAGGAGAAGCATCTCGTTGTCCGTGCGCCGCGTTGACGCAAAGCGCGCCGACGCACGCTCCAGGCTGGCACGAAGTTCATAGGCCTCGCGGATCGATTCGCGCGAGGGCTGCACGACCTGCAGTCCAGAGCCGTTGGGCGAGACAAGGCCGATGTGCCTCAGCCTCAATAAAGCTTCGCGAACTGGGGTCTTGCTCACCTGCAGCTGGGTCGCGAGGGACGCCTCTGAAATCTTCGTTCCTGGAGCCAGCTCCTTATTCACGATCGCCGACTTGATCTGTTCGAGCACAAGACTCGACAGACTTTCGGGCCTCGTGCCCAAGGGCAATAACTGGGGAATGGTCACTGATTACTCCGTCCCTCGTTTGTTTTGACTTCGTTCCAACAGCGGTTCGTATAACGCATGCTAGACACTGTATCTGAGATATCGTATTCTGCGATAGACCCCTGGCGAAAAGAAAACCCGCTGACCGAGATGAAGAGAAGAAGCGAAAATGTCGACTGAGTCTGCACATCGTCCCGTCGTACTTGTCACCGGTGCCACCGGCTATATGGGGCGACAGATAGTTCCGGCGCTTCGGGATCGCTACCGCTTGCGCCTTGTTGATGTCGCGGATCCTGGCGGCGAGCACATCGAAGTTGTTGATCTTTTTAAATCGGACCCTGCCGCGTTGACGGTTCTTTTCGAGGGGGTCGACACGGTTGTTCACCTTGCGTACAAACATTCCGCACCGGGGAGCAGTTACGACAACAGTGTTCCTGCTATCGACAAGTTCGAGGTCGAGTTCGGAAACCTCCGCATGGCGCAGAATGTGTACAGGGCCGCCTTCGATGCTGGAGTGCGACGCGTCGTGGTCGCGAGCTCCAACCACGCCGCCGACTGGTACGAGCACACGCTTGTGCACCGTGGACTCAAAGACGTCGTGGAACCTTACGAACTTCCCCTTGCCGACAACTTCTACGGCTGGTCCAAGGCTTGCTACGAACATCTCGGCTTCGTCTACGCTTGCGGAGGCCTCGGGCGGTCCCTTGAGGTCGTGCAGGTCCGGATCGGCGCTCCGCGGGACCTCGATGAGGACACCTATTCCGCAGACGAGCCCCCGGCGCCTCAGCCCGGTCCGGCGTTCCCGACCGGTATTGCGCGCTTCAAGCGCGACTTGGGCGCATGGCTCTCCCAGCGTGACGCGCAACAGCTCTTCATCCGCTGCATCGAGACCGAGAACATCGAGAACGAGCACGGAGTGCCATGGCAAGTCGTCTACGGCATCAGCAACAACACCCGGGCATTCTGGTCCCTCACGTCGGCCCGGCAGGTGTTCGGCTTCCAGCCTGTGGATGACTCGGAGGTCCGCTACGAGGCAACCGTGCAGAAGCTGCTAATGCACGGCGGCATCGCAGGCGGACGGGTGGGGGCGTGATGAACGAGCTGAGCTTCTTCGACTGCAACGCCTTCATCGGCCAGCCGTCCCTTGTGAAGTACTTTCCCGAACGCGTCACCGTCCCCGTTCTTTCAAAGGAATACGACCGACTGGGAATTGCCAGGGCGCTCGTCACCCACGTCGCCGCAAAAGAATATGCCCCGGCGGTCGGAAACGACCTGCTGCGTCAAGAACTGGCAGGGGCTGATCGCTTCAGTCCCTGCCTCACCCTCATGCCCCCGCTCACCGGAGAGCTCTGGCAGCCCGAAGACATTCTCGACGAGCTGCGCCAACGCGGGGCACTCGCTGCACGCCTATTCCCATCGCTCACGGGACACAGGTACCCGTTCGATGTTCGCGTGATCGGAAGCATCTGTGAGGTGCTCGAGACAGCTCGGGTGCCGCTCTTCGTCGATTTCGAACTCGGCCGGCGTGACGAAGCCGACTGGGTCGGACTCTACGACCTGGCCGACGCTTACCCCGGGCTTCCGATCGTGGTGATCCGCCCGGGCGGCAGGAGCGACAGGGGGCTCTACCCGCTCCTCACACGATCGGCCAACGTTTACATCGAGAGTGGGGGGTATTGGGTGCACAACGGCATCGAAAAGATCTGCGACGTTTTCGGGGCTGAGCGGATCATGTTCGGCTCGGGATTTCCGTACTGGACCCCGTCCGGCGCAGTCTTCCACGTCGCGACCGCTGCTGTCTCAGACAGCGAGAAGGCCTTGATCGCCCACGGTAACCTCGATCGCCTCCTCTCGGAGGTGAACCTCTGATGGACCTCACATACAAGCCGTACTTGAAGACGTCACCGATCATTGACGGGCATGCCCACATGGGGCACTACCGCAACTTTGCGATCCCCAACAATGATGCTGACGGCATGATCGCCCGCTTCGACGCTGTGGGTATCGATGTCGCGTGCGTCAGCCACCACGCCGGGATTTCGGCAGACCACGAATACGGCAACAGCATGGTGGCGGATGCTGTCCGTCGCCATCCGAATCGCCTCGTCGGGTTCTGCGTGATCAACCCGAACTACCCCAAGACCGCTGCGAGCGAGATCGCCCGGTGCTTCGGGCAGCCCGGCTTTCGCGGTTTCAAAGTCCATCCCGAGCTTCATGGGGACTATCCGCTGGACGGACCTGGCTACCGGGCGATGTGGGAGTTCGCCAATGCGAACGGCCTGCCCGTGCTTTCGCACAGTTATTTCGGCGGCGACCGCCTCGCGACGTTCGAGAGCGTTGCCTCGAAATACCCCGACGCTACTATTTTTCTCGGTCACGCGGGTATAGACCTCGGAGCGGACAACGCTCTTGCCCTCCTCGATCGCACGAGCAATGTTCTGCTCGACATGACGGCGATCCAGCGCCACTGCAGCGCCGTAGAGTACCTCGGAAATCGAGCTGACCCGACCCGCCTGACCTGGGGGTCCGACAGCCCGTTCATCGACCCTGGCATCATTCTCGGTGCGGTCGTCCATGCGGACATCCCCGATGAGGTCAGAACGGCCATACTGTATGAAAACCTCGCACGCGCCCTGAAGATAAAGGTGGTTGACGGCGTCATCGAGGAGGCTGACCGATGAGGATCGTGCGCATTGAGGCGATTCCCCTGAGGGTACCGCGCGAACGCCCTGACCAGAGCGCTTTCGGCACGCGGGCATACACAGAAGCCGGCATTGTGCGGATTGACACGGATAACGGCATCACCGGGTGGGGCGAGATCTGTCTCGTTTGGTGGCGGATGGGCAGCGGCCTGTGCAGGGACGTGAACCGCCTGCTCGCGCCCGCCCTTCTGGGAGAAGACCCTCGCGCTGTGTCCCTTCTCTGCGATCGGATGGGAAAGCTACTCCCGGGGCGTGAGGATGCCCCTGCCATAGCGGGTATTGAGATGGCGCTGCTCGATATCTGCGGAAAAGCGGCCGGGGTTCCGGTGCACCAGCTGCTCGGCGGGGCCTACAGGGACCGTATCCCCGTCAGCTACTCCCTGCACATTAAGGCTCCCGAAGCGATGGCCGCAGAAGCAGGGCACTATGCGTCAGCGGGATACGGCACACTCAAAGTGAAGATGGGCCGTACTTGGGAAGAGGACTTGGCATCTCTTGCCGCCGTGCGTGAGGAAGTAGGTCCCGATGTCTCGATCCGCGTCGACGTGAACGGAGCGTGGACGTCGGTCTCTCAAGCTGTCCACCGGATAGCGGCCATGAGTGAGTACGACGTGGAACTCGTCGAACAACCCCTTCACGGTGACAATTTGGCAGGCATGGCGGAGCTGCGCCGGGTATCAGCGCTACCGATAGCGGCGGACGAGAGCGTCTGGAACATGCGAGATGCCTTGGAAATCACGCGCGCGAGGGCCGCAGACGTTCTCAACCTCTATTTCAGCGAGGCTGGTGGCCTGCTCCAGGCACGCACCATAGCCGAGATCGCCCGATCGAGCGGCATGGCGGTGTGGGTCGGCAGTATGCCGGAGCTCGGTCTCGGAACAGCGGCCAACGCCCATCTCGCTGCCGCCATTCCCGAGCTCGCGCTCGCAAGCGACGTTTGTGGCTTCGCCTACCATGCGGACGACATTCTCAGAACGCCCCTCTCCGTTGAACAGGGGTCGGTCGCTGTTCCGACCGGACCAGGGCTCGGCGTCGAAATCGACCAGGAAGCACTCACTCGCCTAAGAATGGAAGACGTATGACCATCACGACACCGCCGGACCTGCTCGCCCACTGGACCCGTGAAGATGCCAATAGTCACGCCGCGCACACGGTCGTCGTGCTTCCCGTCGGGGCGTTCGAGCAACACGGTCCGCACCTCCCGCTCGCGACGGATACGATCCTGGTCGAAGAGGTAGCAAGGCGGGCTGCTGCCCTTGTACCGGGGACCGTGGTCGGCCCCTCGTTTTCAATCGGCAGCTCCGACCACCATCTGCCGTACGGCGGGACGGCGTCCCTTTCGACGAACACGCTTATTGACGCCCTGACGGATGCCGTGGAGTCGTTACTGACGAGCGGCTTCGCTTCGGTGTTCCTGCTGAACGGGCACGGGGGAAACGTTGAAATCATTAGGCTGGTCGCGCGCGACGTCGGCATCCGGCGCAAGGCCTTCGCCGGTTCCGGCTCGTATTTTCAGCTGGCCGCCGATCGGCTCAAGGCTGCAGGCGCCGGCGAGATCGGTCTCGTCCCCGGCCACGCTGGCGCTTTCGAGACCTCGATGATGTTGGCGATCCGCCCCGAACTCGTTCGCCTGTCGTCTGTTCCCCATCGGGAACTGCCGACGGCAGGGTGGGCGGGCCCGACGGCATATCATCTCGCGACTCCAGCCCCTTTCAGGGCCCCGGACGGTTTCAGTGACAGCCCGGATGAGGGGACCGCTGAACGCGGGGCCGAATTCCTGTCGATTTGCGTCGACGTCGCTCGCGAAGCCTTGGCTGACTTCGCCGCCGTCGTCATCCGCCCTGAAGGCTGAATCGTCCCAAGAAAGGTCTGACGTGAACTCTTTAACGGATGCCGTGCTCGCGGTGCTCTCCTCGGTCGACGGTGAGTGGGTTGTTCGATTCACCGACTCCCGGTCTGCCGCCTTGCCGGTCACAGACCTCGCCGTGACGAGGGGCGATGCGGTGTTCGAGACCATCGCGTTCTTCGACGGACGCCCACAAGCACTCGAAAAGCACCTCAAGCGCCTGGCATCTTCTGCCCGGAAACTCGACATGGCAGAACCCGAGCGCGATACGTGGACGTCAGCAATTCTCGCCGCTGTCGCCGAGCATCCGCCTTGGCCGGAACTATCGGTCAAGGTGGTGCTCACCCGTCCTCAGGCAGGTGAAGACGGAACGGTGTACGGCTGGGTTCACGTTGAAGCCGCCGCCGACCACTCGAAGAGGCGAAACACCGGGGTCAGCATTGCGACGATGTCACGGGGCGTGACGCGCGCGGCAGCGAGTGAAGCACCCTGGCTGCTAATGGGTGCGAAGACACTCTCGTATGCGCTCAATATGGCGGCCACACGGGAAGCGCACCGGCGGGGCGCCGACGAAGCTCTGTTCCTTAGCGTCGAAGGATTTGTGATGGAGGGGCCGATCTCTTCGGTCGTGATGAGGCGCGGCAACGATTTGCTTACGCCGGATCCCGGCATCGGGATCCTTGAGGGCACGACACAGCAGGATGTCTTCGCTCACGCCCCGTCACTCGGACTCAAACCGCTCTACGTTGAGATCCATAAGGACGAACTCCCGGCAATGGACGCTGTGTGGATGCTCGGGAGCGGAAGTTTGGCGCTTCCGGTCTACCGCATCGACGGCACCGATGTGTCGACGGACCCCGAGATGACCGGGCGCCTGAACCACCACCTGCGCTTCGGCCGTCGCGCCTGAACCTGCAACTTCGGACGCGGACTTCACCAGTGATGAGATTCAAGAGGATCGACGAATTGCCCAGAAGAGAGGAAGTCAGTCCGATGATTGAGCCCCGGGATCTGACGTTTAAGTGCCGGCTGCGTTACAGGGGGATCCCTGGCGTAGACCACGACCCCGAAGACTATCCGCTCAGGTGGGTTGTCAAGATCTCAACCGTGGTCCATGTGGACGATAGAACCGATGAAGGGGAGGAGATTGACGTTGGTGAGGCCGTCTTTGTCATCGTTCCGGACGCGGGCTTGATCGATCTGCTTGGCACCCTGTCCGCAGTGGACCAGGAGCTGGCTGACGTGGCGGAGATGCTGATCGCCAAGCGGCCGGACCTGGTTGATTTCGGGCTTGGGATCGGCGGCGACCTGATGTGGATCTCGTCGATTGAGGTAGTTCCGGAATTCCGCGGCCAGAAGCTAGGGCACGAAATACTGCGTGCAGCACTCCGGACCATCGGGAGGGCCACCACCCTTGTCGTCCTCCGCGCAGCACCACTTCCCACCAATAATGGCGCCAACAATCACACTCGGGAGAACGACATAGCCAAGGTGTCTCTGGCCAAATACTGGAAAGACTTTGGGTTCATCCCCGCGGATGGTGACTACATGGTCTACGGCGACGACCTTGATGAGTTAGTGGGATCCAAGCGACAGTATTGGACAGCAGCGGCGGCCGTCCAAGCCGGACGGCCGCCGTCGCGCCTTCAGCTCAGGGGGGAGAAATCTGTCGACTTCAGGTACACGGACTCGACGCCTGCGACGATCTCACCGTTTTCCGTGGAGGCAGCACGGGCCTTTAGCCAACGGGGATCGGTTCTGAAGGCTTCCCAATTGGCCTCGGGGTCGCCCTCGTGCTGCACAAGGTAGACCAGAACGTCGTCCTGATCCACAGGATGCCAGTAGCCAAGGCTCTGAATCCCGTGCTCGGTGAAGAGCTGGAGGGTGTGATCCCGGAACCGGGTCAGCAGGTCCTCCATCCGACCCTCGGTAGATGTGTAGGTACGCATTTCAAAGGTCACGAAGGATCTTCCTCTCGATGGTCGGTGTAAAGCTGGGAAACGCCCCTGCGGAAGCGGCGTGCCTGAAAGAAATAATCATGCGGGCTCGGATTACTTTGAACGCAGCCGCAGGCCGCCCATCCCGCCGTCGACAGCAAGCGAGACGCCGACCGCGGAACCGTTGAGCGGGCTTGCGAGGTATCCGATTGCTGCGGCTACTTCCGTTGCCGCGACCAGCCGTCCGTGAGGCTGACGGGCATTCAGCGCGGCACGCTCCGCTTGCGCGTCAGGCGCGGAGTCAAGCAGCCGGGCGACCCACGGGGTGTCGGCAGTGCCGGGACTGACGCAGTTCACCCTGATACCTTCCCCGACGTGGTCTGCCGCCATCGCCAAGGTGAGTGAGTGCACGGCGCCCTTGCATGCGGAGTACAACGCCCGCTGTTGCAACCCCGCCGTGGCAGCGATGGAAGACGTGTTGACGATCGCGGCATTCCGGGACTCCCGCAGGTGCGGCAAGGCAGCTCGCGTCACGCGCGCGATTCCAACAACGTTGGTGTTCAGTACTCGCGCCCATTCTGTGTCGTCGTTGGCTGTTATATCGCCCTGAGCCCCGATTCCGGCGTTGTTAATCACGATGTCGATACCGCCCAGGTGCTGTGCCGCGTGGTCCACGGCGGCATTGACTGACTCAGTGTTCGATATGTCGCAGTGAATCCCCACAGATCCTCTTGGGGCACCTTCGGGGTTCAAGTCCAGAACTGCGACTTTACACGCACGGTCCTGCAGGTATTCCACCGTTGCGGCGCCGATACCAGACGCCCCGCCGGTAACTATTGCCTTAAGTCCTTCAAATTCCATTTGCTGCTCCTTTCCAATACGGGCTAACTTCATCGGCTTGTGCTCCTTGCTGGGGAAGAAATGGATACTGGTCGTGGGCAAAGTTGCGCATTGTCCGCACGTTGACCCGTGGGCGGAAACCATAAAGTTGGTAAAGCCGGTCGACGGCGTACAACGGGCCATCGGAGTTGCCGGGGCTTTCATAGAACGAAAGATCCAAGACATCGGCTTTGGCGCCGAGCACAGCGCGCAGGGCTTCGGCTGTTGGGATGGGGGCTCCGGCCAACGGTGCGACGAGGTTCATTTGCCGCACTCCGGGGCCGATGGGGTGCGTGGCTGCCAGGGCAATGGCATCGACAACATCGGATGCGGCGATGGTCCCCATCTGGCAAAACGGCCAGTTCATTGTCTGCAGGGCCTCCGGTTTTGCAGGTTCCGCCTCCTCCGGCAGCACGGCACCGATGCGGAAAACCGTGAACTCGAGGCCGGGGTCAGTTCGTCCGAAATACCTGATGGTGGACTCCATCAGGGACTTCGAGAGACCATACGCATCAAAGGCACGGCCAGGATGGTCATCCGGGATGGGCAGGTCCGAGGGAAGGAATTCATCCGAGAGACAACCAGCGGCGGCGATGGAACTTGCCACCACGAAGTGATTTATCCCGCGGTCGATGGCGTACCGGAAAAACCGGCGGGACCCGGCCACATTGACACGGAAGGCGTCTTCCTCTGAGCTGCCCCCCGTAACGCCCGCCAGGTGCACAACGGCGTCGATGTCGTATCCATCGAGCTGAGCGAGATCCTCGGCAACGGAAAAGTCGCCGCGAAGGCTCACGGAAGCTTCTGTGACTTCCCCCCTGGCAAAGGCGATAACGTCATGATTTTCACGTAGCTGACGGACGAGCCTGGATCCGATAAACCCTGTCGCCCCGGTGACAAGCACTGTGCTCACGAAATATCCTCCTTTTGAAACAAGTCGAGACCACGAATCAGAGGATGAGGCCGCGATGGCGCAGCTCGTCCCAGAGGGCGCCCGGTACAGGAACCTCCGTGAGGTCCAGGTTCCGTTTCACCTGTTCGGGGGTGCGCATGCCCAGGACAACACTGGTGACCGCTGGATTCTGGAAAGAGAAGGCGATGGCAGCGGCGGGTAGCGTTGTACCGTGGGCCTCACAGATTTCGGCCAGCTCAGTCGCCCGGCCAACGAGATCCTCCGGCGCCCGCTCATAGTTGAAGGTGGCATCGGGTGAGACTCTGTTCTTGGAGAGCAAACCCGAGTTGAAGACGCCGACGTTGACGATACTTACGTGCCGTTCGATACAGGCGGGGATAAGCTCAGCGGCGGCGCCTTGCTCCAGCAAGGTGTATCGTCCGGCGAGCATGATGACATTGATGTCGCTCTCCATAACGAACCGGTGCAGCATTTCGACCTGGTTCATACCAACGCCGTACGCGCCGATTACGCCTTGGTCCCGGAGCGAGGCCAGTGCGGGAACGGCACCGTCGAGGGCTTCAGCCCAGTAGTCGTCCGGGTCATGGATGTAGACGATATCGATCCGATCGGTATCCAGACGGTCCAGGCTCTCTTCAATCGAGCGCATCACGCCATCGCGGGAGTAGTCCCGGACCCGGGTCAAATCATCGGGCACGTCGAAGCCATCAGTGTCACGCCCTGTCGGTGCCGGGTTCGGGCGCAGCAATCGGCCCACTTTGGTTGAAAGGATGTATTCGTTCCGGGGACGCCCTCCCAGCGCTTCGCCCACTCGGCGTTCGGAAAGTCCGAGCCCATAATGAGGCGCGGTGTCAAAGTAGCGGATGCCTCGGTCCCACGCAGCGACTACCGCATCGACGGCTTCCCGATGGGAGACCTCCCGGTAAAGGTTTCCGATGGGGGCTGCGCCGAAGCCCAGAGTTGGTATCTCAACGCTCGTTCCCGCAATGGTACGCGTACTCACTTCGTCGCTCTCTTTCACTGATCGAGTTGGTAAAACTTTGTGGCCGTGTCGTGTGCGACGGCGGCCAGTTCTGCCGCTGTGGCGCCTTCGAGAGCCTGATTCAGGACGATGTCGGCCCATTCGCCGTAGCTGTCAGGGCCGTTATCCGAGGACCGGGCGGCGCGGGAGACGGGCCAATCGCTGCCGAACATGCATCTCTCTGCCCCGAAGGTCTCAAGTGCCGTCCCTAGGAACGGCATGACCTGACTGCGGAGGTCCCTGTCCGGATCGGCTTCCGGGGCGGCACCGGAGAGCTTAAGGAAGACATTGGGTAATGCGCCCAGCCGCTTGAGATTGGCACGCCAGGGCGAAAGTTCGCCGGAAGAAATAGGCGGTTTACCCATGTGATCGAGGACGATCCGCAACTCCGGAAGAACTCGGGCGAAGGCTGCCAAAGCCGGCAGCTGATCGTGCCGAACACAGGCGTCAAAGGTCAGCCCTGATTCGGCCACCGCCCGTCCACCTGCGACCGTAGCCTGATCGGTAATGAACGACGGCGACTCTTGTTGAAAGAGCCTGCGCACACCCTTCACAAGCGGCCGTTGCCGCAGCGACCCGAGGTGCGTGGCGAGCCTGAGGCCGGATTCAACGGGCGCAAAAGCAACGATGCCGCCGAGCCGAGGCACGACGTCGGCCATTCCGCTGACCCAGTCAACTTCCGCGATGCTCTGCCGGGGTGAGCAGTCACCTTCTACAAAAACGATCCGGCCGACACCCACGCTCCCGGTGTCCAGGTCGGTAGGCACGTACGCCTTATTAAGTCTTGGCGCGCTCTCCAACCAGGGGTAGTCCAGTACCGATGGATCCCAAAAGTGCAGATGGGAATCAACAATGTTCATCGCGATCCTCATCCTGCACTTGTTTTCACACCGATAGTCAGGAGCAGGTTTGCGTACTGCCGGATGTCCCCGCTGGCGACAATGACGGCCACGCTCGGACTACGGGCGGCGTCATAGAAATCGAACCGGGGATAGGATGTCACGGGCACCGAGGGGCCGAGAAGTTCCCTGTAGCCACGAACTGCCGGGGGATCGTTGCCGTCCGGCGGGCTCATCACCGCCGCAGCCTCGATGGGTATGGCTGTAACAAGCACTTCGAGGATCTGGTCCACGCTCAGGAGCCCGGGCCGGAGGTTCAGCGGTACACGAACGGCGCCGGTCGGCCCGCCAGTGTTGTGGGGGTAGTTTCCATCCGCGATGAGAATCTGTGTCCCATGACCCGATTGCGCCAGGGCCTCCAGGAGGGTCGGATGAATGAGTTCGTAGTTGATCACGATATTTCCCCGGATCTAACCGAGGCGAAGGCGATTCCCTCGGTTACGCGCCTCGCTCGTCTGCTCCGTTCCGCTGATCCCCTGGGCGTAGCGGCCCAGAACGAGCCGTTCGGGTAGGCAAAACGGTCCAGTGAAGCCTGGAACATTTGTGCCGAATAGCCGGGTTTGGAGGGTAGGACGTACGCTCCGTCGGAGACCAGGCACGGGTCAGTGAAGTGTTCGTGGAGGTGGTCGACGAATTCGGTGACCCGACCCGCCAGATCGCCGGACACCGCAATGAAGTCAAAAACGGACAAATGCTGTACAAGTTCGCACAATCCAACCCCGCCTGCGTGCGGGTTGACCGGAATCCCGAACTTGGCAGCCATTAGCTGCACAGCGAGAATTTCATTTACGCTGGCCAGCCGGCACGCATCCAGCTGACAGTAATCGATGGCGTTGGCTTGAAAGAGCTGCTTGAAGAGCACCCGGTTCATTCCGTGTTCTCCGGTGGCAACTCCGACCGGAGCGACCGCATCCCGGACCGTCGCGTGCCCAAGAATATCGTCGGGACTGGTGGGTTCTTCGATCCACAACGGTTTGAACTGGGCCAGTTCGCGGACCCAGGCGATCGCTTCCGGGACGTCCCAAACCTGGTTGGCGTCGATCATGAGGTTGGCGTCGGGACCAATAACTTCCCGGGCGATCCCAAGTCGGCGAATGTCGTCCTCGAGATTGGCACCGACTTTCAGTTTGATGTGCCGGTAGCCTTCATCGACGGCCTCCTGGCACAACCGTCGGAGCTTATCGTCAGAATAGCCAAGCCAGCCGGCGGACGTTGTGTAGCAGGGATATCCGGTCCACTCCAGCTGGTCGATGCGTTCTTGCTTGGTCAGCTCCAGTTTGGCCAGCATGTCAATGGCTTCATCGCGGGTCAGGACATCGGACAGGTAGCTGAGATCTGCTGCGTCCACCAACTGTTCCGGCGTCATTCCGGCAAGGAGTTTCCACAGCGGTAATCCGGCCCTTCGCGCCGCCATGTCCCAGACCGCGTTCATGACCGCGCCCAGAGCCAGATGTTCCACGCCCTTGTCCGGGCCCAGCCAGCGGAGCTGGGAATCCTGTTTCAACATCCGGTATGTCGTACCGGGAGTATCACAGAGCTGCGCGGCTTCGCGTCCTAGCAGCGGCAGTGCCCGCTGCTCGATGGCTGCCGCACAGATATCATTACCTCGACCAATAGTGAAGGTGAACCCGCACCCGAAGGTGTCCGGGTCGTCCGTGTGCAGCACAATGTAGGCGGCCGAATAGTCGGCATCCTTGTTCATTGCATCGGAGCCGTCGGCGGACGATGAGGTGGGGAATCTAACGTCGTAAACGTCGAATCCGGTAATGGTTGTCATGGTTCCCCTTAGATCGCAGTCTTGGCGACCACAGTCTTGTAGCCTTGATCCTGTACAGAACGGATAGATCGGATGAATATTGGACTTGTATGAGAAATATACAGGAACAGGATGCAATGTCTACAGATACATCCGATGATTATCTGGAATCCCCGGTTTACTGAAACGTAACGCCTCCAGGAAGTGAGTTCACCGAGATGACAACTGCAGCGATGTCCCAGACCGAGGTGGTCATCAGCAGGATCAAGGAGATGCTTTCGAGCGGGCGGCTGGTTCCCGGCGAGCGGCTACCGATTGAGAAGGACCTGGCTGCTTCACTGGAAGTCTCCCGCGGCTCGCTGCGTGAGGGCATCCGCGCCCTGTCGACTATGGGAATAATTGAAACCCGGCAGGGGGCGGGTACTTTCGTCACTCAGCTGGAGCCCGCGGAACTCCTGTCCGCCATGGAGTTCTGGGTCAGTCTGCAGGAAGGTGAACAGGCGGGAGAGGTCCACGCCGTCCGACGGTCCCTGGAGACGGAGGCTGCCGGTGCCGCTGCGCGGAGGATCTCGCAGGAGGATCTGGAACGGGCCGAAGCTGTTCTCATGGTGGCCGATTCCGCGATCAATGCGGATCCAACGGACCACGAGACGGCCCTGAAAGCCGATATGGAGTTCCACCGTCTCATCGCCGAGGCCTCGGGAAACCGGGTCCTGTCGGCTCTGATCGAGGCGTTGTCGGGGCGGACTCTCCGCGGACGAATGTGGCGCTCCACCCACGACAAACCCGGCCTGAGGGACACCCACCGGGAACATCTGGAAATACTCGGCGCCCTGCGGCTGCACGATCCCGAACGCGCCCGAGTCCGCATGGCAAGCCATCTGTATGCCGTTGAAGACTATGTGCGGGACATCCCGCCTGGCGCCCTGGCCGATGCTGAGGCGCCTGAAATCTGAACGGGCGGCACGACCGCGACCGGGGGAGCCGCGCCCAGCTGAATCCTGATGATACATCAGATGTATATGCCCACTGCTTCGGATTAACCCGCTGAGATGCCTCTTCTCGGCCTACTTAATCAACAAAGATCTGATGAATATCGCAAAACAACCTTGACTTCCCATAATGTGCATTGCATTCTGATGAGACCCCCGTCACGCAACGCAGAAGATGTTTGCTGAAGACGTTTTCGAATGCAGCGCTGTGCGACGACCCTTCTCTGTTTTCTACTGAAAGGTTTTCCCAGTGTCGCGAAACCTCCCCGCTGGCCGCATTGTCAGCGCTATCGCCTTCTCGGCTGTTGCGGCTCTCACCCTGGCTGGCTGTGGCTCAAGCGGAGCTGCAGCCAGCGGCCCCGGAGCAAGTTCTGCCGCCTCGGCCATGTATACATGGATTTCTAACGAAAATGACCGCTCACAATGGCAGTCATTCATTGACGCAGCGAAGAAGACCGATCCCGGCTTCAACCTCACCCTTGAAGGACCCAGCTTCCCTGACTACTGGACCAAGGTCAAAACCCGTGAGGCCAGCCCTGGCGCGCCCTGCATCATTACCACCCAGGGGGCCCGGGCACAGGAGCTAAAAGACCTGCTGGCGCCCCTGGATGACTTGGCGAAGAAGAACAATATCGACCCCTCCAAGTACAACCAGGCGATGATTCAGGGCATGACCGTCGACGGTAAACTCCGGGCGATACCTTACGATGCAGCGCCTTTTGTTCTCTACTACAACAAGGACCTGTTCCAGGCTGCCGGGCTGAAGTATCCGACGGAGAACTACACCCGGGCGCAGTTCATCTCCGATGCGAAGGCACTGACCAAGAACGGCGTTTACGGACTCTCTCTCCCGCCGCAGTTTGTTAACGGCCCGGCTCCGGCCTTGGCATTCGCGGACGGACACTACCCCGTCAAGGACGGCAATCTGGATATCACCAACCCCGACTTCGTCAAAGACGTGCAGTTCACCTTCGACCTGGTCAACAAGGAACACGTTGCGCAAGCCCCGCAGGCGTCCGACGTTGTGGACGTCTCGCAGCAGCAGTTCATGAGCGGTCAAGCGGCAATGACCTTCGGCGGCCCCTGGATGTACCAGACATTCACTACCAAAACCAAGGGCACGGTCGGAGTTGCCGTTATTCCGTCCACCTCCGGGAACCCGATTTCCATGATCCAAGGTTCAGGCTTCGGCATTGCTGCCTCTTGCCAGGATAAGGAAGCCGCTTTCGCGAACATTATGAAGATCACCACCGCCGACGTTATCGGGGCCGTGGGTGCAGGCCACGGAAACGTACCCACGCTTCAGGCTGCGATGAAGGCTTGGGCCGGAACAAAACCCGCCGCGGATGTTTCCACGATCGAAACACTACTCAAGAACGGCAAGCCGCTGCAGACAACGAAGAACTGGAACCAGGTCGAAACCCTGTTCACCCAGTACTCGGTTGAGGGATTCCGCGGCACGAAATCCGCCGAAACCATCCTGAATAGCGTTGCGAGTTCCGCGAAATAGGTGACATGCCGGCCCTACGGGTTACCGCGGGCCGGCAGAGTCAACCCCCCTGGTCCATCCATGATGCGTTAGGTCCATTTCATGATTGTTCTGCCTGAAGTAAACAGCGAAGCCATGCCCGCAGCACCAGCCGCTGCGCCCGAACGAATCCAAGGCCGCGCACAGGGCCGGCTGGCAGCTCTGTATCTCGCCCCGGGAATGCTCGGATTCCTCATTTTCATCATCATCCCGTTGGTCGCGTCGTTGGGTATCAGCTTGTACAAGTGGCCCCTGTTCGGGGACCCGGAGTTTGTGGGTTTTGACAACTACGCCTCGCTTTTCAGTTCGGATCCGGTCTTTTGGACCGTGCTGGGAAACACGCTCGTCTTTGCTGTCTGCTACACGGTCCTAAACCTCGGAATTTCCCTCGGACTTGCCACCTGGTTGCATCACATTGGCAAATGGGGGCCTTTCTTCAGGGTGTTGTTCTTCATTCCGGTTGTTACGCCGATGACGGCCAATGCGTTGGTTTGGCGGTTGATGCTCAGTGACAACGGTGTTGTGAACTCGGGACTGGCAGGAGTCGGCATACACGGACCGTCCTGGCTCAGTGACAGCAACCTTGCCATGGCGTCCCTGATCGCTATGTCGCTATGGCAGGGGATCGGCTACAACATCTTCGTCCTGGGAGCGGGGTTGAGTAACATCTCTCCCGGCCTGCTCGAAGCCGCGACGATTGATGGTGCAGGGCCATGGCAGCGTTTCTACCGGATTGTCTTTCCCATGCTGTCACCGACGCTATTCTTCTGCACCGTCATGACGATCATCGGCTCCTTCAAGGTCTTCACCCAGCCGTACCTGCTTACCCTTGGTGGCCCGGGGGAGTCGACGAACACCATCGTGCTCTATCTGTACCGCAACGGTTTCTCCTTCGACAAGATGGGCTATGCCTCGTCGCTGGCCTGGATCCTGTTCGTGATCGTCATGCTGATCACGGCCCTGCAATTTTCCCAGCAAAAGAGGTGGGTCAACTATGACAACTGACACCCTGACACGAACCGACCCCCAGACAGGAAAGCGCGATCGTAGCCGAGGCCGCAGAGGGCGGATCATCAGCCGAACGGCGATGATCGTCGTCGGCCTGGGATTCATTTTCCCGTTCATCTGGATGCTGGCAACATCCTTGAAATCCACCGAGGAAGTCTTTTCCACCGGTGCCAATTTCCTGGGATCACACCTGGCATGGTCGAACTACAACACGGCATGGACGGTCATCCCCTTCGGCCGGATCATCGTGAACAGCTTCATTGTGGCTCTGGCCGGGGCCCTGCTGACCACGACCGTTTCACTGCTCTCGGCTTATGCCTTCGCACGGTTCCGGTTCCGCTTTCGGGACAGGCTTTTCCTGCTATTCCTGGGCACTCTCGTACTGCCTCATGAGGTACTCGTGATCCCCCTGTACATCATGATGAACAAGCTGGGCCTGGTGAACTCACTGGTTGCCTTGATCGTGCCGTTCGCCTTCGGCGCCTTCGGGGCCTTCCTGATCCGCCAATTCCTGCTGACCCTGCCACTGGACTACGAGGAAGCCGCCCGCATCGACGGCGCAGGTTCCTTCCGCATCCTATGGAGCATCATCCTGCCACTAGTGCAGGCCCCGCTCGCCGTCGTCGGAGTCTTCAGTTTCATTGACTACTGGGGCAGTTTCCTGTGGCCCCTGATTGTGATTAATGACAACACCCAGGGCACTATCCCGCTCGGCCTGTCAATGTTCTCCGGCGAACGGGGAACCGACTGGGGCCCCCTCATGGCAGCGTCCACACTGGCCGTGCTGCCTAGCCTGGTCGTCGTCATCGTCCTACAGAAACAACTCGTGAAGGGCATCAGCATGGGCGGCTTGGGAGGCCGCTGAACCCACCCGGATCCGCCCCCAAGACGTAAAGAAAATTGTCACACTGTCTCAACAACAACGAATCGGAGTCTGATGTCTCAGCCCAGCACGTCCACAGAAACCCAGCCAGCTGCCCCGGAAGAATGGGCACAGCTAAAAAGGGAGCTGCCCGAATGGTTCCGCAACGCACCCTTCGGCATCTTCATCCACTGGGGAGCCTACTCAGTCCCGGCTTGGGCCGAACCCATTGGAGCTCTCGGAACCGTAAAGGACCCACGCGAGTGGTTCACGCACAATGCCTACGCCGAGTGGTACATGAACACCATCCGAATCGACGGAAGCCCGGCACAGAAGCACCATCAGGAAGTACATGGCGGCGTTCCCTACGACGAGTTGCTCGACCAGTGGCACGCCGAAAATTTTGACCCCGCCAGCTGGGCCGAGTTGTTCAAGGAAGCCGGCGCCGACTACGTAATACCAACCACCAAACACCATGATGGCATCGGCCTGTGGGATGCGCCGGGAACGAACGGACGCAACGTGGTGCACCGCGGCCCGAAGCAGGACCTGATTGGCGCCATTGCCGGCGCTGTCAAAGAACAGGGCATGCACTTGGGCCTCTACTACTCCGGAGGACTGGACTGGCATGTCCGCCCCTTCCCGCCGCACATGAGCTCGGACAGCGTCCACGACACCGACCGGCCCAGGGACCCCGGGTATGCCCAATACGCCTACGACCACGTGGCCGACCTGATTGAGCGGTACCGGCCAGAAATCCTCTGGAATGACATCGAATGGCCCGACGCCGGAAAGCACTTTGGACCGGGCGGTCTGGGCACACTGTTCAAAGAGTTTTATGCCGCTTGTCCGACGGGCGTAGTCAACGACCGGTGGGGCAGTACCACGCACCAGGACTACGGCACCAGCGAATATGAAGCCCACAAGGATGCAGAGTCGTTTGACGCGTGGGAGAACTGCCGGGGCATAGGCTTCTCGTTCGGGTACAACCAGGTTGAAGGAACGGAACAGTCGCTGACCGGCAAACAGCTTGCCCGCCAGCTGGTCGACGTTGTTTCGCGCGGCGGACGCTTCCTGCTCAATGTGGGGCCGAAGGCGGATGGCACCATCCCGGCAATCCAACGTCAGTCCCTCACGGAGCTGGGTGCCTGGATGGCCGCCGGAAAACAGTATCTGGTTGGAGCCACTCCCTTGGATTCCGCCGTTGCGGTGCCCACGGACGAACCCTGGATCCGGTGGATTGACCGCGGAACCGAAATCGTGGCCTTCGTCGATTCCCTCGATGAAAGCACGACGGCGACCGATTTGGCACCCACTGGGGTGCGCTTGGAAGGTGCCACCGTTGAAGGCTGTGGCGCTACCATCACCTATGACGGCGGCAAGCTTCATGTGCAGCTCTTGGCCGATCGCGTGGGTCCGGCCGTCATCCGGATTCCACGGACATAGAAGTCCACTGATTTCCCGCAACCTCGCCAACGAAGTGCCGCTCCAGGATTGATTCTGGAGCGGCACTTTTCTGCATTTCGCCGAGTGTTCAACTAGCGGAGCGGCCGGAAAGTCGCTCGACGAGGAGCATTAGCGCTGAATGGTCCAAGGAGCCGTGCCCCTGGGCGCGCACCGCCCCCATCAAGTGCGCCGCCATGGCACCCAGCGGGATGGCGACGCCGGCCTCGCGGGCGGCGGCGGTGACAATGCCCAGGTCCTTGTGATGCAGATCCACGCGGAAGCCCGGCTCGAACTTGCGGGCGATCATCGAGGCGGCCTTGCGGTCCAGGACCCGGCTGCCGGCCAGACCGCCGGCGAGAACCTTGATGGCGGCCTGAGTGTCCACCGAGTGTGCCTCAAGGAAGACCAGCGCCTCGGCCAGCAGCTCAATGGTGCCCGCAACGATGAGCTGGTTGGTCGCCTTCACGGTCTGCCCGGAACCGGACGGACCGACGTGAACCACGGTGCTGCCGATGGCCTCAAGGACCGGCCGAACGGCTTCGACATCGGCGGTTTCGCCGCCGACCATGATGGAGAGATTGCCCTCGATGGCGCCTGTCTCGCCGCCGGAAACAGGGGCATCCAGAGCCTTGATGCCGGCTTTCCGCGCCGCCGCGGCCAACTGGACGCTGACATCCGGTCGGATGGTGCTGCAGTCAACCCAGTAGGCACCCTTTCGGGCGTTGGCAAAGACGCCGTCCGGGCCGCTGACGACCGCCTCGATGTCCGGGGAGTCCGGCACCATCGTGATGATGACGTCGGCGTCCTTGACGGCTTCGGCGGTGCCGGAGGCCCCCACGCCCCCGGCACTGACCAACTGGTCGATCTTGCCCTGGCTGCGGTTGAATCCCGTGACTGGATGACCGGCCTTGAGCAGGTTGACGGCCATGGGCAGACCCATGATTCCCAGCCCGATTGCGGCGACTTTCCGGGGAACAGCATTCATTTTTCGTGTCCATTTCCTGAAGCGTTTGCTAGTACGTACGAATGTGCGCAGACCGGATTGGCTTGGCTTCGCGCAGCCAGCCGAACGGTTCCGCAGTGGTGGCTTTGTATTCGAGGCCGATATACCTGGTATAACCGAGTTCGATGCTCCGGCCGGTCCATGCATCCAGAGTCAGGTTTCCCGTGCCGGGTTCTCCGCGCCTGTTGCGCGCACCTTGGCGATGATGTCCAGGACGTGGGCGGCCTTGAGCAACGGGTACTTTGCCGCGTCGGAGTCTTCCGGGACCGAAGATTCAAACGGCCACCAGAACTCGACGGCGTCGAAGCCGGCCGCCTTCGCCGCAGCCGGACGCTCCAGCAGCGGCAGGTCCGGCCATAGGATGCTGCAGTTCACTGTGTACGTCATCGTGGTTTCCTTCGCTTTGACATCGCCGGCATTACGCGAAAGGTCCGCGTTGTACCAGGTTGTCCGGGACCTTCCCCCGCGCGAACGCCTCCATCTGCTTCTTGAGGAGCTTGACCACTCTCGGGTAGAACGCCGAAGTGTTTCCGCCAATGTGCGGGGTGATCAAGGCGTTTTCGGCAGTCCACAAGGGATGATCGGCCGGTATCGGCTCGGGATCGAAGACATCGATGGCACACTTGAGTCTGCCCTTCAGCACTTCCGCCGTCAGGGCGTCGGAGTCGACGACGGCTCCGCGCGCAACGTTGACAACGAGAGCGCCTGCCGGCAGCGCGGCTAGGACGTGGGTGTTGATCATATGGTGGGTCTGCCCGGTTAGCGGAGTGATCACAACCATGACGTCCGCCGTGGCAGCCAACGCAACGAGTTCCTGCGCGCCGTGAATGTGGCCGTCGGCGTCGTCCCGGGCGGAACTGCCGACCCGGGTCAGTTCAACCTCGAAGGGCTGCAGACGGCGGGCAATTTCTTTGCCGATTCCGCCGACACCAACGAGCAGGATTTTACGGTCCGCAAGCGAGAGATGGCGCTGCGGCCGCCAGGCACCCTCTTGTTGGTCGCGCACTGCCGCGTCGATGCCACGAAGCGACGCCAGGATGAGCCCGATCGCCAATTCGGCCGTTGCAGCGGCGTGGACTCCGCTGGCCGATGCTACGGCAACTGTCTCGCCCACTGCCTCGCGTACACCGTCATAGCCGGTAGATTGCGTCTGGACGAGTTTGAGATGGGGTACACGGCCTAGTTCCCCAAGCACCTCAGAGGCATTGATATACGGCAAAACGACCGCATCGACGTCGTCGAGGTCAACTCCGATCGGCGCACTGCGAAGGTCCCACACCGCTCCCCGCACCCCCACCGGCAATGGTTCCAAAGCCGCCAGCAGTTCCCTGTCAGGGAATGTAACGGTACTGATCTGCGAATCATTTGTCATCTACGAATACTTTCGGGAGACGGCGGTCAGCCGGTGGAACGGAATGGATTGGCGAATAGCCAGAACAGAATCGACCCTGAGAAAGTGCTCCTTGCCACTGGAATCATGGCTTTGGCAACCTCAATTTCTGCAGCTCAGAGCACTTTCTCAATGACTCGATTAACTAATGCTCTCGACTAAATCGGCGTCGGCCTCTTGGACGCCAGCCGCATCTCTCCGGAAGCGGTCGTTGATGATTTCTCCGCGGAAATCTTCGTTGGGGAAAACGCCATCCCTGAATACCACTGTTCCGCCAACAACCGTGGCGGAGGGCCAGGTCTTGAGGACGTATCCGTCGTAGGGCGAGTAGTCCACGGCTGAGTGCAGTTCATTCGCCCGTACCACCCGCTCACCCTCGTCGAGAATTACCAGGTCCGCGTCAGCGCCAATCGAGACATGGCCCTTATTTGGTAGGTTGAATCGGCGGGCCGCATTCGTAGACGTGAGCTCGATAGCGCGCTCCATGCCCATTCCGTGCTCGTAAACAAGGTGAGTGAGCAGTAGCGGAAGCATCAAGGCGATTCCCGGCAATCCCGGACGGGCAGTCACCCAGTCGGTTTTCGCGGCACTAGGCCAGACATTATGGTCCGAACCAAAGAAGTCGATCTCGCCGTTCATCACGGCGTCCGTGATTGCAGCTGCCAGTTCGGGGTCGCGCAGCGGTGGGGCTACCTTGCCCTCCGGGCCAATGCCGGAGCTGGTTGTCAGGAGCATGTAGTGCACGCAGGACTCGAGTGCGGCGTCGCTATAGCCCGCAGCCCGTCGAGCGCGGATCGCCTCGAGGCTCGAGACGTGAACAATCGTGACCGGACAGTTGGCCTTTTCGGCCAGGTAGAGGGCGGTCCACGCGGCGTCGCCTTCGGCCTCGGTTGGCCGGGACCGTTCCCATGAGGCCAGCGAGGTCATTCCTGCCGAAATCTCATGTTGCATGCAGTGATCAACGATGTCACCGTCCTCGGCGTGCACCAGCGCCTGCACCCCGTGTCGAGCGATCTCCCGGAAGGCTATTCTCATTTGGGCGTGGTTGAGGCTGCCGATGCCGCCCAGGGCTGCTGCCTCTTCGCCGCGATAGGGCATGAACAATTTGAATGTTGTGATACCTTCGGCGACCGCCTGGGGGATCTCAGCCACCTGTTCCATGTTCATGACGTAGCCATGGAAGAGGACGTTCATCATGCTCTGCTGACCGGCGGCGCGGAGACCCTCACGGTACGCCTCCAGCATTGAGCCCAGTCCGAATTGCGCGTAGTTCAAGGCTGTGGTGCACCCACCCGCCAGTGCTCCCTTGGATTCCACCGCGAAGTTGTCGTCAGGGCCGAAACCCGGCAGATCATTGTATTCGGGGGCTCTCTGGTTTATGTGAGAGTGGGTGTCGATAGCACCTGGTATCACCCAACGGCCTGCCGCATCGAGCGTCTCGGCGGCGGTGCCGAGGTCCTCCGCCTGGCCAGTGAGGGCGACGATGACCCCGTCCCGGACTCCGATGTTGTACAGTTCCTGGTCGTCCGTGTTAAGCCGTGCATTTTTGATGATGAGCTGTAGTTCGGTCATGCTCTGTTCTCTCTTTCGAGGTCTTAGTTTGCTGGGCGGTGAAGGATCACTTTTTGTTCAGCCAGTTGTCCTCCAGATAATCCGGGCTGACGTAGCCTCTGGACAGCTGCTCACGGTGCCATCCTTCCTGCAGTTCCTCGGGGAGGGCGCGATACTCTCGCCACAGCAGGCCAATCGCCACAGCGGCATACAACTGGTAGTCCACGATCCGTTGCAATGCTTCAGGATCGTTCAACAGCTGCCGAGCCTCCGGATCCGTCAATGTTCGCCCTGAGAGCGCCGCGAAATCCTCAAAGGCGCCGCTTTCCGTGTTGCCGATCTGTTCCAGGCTCGGTCGCCCTTCCGGGCGTCCGTCAACGTGGGTCACCAATTGGTCGTATAAGTCCAACCATCCGGACCGTTCGGGCTCATCAAGCCACAGGGCCGCGTAGAACAACATGAGGGCGTGGTGCCGGATCATGCTGTAGTTCCCTTGGACCGTGCGCAGCTGAATCTGGAGAACGTCGTTGGTCAAAGACATTTCGGGCCGACTCGTACCACTCAAGAGGCTCCGGAGCTCGGGACGCAACTCGAAGACAGGCCCATAGGTGAGGTCCAGCAATTGCAGAAAAAACGCTGCGTCGGGAAGGTGGTTCACTACCCGTGGGTCGCTACTGTTATCGAGCCAAGCGAGCATGAAGTTCCCGTACAGCCGCTCACTTTCCTTTTCGACAACTTGGGGAATAACGGTCGCCGGGTCCGCGACCGGCCCGGCCAGTTCAAGCAGCGGGATCGAGAGACGCCGACCCTTGTCAACCCAAGTGGACGCGAGTTCAGCGGTGACTGGGGTTGGGTGTTTCCAGCGCCCCTCTTCAAGATCGTCCTCGCGGACCGCCTCGGAATGCCTGTTCATTTGAATCCTTTCCGTCCTGGACCGTGACAATAATTCGGCGGATGCTGCCGGCGCGGACGGCCGCGGTCCCTCAGCTGTTGCCCATGCCATCGACATGCATCCACGTTTCAAGAGCCTTGATTACTGGGTGATACGTGTCAGGAGCGCCGACTCGATGCGCGACAGCAACATGTACAGCACTGCCGTAACCCCGCTCAGGACCGCCAATGCAGTCCACAGGGCCACATATTCGGAATTTCCAATGCTGGTCGCGACCGTGTAGCCAATCCCATCGCCTGTTGCCAGGATCTCTACGAGGACGGCGCCAAGAATGGAGCCCGGAATCGCCACCCGGGCGCTTGCGGCCAGGGCTGGAATGGCGTAGGCCAAGCGGACGCTGAAGAGCGAGCGAACCCACCCGACGGCATATACGTGCATCAACTCGGTTGCAGGTTTCGGAACAGCGCGTAACGCCGCCAAAACGATCACCAGGGTCGGCACGAAGGTGACTGCGCCGGCGAGCACTGCGATCGTCAGGACGCCGCGCCCGAAGACGAGGGCAATGATCGGAGTCATTGCCACAAGCGGTACGGCACGGATGGTCATGACCACTGGCAGGAACATGCCCTCGACCAGTGAAGAGTTGAGGAAGATGACTGCCGCAATGAGCGCTGCGATGGTGCCGGCAACATAGCCGACGGAGGCGTCGCTCAGTGTCTTTGCCAGCCCGGAGAAGATCAGGTCTCGATTAGCCGCCGCATCTGGGCCGGCGGTGAGGTACGTCCATACTTGGTCTGGAGTCTTGGCGAGGTAGGGGTCGAGGCCTGACCCGCGCACCAGTGCGAACCACAGAAGAATCACCGCCACCAGGGAAGCAATTGTGCGCCCGATAGCCAAAGTCACCTGTTTGGTGCCCTTCGACCGGACCGTAGCGGAGATGCCGAATTCTGTCGACGTGGCGGTGTACGCCAGGCGGCGGGCAATTGCGCCGATCAAAAGGTAAGCCACGGTGGAAAGTGCTGTCGCTTCGACCGCTACCGCCCAGGCCCGCGCCTCGTTCAGTGACTGCTGAGCCTGCACCATGACCACGCCGAGTCCCTGGTCCCCGCCGAGATACTCTCCGATCATGGCGCCAACCACCGCGGCAGGTGCAGCTAGGCTGAGCGCGGCGGCTATTTCGGGCACCGCCGCACGAACGCGTACACGTGCCAGAGCAAATGCCCGGGATCCACCAGAGACGTGCACGAATTCCAAGGCTGACTTGGGGCCGCCTTCCAGGCCCACCAGTGCCCCGAGCAATGTCGGAAAGAACACTGACAGCCCCGCCATGCTGACCTTCGCCCCGTCCGGGGAAGACAGCACGATCAACAGCGGCGCGATGGCAATGGTAGGGGTGGAATAGGTGGCCATTGCCAGCCGCGTCAAGATGTTCTTCAAGCGAGGCAAGAGCAGGCAAATGGCGGCAACACCCAGCGCCGCCAGGTTTCCCCAAAAGAATCCGCGGCCTGCTTCCCCAAGGGTGGTCGTCACACCGTCAAAGTAGAAGCCGTCGGCGACCATGGTGCCAACTACGTCCGGTACGGTCGGCACGATGTGCTTACCCGCCGCGATGGTTCGCGCGATGAGTTCCCAACCCACGAGCAGCGCGGCGAGCCCCGCCATCGGCGGCAGCCAGCTTCTAAAGCGGCTCTTTAGTCTGGACGCAGGGGGCTGGCGCTCGGGCGCCGGCGCGGACGTGCCTACAGCACTGGATGCTGCCACGAGGTTCCTTTCGGTAAGAGCACTGACGGCATCAGGCGTTGACTTTGGCGGCATGCCGGTCCCCGCGCGGGCTGGACTCTCCCGTGAAAAGGAGTCCACTCAGCCGGTCGGCGATTTTATGGAACTCGGGTGAGCGCAGCATCTCCGGGGTACGGGGCCTTGGCAGGTCTATGTCAATCTTCTCGACGACGTGACCGGGACGTGGTGCCATTACGGCTACAGAGTCGGAAAGGAAGACAGCCTCAGCAATCGAGTGCGTGACCAGTACCGTCGTGGTCCGGCGTGCCGTCCAGACCCGGAGCAACTCAAGGTTCAGCCTTTGCCTGGTCATTTCGTCCAAGGCACCGAAGGGCTCATCCAACAGGAGGACCTGGGGCTCGTGAATGAGCGCCCTGGCGATTGCGACGCGCTGGCGCATTCCGCCGGACAACTGTGCCGGCTTTGCCTTCTCAAAGCCGGTCAGGCCGACGAGAGAGATAATATCCCGCAGGTCATTTTCGGCCAGCTTTCGGCCGGCCGCCTCGAGGGGAAGCTTGATGTTTTCCTCCACGGTGCGCCATGGCAATAGCGCGGCATCCTGGAAAGCGATCCCGAGATGGTGGTTCTTCCGGGCGACCGAGGGAGCTTCGCCGTGAACAAGGACCTGGCCCTTGGTCGGTTCGTCCAAGTCCGCCAAGATGCGCAGCATGGTGGACTTGCCGCAACCGCTCGGGCCCAGCAGCGACAGGAATCCTCCGAGCGGGACCTCCAGATTCACTCCCGAGAGCGCCAGGACCTCCTTGCCACGAACGGCGAACTTCTTGGAGACGTCGCGAATGCTGACGCCCTCATTTCCGGGTGTAGTGCCCATGGGTCAGACCGTGGCCTTTCCTTTGTATACGTCATTCAGGACGTCAAGGGTGAACATGTCCTTCGTCGCCTCGACGCCGCCGAGCTTTAGCGAGTTGACCGTGCCGTTGATAAGTGTGTCGGTCATCCAGAAGAGCCCGTGCGCCTTCGTGTCGGCCGTGACGACGAGATCAACTTCCGACTTCATCGCCAACACCTGCTGGCTCGTATCGAGCTTGAGGTCCTTGCCGTAGTTGTTGACGGCCAGGTCGGCCGCCTTGTCCACGCTGGCAACAGCATCCAGCCAGCCCTTCGATTCGCCCTGCATCAGCGCCACGATCTGCGCCCGCTTCGCGGGGTCCTGCAGATTCGACTTCTTCACGATGTAGGCCTCCTCCATGAGGGGGTAGTTGAAGCTGTCAAACAGCAGGTTGTAGGGTTCGACCCCCTTGATGCGCAGGAAATTGGGCTCGTTGCTGTAGAAGCCCATGATGCCGTCGAGTTCGCCGGTCACCAGCGGTGTGGGGTCGGACTGCAGCGGGACGATCGTGAAGGTGGATTTGTCGATTTTGTTGGCCGTGAGGAAGGCCGTAAAAACCGGGAGGTCCAGGGCCTGTACCCCGATCTTCTTACCGGCCAGATCCTGCGGCGTCTTGATAGGCGCAGCCGCGCGGGAGATCAACACGAAGGGGTTCTTCTGGAAACCGGCGCCGATGATCTGCAGGTCAGCGCCGTTGATGATGGCTTTCACGGCCTGCGCCGTGTGGGTTATCCCCACCAGCGCCTTGCCCGATTGGACAACCGGCTCCACCGTCAGGTTGGGTCCACCGGCCATCAGGTTGACGTTCAGGCCCAGGTTCTTCCAGTATCCGTTCTGGTCGGCAAAGTAACTACCGGCGAACTGGACGTTCTT
Source organism: Arthrobacter sp. GAS37 (assembly GCF_044908325.1). Taxonomy (NCBI): domain Bacteria; kingdom Bacillati; phylum Actinomycetota; class Actinomycetes; order Micrococcales; family Micrococcaceae; genus Arthrobacter; species Arthrobacter sp. GAS37. The sequence continues at coordinate 42,538 of NZ_JBIYDB010000008.1, forward strand.
GATGAATACCAACTGCAGACCCACTGTCCCGCTGGCCGCGCCGGAAGAAACGGTGCTGGATGAAGTCGTCGCCGCTCCACAGGCGGCTAACAGCGACCCGCCAGCAACCGCCAGCGCCCCCGCCCCCACCCCTCGCAACAGGTGTCGTCGGGACATGGCAGGTGACGGCAATGCTGACATAAGAGTGGCCTCCGCACTAGAGGCGACGGACGCATCATTGGTATTAATCACGGAACTATCCTTTTCATCGGAAAACCGGGTGGAATTTTGTCTAGGAGAAAATCGACAATTGATGTTCATGACGAACATTTCAGCGATGGGGTTATTACGCGTGGGGATTGGCAGCGCATCAGCCAATTGTGGGGAGCTGTTCGCGGCCCTCGGGTTCCCGTTTACGACAGCCGGCGAACCGGAACTGCCAACCGCCACGGGCCGGGGATCTATACGTTTAGATTTACGATAGGAGCGAACTCCGAGACGTGTCAATACGATCAGCCCCGGCTTTACAGTCAACGCCGGAAAGTTAACACGGCCGCAACAATTCATGCTTAAACTCGTAACAAGCGGTCGGCCGCGCCGTGCTCTAGGCTTGGGTCCATAAAGGCGGGCGCGAGTTTGATGCGAGTTCGCGGAATACACGATAGGAGTAACGGATGATCACCCAGGAGGAGGTCGCGCGAGAGGCCGGTACGTCCACAGCGGTTGTTAGCTATGTGGTCAACAACGGGCCGCGAAAGGTTTCCGAGGCAACACGGAAGCGCGTTTTGGATGCCGTGGAGAGACTGGGCTATCGCCCGAACGCGGTAGCGCGGTCACTGCGCTCTGCGACAAGCACGACCCTCGGCCTCATCGCTGCCGACATCACGAACCCCTACTGCGGCGAAGTTGCCCAAGCCGTCGAGACATCCGCGCTCGAACGCGGATACAGCCTTCTTCTTGGTAACGCAATGCAGAACGATGAGCGACAGGCCAAGCATCTGCGCACTTTTATCGAGCAGCAGGTCAAGGGGATTATCTTCGCGGGCAGCTCGGTGACGAACGAAGCATTTCTTCCCGCAACAGTGGCAGCGCTGAAGGGCAACAAGACGCCTCTCATCTTCCTGGACCGATCGGCCAGCGAAATCTGGGGCACCTCAATCATTGTCGACAATAGAGCGGGCGCTTTTGCCGGCACGACGCACCTACTCGACCACGGGCACACCGAAGTGGCGAGCTTCAGCGGTCCCCTCGGGCTGTCGGCCGTCAGAGAACGCCAAGAAGGCTGGGAGCAGGCCCTGATTGCGCGGGGAATCGAACCGGACGGCCAGCTGAATGTCCAAAGCAATTTTGATCGCTATGACGCTTTCCGGGTTGCCAAGATGCTCTTGGCAACCCGGAAACGGCCGCGAGCCATGTTCGTGCACAGTGACGAGCAGGCAATCGGAATACTGCATGCGGCAGCGGAGGCTGGGGTCCGAGTCCCGGAGGACGTCGCCTTGGTTTCGTTCGACGGGATCCGCGAGGCAGGCATCATATCCCCGGGGTTAACGACCGTGCAGCAGCCGATCGCTCGTGCGGGCTCCCTCGCCGTTGACCTGCTTCTCCGGGCGAAGCCGGGCGAAGCGATGGAACTCCAGAGCGAGATGCTCCCTGTGGAGCTGATCATCCGCCACAGTTGCGGCTGTGCTTAGGAGAACCCTTGTGCTGCAGCATCTTTCCTGGCTGCTTGAACGCACAGCCCGAATTGCTGGTGGAGTACGTGCAGGTGGCGGTCAATGACTGACAGGTCCATCCGACCCGACGTCTGTGCCAACGGCAGCGCTGCCTTAGTTCCGTGGCCAAGTTCCAGCCGGCGGTTCAGGCTCAATCTCCCACGCGACTTGGTGTAGGGCGGTCGCCAGCCAACCCCGCAGACGAGCCGGTCTTTTGCGTGCGTACCCGGCGCGTCTTTCCACTACAGCAGGCGCGTCTGGCAACGCGCTGCGGCCCTCGTCCTTCATTGTGTTGATGAGTGTGCAAGCCATCATCAGCGAATAGTCCATAATCCTCTTCTTGTCATGTAACGTGCATTGAACTCGTGCGCCGCATTGCCCCGCAATCTTTTGGGACAAGTGCGAAGACGCAGGCATTTTCGGTCCGTCGGGGGCCAGATGCGTCCCGGGTTGGGGGAGCCCGACCACCACGTCAAGGACTGACCTCAGTTTCGCTCCAGCCTTGGTGTGGTTGGCTACTGCCTTGGCGGGTGGACTTTCCGGGACAGTTGTTGCCCACCCGGGTGGGGTGGTCTGGGTTGGCACAAACTCAACCGTCGATGCTGGCGCCGCTGGCTCCAGAGGGGTCCTGATCTCAACGCACCTCTATGGTCTATGCCTGGAGTGCCTTGGCCCAGAGGTTGATGTCGGACTCGACGGCGAATTCGTCGATCCTTTCGAGCTCATCGCTGGTGAAATCCGGACCTGAGGTTGCCGCCAGGTTGTCTTCGAGTTGCCGGACGCTGCTGGCACCGATCAGGGCCGATGTGATCGGTATTCCCCTGTTTTGTGGGCGCAGCACCCAGGATATGGCCATCTGGGCGAGGGTCTGCCCACGCTGCGTCGCGATCTCGTTGAGGCCCCGGATCCGGGTGAGGTTCTCCTCAGAGAGCTGCGTGTCCACTAGCGACTTGCCTGCGGCAGCGCGGGAGTCCTCCGGGACGCCGTGTAGGTACCGCGTGGTCAGCAAACCCTGTGCGAGGGGCGAGAACGCGATGGCGCCTGCGCCCACCTGCTCAAGGGTCTGGAACAAGTTGGGCTCGCCCTGTTCGGTCCAACGGTTGAGCATTGAGTACGAGGGCTGGTGGATCAGCAACGGTGTGCCAAGGTCCCGAAGGATGGCAGCTGCCTCGAGCGTCTTGTCCGGGGAGTAGGAGGAAATGCCCGCGTACAGCGCCCTGCCCGAGCGGACCGCGGTGTCGAGCGCTCCCATTGTCTCCTCAAGGGGAGTGTTCGGGTCCGGTCGGTGGCTGTAGAAGATATCCACGTAGTCCAGGCCCATGCGTTCCAGGGACTGGTCAAGGCTCGAGAGGAGGTATTTCCTGGATCCCCATTCCCCGTACGGGCCGGGCCACATGGGGTATCCCGCTTTGGTGGAGATGACGAGCTCGTCGCGGTACGGCTTGAAGTCGTCCCTGAGGTGCCGGCCAAAATTGGTCTCGGCACTGCCGCTGGGCGGACCGTAGTTATTGGCGAGGTCGAAGTGTGTGACGCCGAGCTCGAAGGCGCGGCGAAGGATGGCCCGTTGCGTTTCGAAGGGTTTGTCGTCCCCAAAGTTGTGCCAGAGGCCCAGTGAGACCGCTGGAAGCTTCAGCCCGCTTCGGCCAACCCTTCGGTATGGCATGGAATCATAACGGTCCTGCGCAGGAATGTAGATCAAGGGTTCAGTTTCCTTCGGTTGTTGTCTTGCGCTTGCGGTTCTTGTTTGTCGTTTTGCGGGCGCAGGCAACGGCGGGGGCCTCCTTGAGAACCATGAGACCGATCCCGTCTCCAGCGTGTACCATCCGACGACCGCGGCCCCCGTCCAGCCAGACCCAAGCTGTAGTCCCATCTGCCGAGACCATATCCATCCAGCCCTTGGCAATCATGTGGCCACGGCTGATGAGGCCAACGTAATTGCCCACCAGGAGCTGCACCAGCAGCGAGGAGCCTAGGACCTCGATCCCGCCAAATACCCGGACGTGAAGTTCCCCCGAATCGCCGGGCCCTCGGGTTTCGATTTTGACTTTCCGGGTGCTGTTCGGGGCGTTCGAAACGGTGCTGACCGAACCGCCCGCGACGGCGGCGACGTCGCTCGTGCCAGATATGAACATCTTTTTGGTTCCTAGAATTGGTTTCGCTTTGTAGGAAATGGGGGAGTTCCAGGCGAACGAACGGTTTGGGCGTCAATGACGGAGGTCTTGAGCCGATGGACTGGACGGCCTTGCGGCCGTGGCGATTGATGCGCGCGTGCCGGCTGCCACCAATAGCTTAGGTCTTCTGCGATCACCTGGAATGCGATGATCGTGGCCCTCTCGAACCTAGGATCGCGAGCCCCACGTAAGCGTTCTTGGCCAAGCCCGGCGAAGCTGACACTTCTTCTCGAAAAAGATAGGGACGTCGACGGCGGTCGTTGGCGAGCACGCCGTAGCGACGTGGTCGAGGTGTAGCCGGTGGGAGTGGGAGTCCAGTTCGAAACCAGCCCGGCGCCCTCCCGGGTGGCCGACCCTTCTTCCGAATAGTCCACCCGGCCGGGTAGTAGCCAGCCACACCGCATCAGGAGTGAAACTGAGGTCAGGCCTCAATGTGGCATGGATCACAATCACCCGTTGAGGAATACGCCGCTGGTGTCACCGCGCCTCAATATACAAAGGAGTATCAATGGAACGGCTCATTAACATCGACAACGGTGGAACGCTGACCGATATTTGTGTCTGGGACGGCGAGAATTTTTCGTTCACCAAGACGCTCACCACACCTTTCGACCTCTCCCAGTGTCTCTTCGACGGCATAGCCAAGGCCTCCAAGGACATCTTCGGTGAGGAAGATCTTCCGGGACTCTTGCACTCCACGCGTCACATCCGGTATTCCACCACCCAAGGCACCAACGCACTTGTAGAGCGCAAGGGGCCACGCATCGGCATCCTCACAGACAGCCCCACCCTGGCCGAAGAACTTCGCAAGGGCGACGCGGCAGCGGAGCTGTTCGAAGACCTCGTCGGCGCACGAGTAGCAGTCATCAACGCCGAACAGGAAGTGGAGGAGCTGTCACAGGAACTCGTCAAGCAGGTCAATCGGCTGACAACCGACGGCGCGGCAAGACTCGTGATCGCCATGGCTGACAGGGAGAAGGAAAGGGCCGTCAAAGGCGTCTTGCTGCGGAAGTTCCCCCGTCACTTGCTCGGTTCGGTACCCATTCTTTTCTCTTGGGAATTCACTCCCGACGCCGTCCAGGGGCGCCGCGTATGGTCCGGAATCATCAATTCCTTTCTGCACCCCACCATGGAGAGGTTCCTGTACAGCGCCGAGCACCGACTTCGCGACCATAAGGTCAAGAACCCGCTTCTTATTTACCGCAACGACGGAGCTTCTTCACGTGTGGCTAAATCTGTGGCGTTGAAGACCTACTCTTCGGGGCCCCGCGGTGGACTTGAAGGAACAAAGGCGCTTTCTGAGGCCTATGGACTTGCGCATGTGCTGATGATCGACGTCGGCGGGACAACCACTGATGTCGGCTCGGTGAAGAACTCAACCATCTCGACGGACCGCCGGGGATCCATTCAGGGCGTTCCGGTTTCCTTTGAGATGAGCAACGTCCATTCCAGCGGCGTCGGGGGCAGTTCGGTCATCGCACTCCGCGACGGCGTCATCACCGTCGGCCCCGAAAGTGTCGGGGCTGCCCCGGGCCCCGCTTGTTTCGGCTTTGGCGGCAAGCAAGCCACGATCACGGACGTGAACCTGCTGCTGGGAGTCCTGGATCCGGATACCTACCTCGACGGAGGATTCAGCCTCGACGCTGAGCGGTCGCGTGCCGTAATCACTGAAGTCATTGCGGACCCTCTCGGCATAACCCTCAATGAGGCGCTGATTCGGATGGAGGCTGCCTACTTCGAACGCATGTCGCAGTCCTTAACTGACGACGTCGAGGATGCGGACGCCACAACGGTTGCGGCGTTCGGGGGCGCGGGCCCCATGAGCGCATGCGGCGCAGCACGGATCGCCGGCATCCGCCGAGTCCTCGTGCCCCAAATGGCCGCGGTTTTCTCGGCTTTCGGAATCGGCTTCTCCGACATTGCGCAGACGTACGAGGCCAACGTCGCGGGAATGGACGCCGAAGAATTCGGTGCGAGCAAAGCGGCGCTCATGGACCGGGCGACGCGGGACATGTTCCAAGAGGGCCACGAAATCGACGAATGCCGGCTCGAATGGAACGTGGTGCTTGAAGATGCCGAAGGCCAGCTGATTTCTGAGCTCCCATACCTGGATTCCGATCCGCAGCCCGGTATCCGCGGACACAACACCATGCTGACCCTGACCGCCCGCTTCGAGCTGCCGCACACGTCAATCAGACGCGCCGAATCAATCGCGAAGAGGCCCGCCGTCGCCACCTCCACCCGAAACGTCCGCTCCGCGGTCGACCAGGTCGATGAGGTCCCGGTATTCGAGCTGGAACGTCAGACAGCCGGTGCCTCGGCCTCGGGCCCCGCAATCGTGGAGGGCCCCTATTTCACGGCCCGTGTGCCGCATGGCTGGACCTTCGACGTGACGGTCTCCGGTGACCTCATGCTTACAGACACCATCCAGAAGTGACCCCACACAACCATCATTAAGAAGACAGGTGAGACAAGTCATGCGGATTCCAATGACGGAATATCTGATCATCGATCTCGACACGGAGCGGTGGACCTGCCGGGTCTGCAGCCATGACCTCGGCGACGCCCGGGGCAATTACAAGGAGGGAACCCTGGTTTACGACCGGGACCCGAGAGAAATCCATCAGTCGATTCTTGATCCGGAAAGGTACGAGTTCACTTTCGCTCCGGACCCCGCTTTCTGCAGGATTCTCGAGTTTTACTGCCCGGGTTGCGGGACGCAGCTCGAAACGGAGTACGTACCGCCGGGACACCCCCCGACCGTGGACATGCTCTGGGATATCGACTCGCTCCGCGAACAGTGGACGAAACGTGGAACCAACCCGGAGACCGTCATCAACTACGGACCCGGCGAAGAGGCCGTTGCAGACTTCAGCCCGGCCCTTGGTTCGTACAACAGTCTGTCCCCGTCCACCAGTCACTCGCACAGCTAAGGAAACCACTGGTCATGAAACGAATTTCCGTTGACATCGGCGGTACATTTACGGACTGCTTTTTCGCTTGGGACGGCCTGTATGTTGAGGCGAAGGCGCTGACAACACACCACAACCTGGCCCAAGGCTTCAATGAAGCACTCGACCTCGCCTGCTCGCGAGCTGGACTCGACCGCGATCTCGTTCTGGCGGAAGTCGATTCAGTCCGCTATGCAACAACCCTCGGCACCAATGCACTTATTGAAGGGAAGGGCCCGAGGGTAGGCGCACTGGTGACCCACGGCTTCGAGGACACCATCCCTCTCTCCCGGGGCCGTGGCTACGGCGAAGGGCTGGACCCTTCCAAGCAGCAAAATATGCCGGATGCCACCCGCCCGGATCCTCTCGTGCCCCGCAGCCTGATCCGCTCGGTCAAGGAACGAATCAACTCGGCCGGCAAGGTTGTCGTGTCCCTGATGGAAGACGACGTCCGCACCCAGGTTCGCGAACTTGTGGACAACGGGGCAGAAGCAATCGTCGTCTCCTTGGTCAATTCGACAGAAAATCCCGTCCACGAGCAGCAGATCCTCGAAATCATCCTGGACGAGTATCCGGCCCACGAACTCGGCGCTATTCCCGTTCTGTTGGGAAGCCAGGTGTCCGGCCGAAAGGGCGAATATGTGCGGGCAACGTCCACTATTGTCGACGCCTTCCTGCACGAAATCATGTTCCACGCACTCGGGCAGTTGTCCAACAACCTCCGGGGTTCCGGCTATGACAAACCCATGCTTGTCATCCACAATTCCGGCGGCATGGCCCAGTCGAATTCCACCGACGCACTGCAGACCATCCACTCCGGACCCATCGCCGGGGTGGGGGCCGCCCAGCACCTGGCTGACAGCACGGGACTGGGAAATGTCATCTCCACAGACATGGGCGGTACCTCCTTCGACATAGGGCTCGTCCCCGAGGGCGGAGTCAAGCACTACGACTTCCAGCCGACCATCGGACGCTGGCTTGTCTCCGTTCCGATGATCCACCTGTTGACCCTGGGTGCAGGTGGTGGATCGATAGCAAGCTACGACCGCATTCACCACTCAGTACAGATCGGGCCGGAATCAGCTGGCTCAGACCCCGGTCCGGCATGCTACGACCGTGGCGGCCTCCGCCCGACGGTCACCGACGCGGACCTGGTCCTCGGATACCTTGATCCCGACAACTACGCCAACGGCTACATTAAGCTGAACAAGAAGCGCTCCATCTACGCCATTGATGAGGTCCTCTCCGATGAACTGAACATGGACACCGTTGAGGTCGCCAAGATCGTCAAGAACGCCGTCGACGAGCAGATGGCCATCGGCATGTCGAAGGAGTTGCGCGTCCGCGGCTATCTTCCGGAGGACTTCACCATGCTGGCCTATGGCGGCAACGGTCCGCTGCATGCGTGCGGCATCGCCGACCACGCAGGTATCCGCAGGATTCTCGCCCCGCCGTTCTCCTCGGTCTTCTCAGCCTGCGGAGCCGGCAACATGAAACCCCTCCATATCCACGAACGGGGCTCACATGTCGTCCTGTACAACCCAACGGACCGTAGCCTCTACAAGAACTATGGCGAACTGAACCGTGTCATCCAGGAGCTCGAAGCAAAGGGCAAGGAAGACCTCGTTCGTCAGGGTTACAACCCCGCCGACATCCGCCACAGTCTCGAGATGGACTTGCGTTACGGTAACCAGCTGGTGACCACAGCGGTCGTCTTCGACATCAACCGCGTGAATGGCGTGGTCGATGTGCTCCATCTGATCCGTACGTTCTCGGACATCTACGGTCAGCGCTACGGTGCCGGCAGCCAGGCTCCCGAGGCCGGGATCAGAGCACAGACCGTGCGGGTCGCGTCCTACGTGGAGGGTGACGTGGTCAAGTTTGACTCGATCGACTCCGGACATGACAGAACCATGCCGTCCCCGATTGGCACAAGGCAGGTCCACTTCGTGAAGATCGACGGAGCCGTCGATACGCCCGTCTATGATGCCGAGGCGCTGCACCATCAGCACGTCATCCACGGCCCGGCAATCGTGACCACCGAAAACACCACCTATCTCGTCGAGCCGACCTGGCGCCTGGAGCCGACATCCCAAGGCGCCGTGTGGTTCCTCAAGGACTGATCCGTGCCTTTCAGATCCTCCACCTACCTTCCCGCTACTCCCATTGAAGGAGCTAGATAGCAATGACGCTTACAGCAAATGAAAACAGCACGGGCGGCGGAGCCGCCGCCGCCCAGCCGCTGACCGCCCAGGAACAGCAGTGGGTGGACCAGTTCATGGACGAAACCACGCTCTTCCTCGGCCCCGACCCGGCGATCATGCGCAGCCACCAGATCACCTCCCGCTCGGCCTACGAAGAGGAATGCATTTCCAAGGGCGTGGACCCCATCCAGGTCGACCGTATCCGCAAACGGCTTGCCGGTGCCCTCGACGAAGGCTACGAAATGTGCGAGGCCATGGGTGCCGCTCCGGGCGCCAAATGGGGGGACCTGACGACAGCCATTTACACGGCCGAAGGGGACGTCACCTACCTGTCGTGCCACGGAGTCATCGCGTTCTCCGCGATTCTCCATCACCCGATCCGCTACATCATGAAGTATTGGAAGGACGAGCCGACGGTTGGGATCAATCCCGGCGACGGATTCATCCACAATGATGCCCGGTACGGAAACGTCCACAACACGGACCAATCGATGATCACGCCGATCATGCGCGACGGCCAGATCATCGCGTGGGTAGCGGCAACGATCCACGAAGGTGAGAACGGCGCCTGCGAGCCGGGCGGAATGCCGTCTGGCTCAGAGACCCCGTTCGATGACGGACTGCGAATGTCCCCGTTCAAAATCGTTGAGAAGGGCGAACTTCGCCGGGATCTTCTGACATTCCTGCAGCACTCGGTCCGAGACCCCAAACTGCAGCTGGCAGACCTCAAGGTCAAGATCGGTGCCGTTCAGCGAATCCAGGAACGCGTTGACAGCATCATCGAGGAAGTGGGCGTCGAGACGTTCGTAGCGGCGCTGCGAGTCACAGTCGAGGACGTGGAACAGGAAGTCAAACGCCGCATCAGCGAGCTCCCCGACGGAACCGTGTCCTTCAACCAGTTCATGGACTCTACCCTCAAAGAGAACATCCTTATCAAACTCGCCTGCAAGGTCACGGTCAAGGGCGACAAGATGACCGTGGACCTGAGGGGAACTGGTCCGGAAATCCTCAACCGGGCCATCAACTCCCCGCTGTGTTCAGTCAAGTCAATGATGATGCAAGCGATCCTTGCATTCTGGTGGCCGGACCTGCCGCGGTGTACTTCAGCGATGTCGCCCATCGACATCATCTCGGATGAACATACCTGGGCCGACGCCGGTTACGATGCGCCGATGGGTCAGTCGCTGCAGGCCTCGTTCCGCGCGTTCTCGGCCCTGCAGACGGCCTTCGCCAAGATGCAGTTCTCCAACCCGGAGAAGTTCTCAAACGTCCTGGCTCCGTGGTTCAACCAGATCAACACCTTCCTCTGGGGAGGTCTGACCCAGCATGGGGATCAGGTGGGCAATCTGTGTGCAGACCTTAACGGTATGGGCGGCGGGGCCAAGGCGTTCCGAGATGGTGAAGATGCCGTCTCCCCACTGTTCTGCGCCATGGCTGACACCGCTGAACAGGAGGTCATGGAGGAGGAGGTTCCCTTCATGCAACTGGTCAGTAAGCGGATCGTGCGCGACAACCAGGGTTTCGGCAAGAACAGCGGCGGTATGGGCTACGAGATGATTGTCGCCGCTGAAGGAACGCCGATGTGGGGCTTCATGACGGTTGCTTCGGGGTCCAAGTTTTCCTCCATCAGCGGGATGTTCGGCGGTTATGGCTGCAGCACAAACCCGCTTGCCATGGTCAAGGGCATCAACATCTACGACATCATCCGCAAGGATTCCAGCAAGTTCGATTTGTCCATGGAACGGATCATGAACGAGCAGCCCTACAAGGGTGGCAAATACAGCACCGCCCATATGGGCCTGCAGTTCGATGTCGCAAAGGACGGCGAGCTCTACATGATCGCCCAGGGCTCCGGAGGTGGCTACGGCGATGTCCTGGAACGCGACCCGGAATCGGTCGCCAAGGATCTGGAGCTCGGGCGCATTTCGGCGAACGTTGGCACCCGCATCTACGGCGTCGTCTGGGATCCTGACACTTTCGTAGTGGACCACGAGGCAACCACCCAGTTGCGTCATGACTCGCGGCAAGCCCGGATCGCCCGCGGCAAGCCGTACAAGGAGTTCCTTGAGGGCTATGTGAAGGCCGAGCCCCCGAAGGATCTGCTTTACTACGGGTCCTGGGGCGACGACACGGAGGAGCTCACCGCCACCCACTTCACCAGCAACGGCCCGGAACGGGTCAAAGCGACCATCGACAAATTGCCACTGATCATGCTTCCGGACCGCCGGGAAGTGAAGATCACCGAACTGGAGGAGAGAATTCGCGAACTGGAAACGAAGCACGGCGAAGTCGTCCAGCGCAAGTCCTAGCCCTACAACGTAGATCCTGATTCGGGACCAACGCATTCAAATCCCCTTCAGCGCCGCATCCTCCGGAATCCAGGACGGTGCGGCGCTGAAGGCCTGTAACAGCCAAAGTTCGGAGAAAGACAAATGACCACTTCCACTGCCGCCACACTTGCCAACGTCGTTGCCTCCCCTCCCTCGGGGCGGGCGAAGGCCGTGGTGTTTGATCACCATGAGTACGCAGCGTCCGTGATTCTTCGAGGCCATACCGTGCCCTGGGACAACGCCACCGCTTACGCGGCTTTCTTCTCTCAGGCACAGGGGCTGCTCGGGCCGGACATCGCCTTGTTGGACTTGAAGCGACTTTACGATCATCTGACAGCCGGAAATACAGGGCTCGAGACCGCGATGGCGGCCAGATCCCGCACAGGGTACGCGCTTCGGACTTTGTTGGCAGACAATGACACAAACAAGGCGGTCCTTGAATTCGCCACGGTATTCGCCCAGACGGCACGCCAGCCAGTGGTTCTGCGCATCCCCTCGCCGATGGAATGGCTCATCGCCACACACCGTTTCGGCGGCGCTGACAACCTGAGCGAGCTGGTCGCGGACGACGCTGAAAACGCCTCGATGTATGTCAGCGACTGGCTACGCGCCTTCGCAGCACTGCCCGTCGCCGGCCTGTTGCTGGATAACCGCGCGCCTGACGAAGGCCTCGGACGCGTGCCCGTTGCGCTGGAGGCCTATTCACCGATCGCCAACGTGACCAGAAATTATCGGTGGACGCTGGGGCAGTTGGACGACGAGCAAGTGCGTCTGCAAGCCGACACCGCGGTGGGCGGGTACATCCCTCCAGAGTTTTGGCTAGATCCGGATGTAGAACTTCCCTCCGCAGACTTTTACCTCGCCGAGATACCACGTTCAGCCCGACCGGAAGACGTGCTGTTGCGCCTTGACGCCCTGAGGTGACCGGCCGCAGTCATGTCCGGCCCTGCAGTTCAAGCTTGCTTCAGCAAATCCCTGCGGCGCGCCTCATCCACACAGGCCTGACGGCCGCTTACGCCGAGGCTACTGAAGAGATTTTTCAAGTACCACTTCACCGTGTTGATCCCCAGGTGAAGCTCCAGGGCAATTTCGCGATTGGACCGACCCTTGTCGATAAGCAGTAGAATTGTCTGTTCGCGTTGCGACAAGGCCGGTTCCGGGACAAATGCGCGCCGGGGTCCTCCATGCAGCTGCCGACCTCCGCTTAGACCGCGCGAGGTGCCCCCGTTGACTGCAGTATTTAGATCGAGCCGAATCAGGAGACTGAGAAACGACCCAAGATTTGGGTGGTAGTCGTAGTTGGCCGTACCCAGCCTTAGCTCCTCAGAGATGCTACGCACGAGTTCGGAACAGGCAACGCCGCCGTCCAGCACTGGCCGGACAAGGTCCAACCGGCAACATGTGTTCAGGGCTGGCAGAAGGGTCTCTTCCGCCTCGCTATGAAGACCTGCCTGCTGGAGCGCTGCGGCCAACAGTATGCGGGCGTGTAATTCCGCCCGAGGGCCGGTGTAGGCCGCAGCCCGGTCCAGTAGATACCGGGCCTTTTCTACCGTTGCCAGGTGCTCAGGAGTAGTTCCGTCGGCGGGGGCGGCATCGGCCAGCGCCGACCGGATCTGGGTGGTCAGGAAAATCTGGTAGCTGGTTTCGGCCAGTCCCTCAAGCCGTTGTCCCGTGGTGCCGTGCACTACGGGAACAGGAGCGAGGCCCGGTTGGAATGTCCTGGATTTGAGGCCCAGCTGCACCCGTTCAAGATTGATGACGAGTTTAAGCCTCGAAAGTCCCAGACTGTCGGCGACCGCGTCGCCTTCGTCGAGTATCTCAGCGGCCTTAGACGAGTCTCCACGAAGTTCCTTGATTCTGGCAAGAGTGGCAAAGGTGGAAATCATGAAGTCCACGACTCCGCCTTCTGATCCCAGCTCGTGTGTCTCTTCAAGAAGCCTTTCGGCTTTGTCTAGAGCACCACGTTCGTAAAGGAGTTGCCCCATCATCGCGCCTGCCAGGCGGGCTGCGTGGGAGTGTCTTCCTGCGTGGCGGCGGCCCAATTCGACGGCCAGGGCGAATTGCTTTTCGACCTGATCCATGTCGAGCAGCGCATAGGCTGCCAGGCCCGCAAAGCAGTGTCCGTAGACATTGCTGAATGGGCCCGAGACTTGGTCATGAAACCTGTTCGCCCAAAGTTGCTGTTCCAATCCCAGCTCATACTGGCCGTCGTGAATTTTCTTGAACGTTGACAGATTCGCTCCGACCGAAACGATCCAAGGTCGAAGCCTGCCCGCTTGCGCGAAGCACTTTTCATCCAATTCTCCGATGCGGCTCACATTGTCACCGTACATATCGATGCAGCTCTGGACGACGAGGCTCTCAACGCCGAGTTCAAAGCGGTCGTCGTCGCTCAGTGTCGCATCGGAGGGCATCACGGTTTCAGCTTGGTCGAGTGCGCCCTGCGCTTCTGCGGCTAGGTGAAGCAGTGTGTTTGCCCATGCGATGGCCATCTGGAGCCTTGCCTGGCCAGGAACACGATCAGCCGGGATTTTGCCGACGAGCGCAAGCAAGGTCGCCATACTTGAGTGTTCCACCAGCCACATCGCGCGGGACTCCACGATTTCTACGGCGAAGTCGATGTCGCCTGCGGCCAGTGCGTGGTCCACGGCGTCGCTGGGGAATCCGTTGTCCGAGTACCAGTGTGCCGCGGTCAGATGCAGCTCCCTGACACGTCCTGGGTAGTCGCGGTCCAGTCGGCGACGCAGATAGCCTTCGAAGAGATGGTGGTAGCGGTACCAGGTACCGTCCTCGTCAAGTGGCTGCAGAAACAAGTCCCGGGCCTGGACCTGTTCGAGCATGGACTGCCCCTGTTCCACACCCGACAATGCCGACGCGAGCCCGGCGCAGAGCCGCTCTGGAACCGACGAGGTCAAGAGGAAGTTCAACACATCCGGTTCCAGAGTGTTAAAGACGTTTTCCGCTAGATACTCGCCAATCGACTGATGCCCTCCGGATAGTCTTTCGATGAAGGCTGACGCTTCACTATGATCGCGTAGGGACAAGGACACGAGTTGCAGGGCAGCGATCCAGCCTTCCGTTGTCCTATAGAGGCTGGCCACGTCCTCTCCGCCGAGGTCCAGACGGTTAAGGTCTACCAGGAAAGACTGGGATTCGGCCTGGTCGAACCGCAATGAGACAGCATCCACTTCAACCAGTTGGTTGCGGACCATGAGCCGTCCGAGGGGGAGGCCTGAGCGGGTACGGCTTGTGATGATGAAGGACAGATGGGTGCCCCCGGCGTCCAGTAGCCGCTCGGTGACGTTTAGAGTTCGTTTGTCCGTGACCAAATGCCAGTCATCCAACGCGATGACGATATCTTGACCGCCCTCATCGATGGCATTGATGAGGGCGGGAATAACGTATCGCTCCGCGTCATCGGGTCTTTCCTCGAGCAGTTGCTGTAATTCGTCATCGAATCCCGCCTTTGCTCTTCCAATCGCTTCCAGCAAGTGGGACAGAAACCAGACGGTGTTGTTGTCATCCCGGTCTAATGAGAGCCAGACTGTCGTTCGCCCTTGCGAGGCGAGAAGATCCATCCATTGGGCGGCCAGGGTGGACTTACCAAAGCCTGCCGGAGCGTGGATCAGGGCAAGACGCCAGCCAGTGTCGGCGCGGAGAACGTCGGTCAGGCGGGTACGGGGAACCCATTGACCGACGGGTTTAGGGGGGCGGAACTTGCTTGAAGCGCCGGGGGGCACCACCGCCATCTGCCACCTCCTTGTGGTCCCGCGTTCGTAAGGATTGCTCTAAGCCCTCTAGAAAATCTTATGGCAACGGATGCGCCAAAGACACTGCGGCGAAGCCGAGCTGGCGAACGAAGGCTGCTGCGACCGGTCGGACCGGGCTAAGGAGATGACTCAGTGGTTCGCGCTCTTAAGTCCCGGCGTGCAGTCAAAGAACCTCGGCTGCTCGATTGGCGCGAACGGAACTATTAGCCACTGATGGCCGTACAGCTCCACATATGAATCGTCGGGGCACCTGGCGTAAGCCTCCTCACGCGTCATCTCCCGGCCCCCCGTTTCCGCGCCGGGGCGGTGCTGCACCCGGCTCGCTCCTGGGTCGAGATCATTGCTGAAAGACCTCCGCCCTTCCGGACGCGGGAAGGGGCTTCTGTCTCACCCCTGTCGACGTTGACAGGCCGTTCCATAGCTACTCCCTTGTATATATTGCCTCGCGCTGACACTGGTGGTGTCTTGTATTCAGTCTGGCTCCGCGGCCGGAGTGGCCCGCAACTACCTCCCCGGGTGAACTTTTCGGGGCACGCTTGACCACCCGGGTAGGGAGGAGTTGGGGCTCTCAGGGCGTGGAGCCCCGATGGCGTCACGACGGAAGCTCATGCCAATCAGCAGTCTGGCGATGACGGCTTGACGGTTCCTATGTTTTGGCCTGACGCTTTTCAAACCCTTGTGATTGACTGAGGCCATGGCCGCACCCATCGAGGACTATGCGCTCCTGTCGAATCTCTCTACAGGGTGTCTAATCTCCCGCCGGGGTAGCGTCGACTGGCTCTGTTTGCCACGCTTCGACTCCGCGTCAATCTTTGCCGCGCTGCTAGGGCGCGAAGAACATGGACTGTGGTCGCTTGCCCCCAGCCATCCGGAGGCTGTCGTCGTAGACCGTCACTACATGGCCTCGACTTTTGTCCTTGAGACAACGTGGCAGACTCTTGGCGGACTGGCCCGTATTACCGACTTCATGCCTATCGGGGAAAGCCGTTCATCTCTTGTGCGTCGAGTCACTGGCCTGAGCGGGACCGTCGCCCTTCTTCAGGAGCTGAGGATTCGCCCACGCTACGGTGCCGTATTGCCATGGGTGAGCCGATATCGCGAGAACACCACGCTCGGTGCTGAAATATTGCTGGCCAGAGCCGGACCGGACGCCTGGGCATTGCGGGGGCGTCATCTGCCCAAAGCCCACGATCGCCGGCACGTGGGTGAATTCGTGGTTGCAGCTGGTGAGACCGCGGATTTCGAGCTGACGTGGTTTCCGTCGCATCGCGAGGTGCCGCCCGCCGTCGATATCGATGCTGCCCTTGACGAAGCGGTGCATTATTGGACCCTGTGGGGAGGCCATTGCCGCCAGGACGGGGCATACGGGGGCGCAGTCAAGCGATCGCTTTTGGTGCTGCGCGCTTTGACGCACTATGAAACGGGAGGCATCGTCGCCGCTCCCACAACCTCTTTACCGGAGGATTTTGGCGGTTCACGCAACTGGGACTACCGCTATTGCTGGCTTCGCGACGCCTCATTGACGCTGGAATCCATGTTGACGCATGGCTATGAATCGGAGGCTTTGAAGTGGCGCAACTGGTTGTTGCGGGCACTCGCGGGTGATCCGGAGGACATCCAGATTATGTACGGAATCGCCGGAGAGAGGGACCTTCCTGAGAAAGAACTAGACCACCTGCCTGGCTATCAGAACGCGAGACCGGTCCGGATCGGCAACGCTGCGGTCTCCCAGTACCAGGCCGATGTAGTGGGAGAAGTCTTGGTTGCTCTGGAAAGACTCCGTCTAGCCGGGGGCAAGGAAGATCACTTCTCCTGGGCATTACAGTGTGCCCTCCTGGGCTTTGTGGAGAATCACCTAAATGACAAAGACTTCGGCCTTTGGGAGATGCGCGGCAAGGCCCGGTACTTTACGCATTCCAGAGTCATGATGTGGGCGGCATTCGACTGCGGGGTCCGTGCGGTTCGGGATCACGGATTGGCGGGCCCGCTGGAGCACTGGCGGGAACTCCGGGGACTCCTGCGGAGGGAGATATTGAATAAGGGCTTCAACCGCGACCTAAGGTCCTTCACACAAACCTATGGGGGGCGACAGGCAGACGCCGCATTGTTAGCTCTACCGCAGGTTGGATTCCTCGCCTACTCTGACCAGCGCATGCTCGGAACGGTTTCCCTGCTAGAGAAGGAGCTCTTGACCGACGAGGGACTGCTTCTTCGGTACCGGACTGAAACCGGGGTTGACGGACTTGAACCGGGTGAGCATCCATTTCTCGCTTGTTCCTTCTGGCTGGTGGAGCAGTACGCTCGCACCGATCGCTGGACTGAAGCCAAGGCCCTGATGGACAAGCTCGTCGGGTTTTCCAATGAACTCGGTCTGCTCAGCGAAGAATACGCAGTGAAGGAAAAACGAATGGCGGGTAACTTTCCACAAGCATTTTCCCATTTAGCCCTTGTACGGGCAGCGGATGCAATGCACGGAGTCGACCGCCTCAGTCTGGCGGTTACGGATACCGCATGACAACTGAGGGTGGGGCCTTGTGAACACAGTTGACGGGTCCTGTCCGCATCCGCTCGGGTAAACAGCGAACCACGAAATAAAGTTAGCCTCGGAACTGCAACCCGCGATGACCCACGGGAGCTTTCGCTTCATGTTCGTCGCTTGGACTGCGGGAACCAGGGGACTCCGGACGTCACGGGCAGAAAGCTGCTCAGGACGCGGACACGTCGATCAGGACCTTTCCGATGGAGCCTTGCTCCACGGCATCGTGCGCTGCCGCGGTTTCATCGAGTTGAAACCGGATTAGAGGGAGCCCGTGTTCATTGCCGACACGCAATACCCCTGCTTTTAGTGCATCGGTGACGGCGGCAACGGCCGCCGTCTTCTGCTGATCAGTAACGGTGTACGTGAGGACGAACTGGTATTGAACGTTTTTGGCCATACTCTCGCGAATGGGAATGGCCAAGGATTCACCGGGTGCAGCAGCATAAATGGAAATGGTTCCCCCAGACTTCAGCACCTTGAGGTCAGTGTCGATGTTCGCCGGAGCGTTGACATCGACGATCGTATCAACGCCTCCGGGGGCTGCTTGATATACGGCCTGTGGGACGTCGGCAGTGCGATAGTTGATCACATAGTGCGCGCCCGCCTGGCGAGCAAGTTCACCCTTCCGCTCCCCGCTCACGGTCGTGATGACGGTTGCCCCCGCCCAGCGGGCGAGCTGAATGGCAGCATGCCCGACCGCCCCCGCGCCTCCGGTGACAAGCACCACCTTCCCTTCCAAAGATCCGGGGGAGAGCCTGTCCGGCCCGTTTTGGTTCGAGGTCAGCGCACGATGCGCGGTCAACACCGGGATCCCCAGGGATGCGCCCGTGTCGAAGGATTCCGTGTCCGGAAGTGGAACGGCCTGCGCGGCCGGCACCACCACATACTCCTGGGCTGTGCCCTCGGTGCTACCCCAGGCAACGTCCCAAAGCCAGACGCGATCTCCGATGGACAGTCCCGTCACGCCGGGTCCGAGCTCGTCGATAACGCCGGCGCCATCTTGGTTGGGCACCTTTGGTGCCTCCAGCTTGCTTCCGGTCCCGCTGCCGGCCCGGGACTTCCAGTCGGTGGGATTGACTCCCGACACCACCACCCGGACTCTGACCTCGCCCGGTCCGGGTGATGTTAGTGGCCTGTCTTGCAGAACCAGCACCGACGACGGACCTGTCCTTTCGTACACGATGGCTTTCACTGTGACTCCTATTCTTTGGACCTTATAGGGGGAGGGCGTGCGTCTAGGGGAAGGGAGTGCATCGCGAGAACCAGAGGCTCTCCTTCCGCCATTATGGCCGAGACGTTCTCCATGATGACAAGTACATCCCCGTGGTGCACTTCTGGCCGTGGATGGAGAGGTGTTGTCGGGAACGGTCGAACACCCGACGGATAGGCAGGACGATCCTTTGCGGACGGTAAGGACGAAAAGTGACAACCAATCCTAGGCCGCTGCCGGTCGGCTGCTTCCGGACGCACGCTCCATGGCGGCGCCGCAGGAAGGCGTCGTCATCGACATCTCCTGCCGATCGGATGACTGGCGCAGCGCCTACGAGGTGATCGATGCGAGGTTCGGGCGACTCGACATTCTCGTCAACAACGCAGGCATCGTCCGTGTGACGAAGCTGGCTGAAGAATCGCTCGAGACGGTGTGAGCATCCCGATCACCGCCTCCCGAACCATCTGCCGGAGAAGGAGGACCTCACCAAATAGTGCAAACGTGGCCTAGCCGGCAAGAGACTTTCCGCTGGTCGTTAGCGATTTTTGTGCCGCTCGAGCGAGGCAGCGTTGCTCGTCTTGGCGCCTGCCGACTTCGGCAAAACTGTCTGCCGCCTCCCGAAACAGGGCGATGGCTTGATTCTCGTGACCCTCCGCGCGGCGCAGGACGGCTCGTGCTTCCCAAAGAGCGGCATGCCATGGTCCGCCCGGCCACATGCCGGCGAGCTGTTCGGCTTTGGCAAGCCGGCGGCGGGCGGCGTCCAGGCTCCCTGCCAGCGCGTAATTCCTCGCTGCGGCGACGTGATAACCCATCGAGCACGGCGGACAGACGCTCCTACCGGCCAGGGCAGCGTCCGCTCGCTCAATAATGTGGACCGCTTGCGCCGGAGAGCTGGCCGCCTCGGCGAGCACCCCGTACAGGCGTACAACCAGGTGTGGCTCAAGCCACGTGGACGCGGCGGCAGGCAAAGCGCGGCTGGCTGCCCGAGTGGCATCCTCGGTCCGATCCTGCGCGAGGTCAACCTCAGCCAGTCGTTGCAGTGTCACGATCTCGCCGGCCCGGGCCCCGGCCCGCCGGTGCAGCTCGAGCGCGGACTGGAGCAGGCTGCGCGCGTCGCCGAGTTCACCGGAGAACAGTGCCGCTTCGCCCAGCAACAGGTCGGCGATGGCCTGGCCGCGCACCGAGCCTGCTCGCTCGGCGATCGTGCGCAGGCGCTTTACTCGCCGCGCAATGTTCCGATGCCCGTCCGGCCCGCACAGGCAGAACTCAGCGAGGCACAACTGAGCGTCGAGAATGTAGCCGGAGCGCTCGGAATCGTGTCGTGTGAATTCCACGAACTCGGCCTCGAACACTTCGAGCCAACGGTTCTGCATGTTCGCCGCGATCGCCAGCACTGCGCTGGCCTCGCCGATCTCCCGGCCCAGGTTCGCTTCCATGGCCAGCTCGCGTGCACGCCGGGCGTATGACGTGGCTTCGATGAGGTCGCCGCTGTTCAGGGCGATGAGTGCTCGCGCCAACGTCGCCCGCGTACGATTCTCCGCACGCCGGCTGTCCTCGGCGATGGCCTTCTCGTAGACCGCGACCGTCGCCGCCCCTGGGCCGACTCCCAAGTCCGCCCGCAACTGCCGGCAGAGTCGCTCGAACTGGCGGATCGCGCCCTGACGATCGCCCGCGTCGAGTGCGCGAACCATGATAGCGCGGTGGGCGTCCTCGTCCGTTGGCTCGGCCTGCACCACGTCGTCCCATCGAGCAGCGGCCTTGAGCAGACTCAGGTACAGCGTGCGCAGCCGATCGCGGGGTTCCTCGGCCCACACGGCGAATCGATCATCAGGAAGCAGGTCGCCTCGATACAGGGCGAGAGCTTCGGTCGTCCCGGCCGATGAGGCGAGCGCGGCGCGCCCGTCCGCTTCGAACCGCTCTGCGTCGATGGAGACCTCGGCGTAGGGCAGTAAAACCAGCAAATCGCCGCGCGCCTGTACGGCGTCCGACGAGCCGAGGGCAGCGCGAGCGAAATGCATTGCCTTGCGTAGGTTCGAAGCAGCAGCTCGAGCGTTGAGATCGGGCCAGAGCAGATCGGCGACGACATCCCTGTGCAGCCGATGCCCTTCCGCGAGGGCGAGGATCTTGACGAGCCCGGCGGCCTTGGTTCGTTTCCACGCGTCGCCTGGAACAGTCCGGCCGTCAACTACGACACGGAACGCGCCTAGCACGACGACGGCGCACGTCTCCATGCCCTCATGGTAGTCGGGGGAACAGTGGGGGAACAGGGTTGCCTTACCGTGAGAAATGACGGCGAGCCAATTGGCTCCGTCATCACATCACAACGCCCAGGAGGACATGATGGGACTGCAACTCGGTGAGATCGCACCCGATTTCTCCGCCAAGACGACCGCTGGCGACATCCGCTTCCATGACTGGCTCGGAGATGCGTGGGGAGTGCTGTTCTCGCACCCGAAAGACTTCACCCCGGTCTGCACGACCGAGCTCGGCTACATGGCCAAGATCAAGCCCGAGTTCGACCGACGCGGAGTCAAGATCATCGGCTTGTCCGTGGACTCGACAGCTGATCACGAGCGGTGGGGCGCCGATATCGAAGAAACGCAGGGAACTCGCCCCAATTACCCCGTGATCGGCGACGAGGACTACACCGTGGCGAGGCTTTACGGCATGCTCCCGGCAGCCACGTCCGGGGATGCCAAGAGCCGCACGCCCGCGGACAACCAGACCGTCCGCAACGTGTTCGTCATCGGGCCGGACAAGAAGATCAAGCTGATCCTCGTCTACCCCATGACGACCGGACGCAACTTCGACGAGGTGCTTCGCGTCGTCGACTCGCTTCAGCTCACGGCGAAGCACCGGGTGGCGACGCCGGTCAACTGGAAGCAAGGCGAGGACGTCATCATCGCCGGCTCCGTCCCGAACAGCGAGGCCCGGGAGATCTTTGGCGATTGGAAGGAGCCCAAGCCGTACATTCGGATCGTTCCGCAGCCCGTGTGATTCGCTTCGCCGGGTGCCCGCTGGTTGAGCGGGCACCCGGCTCTGTCGGGCATGGTGGGCGCGGCTCAGTTGTTGAAGACGTTCCGGACGGCGGTCAGACGGCCCGGCGTGGGGTGTTGCCCTAATTCACCGGCACTACACTGGGATCACCCGGGCCGAGGCAAGGTGACCGGCTGTCGAGGGAGGTCCGTGATGGCAGGTCCATTGCTCGAGACCAAACTGCACGTCCCCGGGCCACGACGCGGTCTCGTGACGCGCCCCAGGCTCAGCGACCGGCTAAGGCAGGCCGACGAGCAAACGCTGATCCTCGTCTCAGCCCCCGCCGGCTTCGGGAAAACGACCGTGCTGACCGAGTGGTTGGCGGAAGCACCTGCCAATGGCCGATCGGTCGCCTGGCTCTCGCTCGACCAGCGGGACAACGATCCCACGCTGTTCTGGACCTACCTTGTAGCTGCGCTGGACAGGGTATCGAACGGTCTCGGCGCCAAAGCACTCGCAACACTCCGATCCCCGCAATCGAGCACTGAAGCGTTCCTGACCACCCTGATCAACGAGTTGCAGGCCGTCCCGAACAGACTTATCTTGGTGCTCGACGATTACCACGTCATCGAGAATCAGGACGTGCAGGAGGGGCTGGCCTTTCTCGTCGAGAACCTGCCCGAGCAGCTACAACTGGTCATCGCGAGCCGTGCCGATCCAGCTTTGCCACTCCCGCGACTCAGATCACGCGGCAGGCTCCTCGAGATCCGTGCCGCCGATCTCCGCTTCACCCCGGAGGAGGCTGGCGCCTACTTCAACGGCGTGATGGGACTGTGTCTCACCGCGCAGGATATCGCCGCCCTCGAAGCCCGGGCCGAGGGCTGGATCGCCGCGTTCCAATTGGCGGCGCTCTCGATGCAGGGAAGGGACGACGTCGCCGGCTTCATCGCTGGCTTCGCAGGTGATGACCGCTACATCGTCGATTACCTCGCGGAAGAGGTACTCCAGCGCCAGCCCGACGACGTCCGGAACTTCCTGCTGCAAACCTCCATCCTGAACCGGCTCAACGGTCCGCTCTGCGACGCCGTGACCGGCCAAAACACCGGAAAAGCAATGCTCGAGTCGATCGATCGAGGGAACCTGTTCGTGGTTCCGCTCGACGACCGCCGCTGGTGGTACCGCTATCACCACCTCTTCGCCGACGTGCTACGGGCGCGACTCATGGACGAGCAGCCGGGCCGCATTAGCGAACTGCATGAGCGCGCAAGCCTCTGGCACGAACATAACGGCGACATCCCGGAAGCTATCCGCCACACCATGGCCGGCAAGGACTTCGCGCGGGCCGCGGACCTGATCGAGCTCGCGATCCCTGCCATGCGTAAGGACCGCCAGGAAGCCACGCTGAGCCGCTGGCTCCAAGCGCTTCCCGGCGAACTGATACAAGCGCGGCCCGGGCTGGGCGTTGCCCACGCCGGGGCGCTCCTCGCAAGCGGCGAACTCACCGGCGTCGACGCCCGCCTCAAGGAGGCAGAGCGGTGGTTAGGTACGACGGCGGAAGGCGGCGACGGCGGGAACCTCACCAGCTCGATCGAGATCTACCGTGCAGCGCAGGCGCTCGCAGTCGGGGACACCGCCGGGGCAATGACGCACGCGACCACCGCACTCGGCCTCGTCGGGAAGAACGATCATCTTGAGCGCGGAGCGGCATCCGGGCTGTTGGCGCTCGGCCATTGGACGAACGGCGAACTGGGGGTAGCGCACGGCCTGTGGTCCGATTCTTTTTCCAACCTCGAACGGGCCGGGCACCACTCGGACATGCTCGGTTGCTCCATCGCCTTGGCCGACATCCGGATTACCCAAGGCCGGCTCCGCGACGCAATGGCGATCTACGAGCGGGGTCTCGAGGTCGCGGGCAGGCACCCGGCGCAAACGCTCCGGGGAACCGCCGACATGCACGTAGGAATGAGCATGCTCCTTCTTGAACGCGGCGAACTTGAAGTCGCAAGGCAGCACCTGCTGACCAGCCAGAAGCTCGGCGAGGATGCCGCGCTGCCCCAAAACCCGTACCGCTCGCGGGTCGCGATGGCCCGGGTCCTCCAAGCAGAAGGGGACGTGGGCGGCGCGCTTGAGCAACTCGACGAGGCGGAGCGCCTCTACGTCGGCGACTTCTTTCCCGAGGTGCATCCAGTCGCGGCCGTGCGGGCGCGGATGTGGATCTCGCACGGAAGGACGTCCGACGCTCTCCGCTGGGCGCGTGAGCGAGGCATTTCCGACGAAGATGAACTCTCCTACCTGAACGAGTTCGAGCACATCACCTTGGCCAGGGCACTCCTCGCCCAGCACGGGGCGGAGCCGTCGGAGGACTCTGTCGGACGGGCGATCGCGCTGCTTGACCGTCTCCTTCGGGCCGCGGAAGAAGGTGGCAGGACGGGGACCGTCGTCGAACTTCTGGTTCTTATGGCACTTGCCCACCAAAAAGAAGCGGACGACGGCGGCGCGCTGGCAGCGCTGCAACGCGCGGTAGCGCTCGCCGAACCAGAGGGCTACGTTCCGGTGTTCGTCGATGAGGGTGAGGCTATGGCCAACTTGCTGGAAGCGCTCGCGAAGCAGGGGAGCGCTTCGGACTACGTGGACCGGCTTTTGGAGTCGTTCGGGACCGAAACGCACGAGACCGAGGCCCGCAGTACCCGAGACCGAAGTACCCGAGACCACATCACCCCAGCACAGCAACGTTTACTCGAGCCCCTGAGCCAACGTGAGCTCCAGGTGCTTCGGCTTCTTTCCTCGGAGCTGGACGGCCCCGACATCGCGCGCGAGTTGCTCGTCTCCCTCAACACCCTCCGGACACACACCAAGAACATCTACGCCAAGCTCGGCGCGAACAACCGCCGCTCGGCCGTCCGCCGGGCCGAAGAGCTGGATCTCTTGTCGCGAAGCCGCGACGAGCGCTAATCCAGGCCGGCGGTCCGCCCGGCACTTCTTCCGAAAAGATCACCACATCAATCACCAGATGTGGTGATCCCTGCTCACCACATCTCCTTCTACCTTCAAAGCTAAAGGAAGTCATCCGCAAAGGCGGCTGACATCCACTAAGGCAGATGGAGGTGCGATGAACGCGAGATCGATAGGCCGGAACGACACGCCGGTCGAGTATGAAGTCCGTGTCAAAGGCCATCTTGATTCCCGCTGGGCCGCTTGGTTCGAAGGACTGAGCCTCACCAACGAACACGACGGAACCACCGTCATCCGCACCCGGAACGTCGACCAGGCCGCGCTCCACGGTCTGCTGCAAAAGCTCGACGACTTGGCAATACCGCTCTTGGCAGTCAACCAAGCCGGAGCCACGCAACCCAGCCAGCCGGCGTCGAACACTCGCATCCTCATCCCTAAGAAGGACCACACCTTGAAAACCACAACCCAAACCCCAACAACTGAGCGTGTCCGGATGGACCCGTTGCGGAAGACCGCGATGGTGGCAGGCATCCTGTACCTGGTCACCTTCGTCAGCTCGATCCCGGCGCTGTTCCTGATTTCCCCCGTCCTGAACGATCCGCACTACATCACGGGGCCTGGTGCCGACTCGACCGTCATCTTCGGCTGCTTCCTTGATCTCGTCAACGCGGTTTCCGCCGTGGGCACCGCCGTCGCACTGTTTCCTGTCGTCAAACGGCAGAACGAGGGCATCGCGCTCGGCTTCGTCACCGCCCGGATGTTTGAAGCCGCGGTCATCGTGATCGGCGTCGTCAGTCTCCTGGCTGTGGTCACTTTGCGCCAGAACGGCGGAGCGGACCCGGCCTTGGTTCCCGTGGGTCAGGCGCTCGTGGCGGTCCGTGACTGGACGTTCATTCTCGGGCCGAGCCTTGTTCCGGGGGTGAGCGGGCTGCTGCTGGGGTACCTGATGTACCGTTCGGGGCTCGTGCCGCGAGTCATCCCTTTGCTTGGACTGATCGGCGGCCCGCTGCTGCTTTCGTCGACGATCTCAACGATGTTCGGTATCAACCAAGGCATCTCGGTGTGGTCGGGACTCGCAACCTTGCCGATCTTCGTTTGGGAGTTGTCGCTGGGCGTGTGGATGGCGGTCAAGGGTTTCAGGCCGTCGCCCATCACCACCGGGCAAGCGCGCACCGCCTGAGGAGCCACCCACAAACCCCCGGCGTATGTCCCGCGGCCAGCCCGACCGCGGGACGCATCGCGTCGAACAGCGCCGGTCGGTCATCCCGGTCGGCCGGGCCGTGACCTCCTGCTCCACCAGCGGGTCCTCCGGTGTTCAGTCGCTGCTGTTGAGGATGTAGTCCACAGCGGCCGGTCCTGTCATGCGCAGGCCTTGGAAGACTCCCTTCTTGCCCTTCCCGTTCTTTTCCGTACGAAGGCCCGCGAGGCGCAGGGCGGTCCGGAAGGCACGGTCGGGGAGGGGGACTTTGCGGTTCAGGGAGCACCAGCTCACGTAGAGCCCGTAGAACACGTCGGCGTCAAGTGCTGAAGCGTTCGTGTCATCCCTGATGATGCTGTCCTGGAGGAACTGGCTGATCTGGGGAGGGGTCATGGCGTAGTCCGGGTGATTGGCCTTGCAGTCCGGGTATTGTCTAGCACGGTATTCAGGGCTGGGTTCCGTAGATGAACTCTTTGGCGTGAGCGACGGCTTTTCGGAATGCGTCGTTGCGCAGAGTGGCTTGCTCGGCATTCCTGATGTCGGTTTCGAGGTAGTTCGTGTAGCCGGGCCGCAGGACCCAGATGTCGCCGGCCGGGGGCAGGTAGAAGACCCCGAACGAGCGGTGCTGGGGGTCCCCGGTCCAGATGGGCACGACCGCTACGGCGGCGCCGGTGTCCGGGTTGATCCATTGGGCCCGGGGCATGGGTTGTTCGTGGGTTTCGGGGTCCAGGAACGGCGCTGTTCCTTTGCCCCATCGTTTTTCGAAGCGTTCGTAGAACGCCGGCATCACTTGGTTGTCGTACGGGCGCCAGGCACTCATGGAGGCTCCTTGCGATTGCGTGGTTTTCGGCTCTCAGCGCCGGATCCAGCGGATCAGCGTGTAGCCGGTTGGAGGATTTGAACCTTGCCGGTCCGGCATTCCAGAGGACTGTCCGCCGGGCGACTCCCAGACGACCGGTCCGATCAGCAGCGAGGCGGCGGGAAACAGCTGCCCCGGTGTCCTCGCGGGGGAGCCGTCCGGTCGCCGGGGCTTGGGGCGTGCGGTCGGACGCGGGTGCTCCCGGTCGTAGGCCGCCCGCTATTCCGGGTTGCCGAGGATGGCGTAGGCGGCCATGATGTCGCGGAGCTCCTGGAGCTCTTCCTGCAGATCCGGTGCCGCCGGGCCGGGGCCGGGGTGGTGTTCGCGGGCAGGCCGGGTGTCCGGGTGCCGGCCGCGGATGAGCGTGCGGTAGGCGTGGGCCACCTCACGCGCGGTGGCGGTGGTGGCGATATGCAGGATGTCGTAAGGATCGGGGCCGTTGCTCTTCATCGTGGCCGTGCCGTGTTCTCGTGGGTGGGGGACGGGGATGGTCCCCGGTCCGTTCAACCGGGGACCATCGTTGCGGGAGTCATCCTCGGGCCCTCGTCATCCCTGCGCTGGCTGCGCTGTGGCGTGGTCTGTGAACTCGACCGCCCTCTCCGCATGACGGGCCGCCGAGGTGCTCCCGGTCCGGGAGGCTGCGCCGATGGTCAGGCGCTGATTTCCTGGCGCTGTTTTCCGGCGGTTTCAATTTCGATGCGGCGCGGCTTTGCTTTTTCCGCCACCGGGATCCGCAGGGTCAGGACTCCGGCGTCGTAGCTTGCCTTGACCCCGTTCGTGTCCAGCGCGTCCCCGAGGATGAGCTGGCGGCTGAAGACACCGCGGGGGCGTTCGGAGGCAATCATTTCCGTGCCCTCGCCGACGGGATCCGGGCGCTCGGCCTTGACGGTCAGCACGTTGCGTTCGACGTCGATGTCCACCGAGTCGACGGTGACTCCGGGGAGGTCGAAGGCGACCACGAAGTCCTCGCCTTCCCGCCAGGCGTCCATCGGCATGGCCGCAGGCCGGGCTGTGGTGCCGAGCACTTGTTCGGCCAGCCGGTCGAATTCACGGAACGGATCGGTTCGCATCAGCATGGTGTGTCACTCCTTGCAGATCGCAGCTTTCTTGTTGTCAACCCAGCCGATCTATGGCAGCTGGTATATATTTCTTATAGCACTGCGAGTAGATCGTGGCAAGCCCTATTTTGGAAAGATTTGGAGGGACTCGATGGGCCAGGCCGAGGACCGGGGGAGGGGTGTATACGCGATTTCCGTTGCGGCCGAGCTGGTGGGGACGGGACAGCAGAACCTGCGCCTGTATGAACGCAAGGGCTTGCTGGAACCGGGCAGGACCCTGGGCGGGACCCGCCAGTACAGCGAGGACGATCTGGTGACATTGCGCCGGATCGGAGAGCTTTTGGACTTGGGATTGAACCTCGCGGGCATCCGGATGGTCCTGCTCCTCGAGGCCGACAACCGGCGTCTCGAAGGCGAGCTCAGGTCCGCGAACGCTCCGCGGGACACCGCGCGGCCCCCGTGAGATGGGGATCTCGAGCCCGAGCCGGGTCCTCTGGCCGGACCAGGGGCCGGGCTGACCGCCTTTATCAAGACGTCCGGCAACAGGGGGCTGCACGTCTACGCCCCGATCAAGCCGAGCCATGAGTTCCTGGACTTCAACCAGGCCAACCGTGACCGCACGATCGCCGGTGCCTACAGTCCGCGCGGGATGCCGGGTGAACCGCCTCGCGTTCAGCCGAGCCGGGCGCGCAAGGACAACGGATCGGTGTAGCGGCGCGGACGATAAATGAAGCTGAGGCGTTTCCGACCCCTTCTTGGCGGTGGCCAAGCCTGGCCCCGACTTCAGCAGAAATCCCGAGCCATAATCGGTGACACGCCAAACAGCCCAGCGGCCGGGTCACGACGACGACGGCGCCGCTCGTCTCGGTGGGGCGCGGCGCCGTCGTTCGTCAGCGGGCCGTGGTGCTAAGGCATCACGTGCTCGTGCGCGGCGATGTCGAGGTTTGCTTCTTCAGCTTCTGCAAGCTCGGTCTCGGCCGCGACATTTGTCTTACGCGCGAGCAGCCAGTAGAGGACGGCCGCGACGGGCAGCCCGATGAACAGGGAGATGTCTGCACCGCTCATCGCCTGGGCCACGGGACCGACGAAGAGCTTTCCTGCGGAGAAGAAGGGAACCATCACCGCGAAGCCGACGAGGTAGGAGATGATGCCGGGCCATCCCCAGCGGCCGTAGATGCCGTTGGGTTTGAAGATCTCGGCGATCGCGTAGTGGCCCTTCCTGACGACGAAGTAATCCATGAGGTTCACTGCGGTCCAGGGGATGAAGAAGTACAGCACCAGCAGCAGGAAGTCGTTGAAGTTGGCCAGGAAGTCGTCGGAGGCGACGTTGGCGAGGACCACGGAGATGGCGGCGGTGATCGCGATGGTGACGATCCGCAGCTTGAGGGTCGGCTTGATCTTCCGGAGGCTGTCGATGGAGGAGATGAGTGTCAGCGAGCCGCCGTACATGTTCAGCGCAGTGACGGAGACGAGGCCGAGGGCAGCGATGAAAAGCGCGATCGAGCCGAAGCCGCCGAAGAGCTTGTCCGCCGTCGCCTGGATAGACCCGATGGTGTCGAAGTCCTTGCCCGCGGAAGAAGCGATGAACGCTCCGAGGAACATCACCCAGATTCCGCCGAGCGCGCTGCCCCAGAAGGTGTAGCTAAAGGTTCGGCGCGCGGCGCTCGGGGGCAGGTACCGCGAGTAGTCTGAAACGTAGATCGCCCAGGAAATCTGGTATCCCGCGGCAACACCCAACTGGGCGAGGAAGGGTACCGGCTGGAAGTCGCCGAGGTTGAGCGCACCGGCAGGTAGGTCGAGCTTGGTGAGTGCCGCTATGGTCAGCAGCGCCAGCATCGCGATCGTGAGGTAGGTCAGGTAGCGCTCGAAGCGGTGGATCAGGTCGTACCCGAAAAGGGCGACGACGACGGCGACGACCGTCACGACCCAGAACCATAGGTTGTCCGAACCGACGTGAACGGAGCCTGCGATGGCCTGCCCGGCCAGCACCGTGTTGAAGATGTTGAAGCCGGCGTACTGGAGGTAGGCGAAAAGCCAGACCAGCAGGGCGCCGACGTATCCGAATTGCGGGCGGGACTGGATCATTTGAGGCAGGCCCAGTTGAGGCCCCTGCGAGGAGTGGGCCGCCATGAAGAGCGTCCCGACGAGCACGCCGACGGCGATCGCGATCAGGGACCAGACCAGGTTCCCGCCCGTGGTGACGCCGATGAGCCCCACTGCCAGCGTGGCGATCTGCGCGTTGCTCATGAACCACAGTGGCCCGATGCTGGAGACTTTCCCGTGGCGCTCGTCCAACGGGACGTAGTCGATAGAGCGGACTTCAAGTCCGCCGCTTTGGGCTGGGCCCGTTGTTGAGGTGGTCAAAATCCATCTTTCCTTGAACTGGAGTCGGCCCCTGTGGGAGCCGACCGCCGCCAGTGATGGCAGCCGCGCACATTGTGAACTGCACAACATTCGAATAGAGACTAGGGGACCATGACCGACCTGAATATGTGCGTTTGCACGGTCGAGCTACCTGCTGTCTAGGCAGGCGCACCGTTTGTAGCCGCAGTGTGCAACCGATGTTTAGCATTTGTAAACTAAGGGGGCGGCGCGATGAATGGCTCTGAGCACTGCCATTATCTCCGGCGGGGAGAATCAGCTCGGTGAAGGTTTCGGAGAGCGACTGCCTGGCGGACCGCGCCTCTGTCGCTATGCGGGCTTGGGGCGGGCGCGTACGTGCATCCGTTCGCCCTGCTGTCCAAACAAACTGATGAATTCGACGGGTTTCCCGTCGGCGCTGGCGAACCAGTGCGGTGTGCGGGTGTCGAATTCCGCGGCTTCGCCGGCACGGAGTTCAAAGTCATTGTCGCCCAGCACCAGTCGCAGCCGTCCGTTGAGGATGTAGAGCCATTCGTAGCCTTCGTGAACTCGCGGATCGGGCTCGGCACCGCGGGCATCACCGGCGAGCACCATCTTGAAGGCCTGCAAACCACCCGGCCGGCGCGTGAGGGGAACAGCCGTCATGCCGCCATGGGTGATCGGACGCAGGTGAATTCTCGGATCCCCGGTGGGCGGGGCGCCCACCAGATCATCGAGAGGAACACCGTACAACCTCGCTAGGGGCAGCAGAATTTCGAGGTTTGGCCTGCGTTGGCCGGATTCCAGGCGGGACAGGGTACTCACCGACACTCCGGATGCAGAGGACACCTCTCCGAGGGTGAGATCCCGCTCCGTCCGGAGTGCACGAAGCCGGGGCCCGACAGCCCCGAGAACATCATCAAGCTCATTTGCCATACCCGCAGTTTGCCATAACAGCAACCTGGTTTGCCATCTTCGCCGCATGGGATGAAAGCTGGTGGTACCACCCAAGGACACTGACGGCGGACTTTCAGGACACGACGAAGGGCAAGTCATTATGGACACCACACGGTATGACGTTGTGATTATCGGGGGCGGCGCTGCGGGGCTCAGCGCGGCCACGACGCTGAGCCGCGCGCTGCGCTCGGTGCTGGTCATCGATTCCGGAGCACCACGAAACGCACCCGCGACTGGGGTGCACGGTTATCTTTCGAGGGACGGTATGAGTCCGCGGGAACTCCTCTCCATCGGACGCAGCGAAGTCCTCTCCTACGGAGCAAAGATCATTGACGGCGAAGCCGTTTCGGCACGGCGGACCACCGATGGATTCGAGGTGATCCTGGGAGACGCCCGCCGATTCTCCGGCAGGCGCCTGCTGGTGACCACTGGTTTGACCGACGGGCTGCCTCCCATCGACGGACTGCAGGAGCAATGGGGAAAGGGTGTTGTGCACTGCCCTTACTGCCATGGCTGGGAGATCCGCGGGATACGGATTGGAGTGCTGGGCACCGGTCCGATGTCTGTCCATCAGGCACTGTTGTTCAGACAGTGGTCCCCGAATATCACCCTTTTCCGCAATGACACCGTGGAACCCACCGAGGAAGAGTGGGACAAGCTCAGTGCCCGGTCCGTAACAGTCGTCGACGGCGCAGTGGCCTCAGTGGACGCTGTCAACGGGGTCCTCACGGGTCTCACGCTCCGCCAGGGCTCCTCGTTCGACATACAGGCCCTGGCTGTCGGTACACGGATGGAGGCCAGGTCCGCGCTGCTGGAATCACTCGGGCTAAGTACCCAGGTGCACCCCATGGGCGTGGGGCGGTTTATCGAGACCGATGCTACGGGTGCGACTGCCGTCCAGGGCGTGTATGCAGCGGGCAATGTCTCAAATTTGATGGCCCAAGTAATCACCGCCGCGGCCGAGGGCGTGATGACCGGCGCACGGATCAACGCCGATTTGATAGAAGAAGAAACCCGGTGGGCCGTTGAGGGGCGGTTCGGCCCCTTCTCGGCGGCCTCTGAAGCAGCCGTTTCTACGATCGTGCAGGGTCATGCACATCACCGTCGTCGTGCCAGTGGTGTCAGTTCGTGGGCTCCATAGCTGTTGTCGTCAGGATTGACGGTCACGCCGGGTGCGATGAGTTGGTCGATGCGGTCCAGCACATCGGTGCTCAGTGTGATGTCAGCGGCAGGCAGGTAGGACTCGAGCTGTTCCATGGTGCGCGGTCCGACAATCGCGGCCGTGACGCCTGGGTGGTTGATCACGAACGCGATGGCCAGCTCGATGAGCGTCATACCGGATTGTTCAGCGAGCTGGGCGAGTTCTTCGACGATGTCGAGTTTTCGCTGGTTCGCCGGGCTGCTCATGTCGAAGCGGGCATTCGGACGCGCGGATGAGGTGGGGGTGGAAGCGGAGTTTTTGCGCCAGCGTCCTGAAAGCCAACCGCCGCTGAGCGGACTGTAGGTCAGGGTGCCCATGCCGTGGCGTTGCGCCGTTGGAAGTATGTCTTCTTCGATCCCGCGGACCAGGATCGAATACGGCGGTTGCTCAGTGACGAACCGCTCCAGGTTCCGTTCCCGGGATGCCCACTGGGCTTCGACGATCTGGGATCCGGAGTAGGAGGAGGAACCGATGTAGCGGACTTTGCCCTGGCGGACGAGGTCGGTGAGCGCGCCGAGGGTTTCCTCGACGTCGGTGTCCGGGCTGGGCCGATGGACCTGGTAGAGGTCGATGTAGTCGGTGTCCAGGCGGCGGAGGGAGTTTTCGACCTCGCGGATGATCCAGCGACGGGAGCCGCCGCGCTGGTTGGGATCCTCGCTCATGGGCATGAAGAACTTCGTAGCAAGGAACAC
The DNA here is from genome assembly GCF_044908325.1 of Arthrobacter sp. GAS37. Lineage (NCBI taxonomy): Bacteria > Bacillati > Actinomycetota > Actinomycetes > Micrococcales > Micrococcaceae > Arthrobacter > Arthrobacter sp. GAS37. Next base: position 75,637 of record NZ_JBIYDB010000008.1, read on the forward strand.
GTCCTCGCGGCGGCCTTCCAGTGCCTGCCCGACGATCTCCTCGGATACCCCGCCGGAGTAGACGTCGGCGGTGTCGATGAAGTTGATGCCGGCGTCGATGGCGCGGTGGATGATGCGGGTGGCGTCCGTGCGGTCGTTGTTGCCCCAGGGGCCAAACATCATCGCGCCAAGGCACAAGGGACTGAGCTGCACGCCTGTGCGGCCAAGGGATCGGTATTCCATGCTGTTCCTTCTCTTTGTCTCAGGTCTTGGGGTCTCAGGCTTCGGGGATGACCATGGCAAAGCGCTCCGGCCGGGCTTGGTCCGGGTCCGGCCCGTTGCGATTGCCGCTGTCGAGCGCGTCGATCGCGGCGAGTTCGTCGGTGCTGAGCTCGAAGTCAAAGACGTCGAAGTTTTCGGCGATGCGGGCCGGGTTGGTCGATTTCGGGATGGCTGATCGGCCCTGCTGGAGGTGCCAGCGGAGCATGACCTGGGCCGGACTCTTGCCCTGGGTCGCTGCGATGGCGCCAATGACCGGGTCTTCCATGACGTTCCGCCTCTCTTCGCCCCAGCCGGGGTAGAAGGTGATCCCTCCGATCGGTGACCAGGCCTGGGTGAGGATCCCGTGTTCGGCGTCGGCAGCCTGGACGTCCGGCTGGGTGAAATAGGGGTGAAGTTCGATCTGGTTCACGGCCGGGACGACGTCGGTCGCGTCGAGCAGTTGCGTCAGGTGGTGCGGCATGAAGTTGCTGACGCCGATCGCCCGCACCCGCCTGTCGGCGAGCAGGGCCTCCAGCGCCTTGTATGCCGCCATGGTTTTTTCGAAGCGGTCCGGGGCTGGCTGGTGCAGGATGAGCAGGTCAAGGTAGTCGACGCCGAGCTTGCCTGTCGCTTTGTCCCAGGCGTGCAGCGTGTGGTCATAGCCGTAGTCGCTCACCCAGACCTTGGTCTCGATGAAGACCTCGGAGCGGTTCAGGCCGGAACGGCGGATGCCGTCGCCGACTTCCCGCTCGTTGCCGTACGCGGCGGCGGTGTCGATGTGCCGGTAGCCGGTGGCAAGCGCGGCCTCGACGGCCGCCGTCGTCTGCTCGGGAGCGCTTTGGAAGACGCCGAGCCCGATGGCGGGCATCGTGACGCCGTTATTGAGAGTAAGTTCCATGTCCATGCCTTTCACGGTATGCAGATGTGTGGAGATGTGGGAGTGCATGTCAGTACCCCTTTCAAGCGGGCGGTCGGGAGGTTCAGCGGGCGGCTTCGAGCTGCGGCGCAGCGGCGGGCTCTCGGGGTGTCCTGGTGCGGCGGGCGGCTAGGTCCGCGGGAAGGATGAGGGCCGCGGTGACGGTCAGGGCCAGGAGCAGGAAAATGCTGCCCGTCGTGAGGGCGGTACTGACCTGCGCGGCCAGGTGCGCGGCGGCGGGCCCCGTGGTCGGGACGGTCGCTGCGGCAGCGACCGCGATGCCGAGCCCGAGGCAGATGCCCACTTGGTGGAAGGTGTTCACCAGGCCTGATGCCGCGCCGGCGTCGGACGCGGGGGCTCCGATGATGCCGAAGGAGGTCAGAGGCGCAAACGCGAGACCCTGTCCCGCGCCGATGAGGACCATCGGCAGGGCCACCCCGGTCAGGTATGCGGAGTCGACGCCGACCCGGCTGAGCCAGAACATCCCGGCAAGAGTGATCAGGATGCCGGCCACGAGCGGAATGGAACCCGGGAACCGGCCGATGAGCCGCGGGATGCTCATCGCGACGGCGGAGTTCACTGCCGTCATCGGCAGGAACCCGAGACCGGCCTGCAGGGGGTCGAAGCCAAGCACTTCCTGCATGAACTGGGTGGTAAAGAAAAAGAACGCGATCATGGCCCCCAGGTAGAGGAAGCGGGCGACGTAGGCGCCGGTGCGGCGGCGGCTCCGGAACAGGCGCAGTGGCATGATGGGCTGGGCCGCCGTGCGTTCGATCAGCACGAACGCGGTGAGGAGTACGACGCCGGCGCTGACGGCGGTGAGCGTGACCGGCGAGTTCCAGCCGGCGTCGGTGGTGTTGATGATGCCGAACACGAGAGCGCCGACACTGAGGGTGGCGCTGAGCGCGCCGAATGCGTCGAAGCGGCCGCGGTCCCGGCCTGATTCCGGGATGAAGCGCGGCGCGAGTGCGATCATCTCGGCGCCGATGGGTACGTTGACGAAGAACCCTGCCCGCCAGGAGATCCAGTGGGCAAGCGCCCCGCCGATGACCAGCCCAAGGCTGGCGCCGATCCCTGCGGTGGCGCCGTACAAGGCCACGGCCCGGGTGCGCTCACGGCCTTCCGGGAAGCTCGCGGTGAGCAGCGAGAGTGAAGCGGGCGCGACGATCGCCGCCCCGATACCCTGCACGGCGCGACCGGCGATCGCCCACCAGCCCGCCGGCGCGACGCCGATCAGCAGCGACGCGATCGAGAACACCACCAGCCCGAACACGAAAACCCGCCGGCGGCCGAGCAGGTCTCCTGCCCGGGCTCCGAGCAGCAGCAGGCCGCCGAAGACCAGCGTGTACGCATCCTGAACCCAGGAGAGCTCACCGGTGCTCAGCCGCAGCTCTGCCTGCAGGCTCGGCAGGGCAGTGAAGATGACCGAGTTGTCCAGGAGGATCATGAAGAAGCTGAGGAGGATGATCGCCAGGATCGCTCCCGGATGGGAGGCTGTTGCGGGTGCAGGTTTCATGCTTTCCATGCAACCTTGATTCCGTACGGGCCGGGAGTCACGGCCGTTCCGGGTAATGCCAGTGCCTCCCTCGTCCAGTCGACCGCGCGTAGCGTGGATGGCATGACACACTGCGAGGACGTGCGGAAGTTCCTGACCTCCCGCCGCGCACGGATCACCCCCGATGAGGCCGGGCTGCCGGCCTACGGCGGCAACCGGCGGGTTGCCGGGCTGCGCCGCGAGGAAGTGGCAATGCTCGCCGGGATGAGCATCGACTATTACATACGCCTTGAGCGGGGGAACCTCTCCGGTGCCTCGGACAGTGTCCTTGAAGCCCTCGGGCGCGCGCTGAAGCTCGACGACGCCGAAACGGCCCACCTCTTTGACCTGGCTCGCGCAGCCACCGCCTCCCCCCGGGTGCGGCGCCGGCACAGCCCGCAGACAGTGCGGCCGAGCGTGCAACGCGTCATCGAGGCGATCACGGCTGCACCGGCCTGGGTCCGCAACGACCGCGGGGATGTCCTCGCCGCCAACGAACTGGGCCGTGCCCTCTATCTGGACATGATGGCAGAGGTGACCGGCCCGCCGAACAGCGCACGCTTCACCTTCCTGAACCCGAAAGCACGGGAATTCTTCGCCGACTGGGAACGCGCAGCGGATGACATCGTCGCGGTCCTGCGCTCCACAGCCGGGAAGAACCCGTACGACAAGGACCTCACGGACCTGATCGGTGAACTCTCCACCCGCAGCGAAGAGTTCCGCACCCGCTGGGCCCGTCACGATGTGAAGTACCACCGCGCCGGCCGCAAGCGCCTCCACCACCCGATCGTCGGCGACCTGGATCTTAGCTTTGAAGCGTTGGAACTCCCCGCAGACCCTGGACTGCGTATCAACGTCTACACGGCGGACCCCGGGACACCCTCCGAGGATGCCCTGAAAGTCCTCGCCAGCTGGGCCGCCACCCAGCGCGACACGACACAGGTAGCGGTCAAGGAGAAGAAATGAACCACCGTCCGTCCACCGTCCTGATCGTCGGTGCTACGGGCAGCATCGGCCGCCACGCCGTGGCCGAAGCACAGCGGCAGGGTTACGCGGTCAGGGCGCTCGTGCGTGACCGGGCACGCGCCGCCCGCCTTCTTCCCGAAGGGGTGGACCTGGTGATCGGGGATCTGACTCGTCCAGATACTCTCGGCCCGGCTGTCGAGGGAGTCGACGCGATCGTGTTCACCCACGGATCCACGACCAGCGAACGGGACGTGCGGGATAACGACTATGCAGGCGTCGCGAACGTCCTCCGCGCATTGGGCGGCCGCCGGGCACGCATCGCCCTCATGACTGCTATCGGCACCACCCGGCCCGGTGTTGCCTACGCCCAATGGAAGCTGCGCAGCGAGCGGCTTGTCCGCGCCAGCGCCAACCCCTACACGATCGTGCGGCCCGGCTGGTTCGACTACCACCAACCCGGCCAGCGGAAGATCGTCATGCTCCAGGGCGACAGGCGACAATCCGGCTCACCCGCCGACGGCGTCATCGCCAGGGACCAGATCGCCCGCGTCCTCATCGAGAGCCTGCACATCGACGCAGCCGACCGCAAAACCTTCGAACTCGTCGCCGACCACGGACCCGCACAAGACGACCTCACCACAGTCTTCGAGTCATTGACGCCGGACTCAGTCGGGTCTCTCGACGCGGCCGAAGACACTGTTGACCTGCCTGTCACCCATGAACCCGAAACGTTCCGTCATGACCTCGCCGCAATCTTGGTAGGAATCCCCAGGGCCGCGGAGTAAGTCCCGGCTGCTACTCCGCAAGGCGACGTGTTGGCGGTAAGGCGCTTGTGGGTGGGTGGCGTGACCGCGTGGGTGAAGGGGTGTGCCGTTTAACGGTCTCAGCCCCGACGCCAGAGGTTGAGCACCTCGCTCACTTTTTCACGGACCCCCTCGCGGGCCCTGTCCCGCGGCACGCCCGCCATGAGAAGTGCGTCGTAGTCGGTGTCTTGGTGGCGAATGGAGGCCACGACCGCCAAGTCCAGAGTCTGTTGGTCAAGGCGCTGTCCCTCGGCGGTGCGTCCGACCCGGCCGCTGCCCCGTGCCGCGGTGTGTGCGGCGATCGCGGCGGCACGCTGAGGGGGACATCCAGGTAGCAGTCGGCTGATCTCGGCAGCCATCCGGTCCGCGAGCTGGCTGTCAGCCTCGCGGCGCCGCTCCTCATCGCGAGCTCGACGGCGGATGCGCGCCTCCGCGTCCGCCAGGCACGATGCCTCGGCATCCACCAGCGCCTGCTCCTCGACGAGGGCGCCTTGTCGCTCGTAGCGCCGTCGGGACCGGCTGAAGCGCACTACTATGGCCGACAGGCCGCTGGCCTTGCGTGCCCGGCGCGTGAGAGTGGTATTACCGGCGGGCAGGTAAGTGAGGTGGTCGAGATCGGCGCACGTCATGCACAGCGGCGCTTCGTCTTCCATTAGCAGCAAGTCCCCGTGCCCGCCGCACCCCGTGCATGTCCAGTCCTTCAGCGGAGAGACGACGACGAGGTCCGGCGGCCGGCTGGCCTGCTCCTGGACGCGCGCGCGTTCGGCCGCTGACAGTGTCGGGGAGAGCCAGTGCGTACGGTATCCGCGTTCGATGGACGGGCTGCCGCTGGCGGAGAACTGCAGGGTCTTGCGGTCGCGGGTCCGGGCGACGTAGCTGGTCTCGCTGGGCTGCAATCGCTGTCCATCGGCCCAGCGATGCGATGCCCGCATCGCTGTTGAGACCTTGCCCAAGTCGACCGGCACCACCTGTTCGAGATAGGGTATGCGTCCCTGGCGCCAGTGGTCTCGGTGCACCGGCTGCAGCCAGCCCATTCCCACGAGCACGTCGACCGGCGCGACGTAACCGTGGACCTGCAATGCCTCCTGAGCCGCCCGGGCGACCCGCTGCTCGATTGATTGCGCCATGCTCCCTCCTGTCACCGCTTCGCGCGCACCCGTGCCACCTGCTTGCGGCGCGGTCAGCAGCCGGCGGGTGGCGACTTGTGCCTCGAGGTGGGATTGGACCACCGCGCCGTAGCAGGGCTAAATTTTACTCCTGGTTCCACTGGGCCGCCGATGCGGACGTGGAACCGTGATGGAAAATATCCGGGGGAGTTGCCACTTTCCTCCGCCGGGCTGACACACGGCTGGCCTGGGTGGCGGGGCGAATCACCGAATCAGGGTTTGTGGATGTAAGGATCGGTTATGCCTCAGCGCCTGATGCTCCTCGATACGGCCTCGCTCTACTTTCGCGCCTTCTTCGGCGTGCCCGATTCGATCCGCCGCGCCGACGGCACCCCGGTGAACGCCGTTCGCGGCCTGCTGGACATGATCGCGCGGCTCGCCACCGACTACGGGGCCACGCATCTGGTGGCGTGCTGGGACGAGGACTGGCGTCCGCAGTGGCGGGTGGACCTCATCCCGACTTACAAGTCGCATCGGGTCGCGGAGGCGGTAGAGGGTGCGCCCGACGTCGAAGTGGTGCCGGACGCGCTGCAGGTGCAGGTCCCCATGATCCGGCGGGTGCTCGGCCTCGCGGGTATCGCCGTCGTCGGGGCTGCCTCGCATGAAGCCGACGATGTCATCGGAACCTACGCCAGTCACGCGGAGCTTCCTGTCGACGTCGTGACGGGCGACCGCGATCTGTTCCAGGTGGTCAACGACGCCCGCCAGGTGCGGGTCATCTACACGGCGAGAGGCATGAAGAACCTCGAGATCGTGACCGATGCCGTCGTCGTCAGCAAGTATCGTGTGTTGCCCGTGCAGTACGCCGACTTCGCGACGCTGCGCGGCGACGCCTCCGACGGGCTGCCGGGCGTCGCAGGGATCGGCGAAAAGACGGCGGCGTCGTTGCTCGCGACGTTCGGCACGCTCGACGCGTTGCTCGCGGCCGCGATCGATCCAGACAGCGGGCTGTCCGCGCCCGTGAGGTCGAAACTGGCCGCCTCCGAGGATTATCTGACGGTTGCGCCCGTTGTTGTGAAAGTCGTGCGCGACCTCGCACTGCCCACTCTCGAAGAGGCCGGAGCGCGCTTGCATCCCGTCGTCGGAGACTCGCGCACTGAGCTCGAGCGTCTCGCTACCGAGTGGAACCTCGGCGGCTCGGTGAAGCGACTGCTTGACGCTCTCGAATTCCGTCAGTGAGGGGACATCAGCCCTGCAACATGGTTGGCGCTGCTGACAAGTCAGCGGGCTGGTGAAACTGGGCTGGTGCCTGTTGTGGCTCGCACCCTGACCGTGAGCGCGGCGAAGGCGAGCATTTCGAGTCCGGTCCATGCGAGCGTCCCGCCCCAAAGTTCAGGGGAGAAGCTAAGTGCGCCGTCGTGGAGCGCCACACCGGCGAAGTACGGGGCCCAGAACACGACGGGGGAGAGGCCTATCGCGGTCATGAGCCTTGCGTGACGGTCCGGCTTGGGTCGCACCACCGCCCACACCACTCCAACAAGGACAGCACCAACGAGGGCCACCGGCACGAGCCAGGCGTCCCGCAGCGCGACCATGATCTGCAGTGCTACGGAGGGGAGCAGTGCCATGGCCGCGGGTACCACGGCGTGCAGGCGCCAGCGCAGCGACAGCAAGAGGACGGGCACGAAGAGCACGGCCGTTGAGACGAAGAACGATGCCAAAGAGACCATGATGCTCGACGACGTCGGAATCGTCACCGCGGGCGGCGTCCCGGCAGTGCCCGTGTATGTCTGGATGAGCCCATGGCGTGCGAAGACCGCGAACTCCTGCAGGATGAACGCCGCAACCATCCCGGAGAGCATGGCGCTCACGACGGCGGGCATCAGCCGCGGCCATGACCGCTGGGGTGAGTGCCATGCTGAGGAGAACGGCGCGCTGAGAATGAGGAAGCCGCCGGTGGCGAGCCCCAGATGGGAGGGGCTGAATAGCGCCTTGAGGCCCTGCTCAATGCCGAACACCGAATGCCAGGCGAAGTCGGCCGCCCCGGAGATGAGGAAGAGGACGACCCCGGCTGCCGCGGCTCCATAGCCGGCGGGGATCGCTTCCCTCCACCGCGCGCCGGGCGCGCGCCGGCGCCAGGTCAGGGCGGCGATCCAGAGGGCGCACGCCGCGAAGCCAGAGTAGAGGATCGCGTGCCACGGAGTGAAGAACGTCTCGAGGTCACGGAGGTTGTTATGCGCCCAGCCGTCAACATAGGTTCCGGTGAGAAGCCAGACGCCGGTCACGAGAGTGACGACGTCTTCAACGGCAGTCGTGGGGCGGTGAACTGATACCGGCGGAATCGCAAAGGCGTGAGCTCCTGTGGCGTCCATAGCTCCACAGTAGGTCTCGCCTCCTTCCGCGGCGAGAGGCAAGCATCGTGGTCTTCCTGACGGCTCTGTGTCAGGTCATCGGAAGACTGGTGCCTGAGTGGCAACGTGACGCTTTCCTTGAGGATGATCCGGTCCGCGTGTGCGCCGGTTATCGCCGGAATTGGTCCGCGAGGGGACAGGTGAACGGGTTCGCTGCCGTGAGTCCGACCTTGTTGAGGTAGCGGATCACTATTGCGTACGAGTGCAGCAGCCCCGTTTCGGTGTAGGCGATCCCCTCGGCATCGCAGTGGGCCTTGACCAGTTGGCGGACCTCTCGCAGGTGCGGGCGGGGCATATCCGGGAACAAGTGGTGTTCTATCTGGTGGTTAAGGCCGCCCATGAGCAAGGTGACGAATCGTCCCCCGGCGATGTTGCGGGACGTGACCACCTGGCGCGTCAGGAAGTCCACCCGGCTGTTTTCGGGCAGGATCGGCATCCCCTTGTGATTCGGCGCGAAACTTCCGCCCATGTACAGTCCGAACACGGCGATCTGCACGACGATGAATGCAACGGCGATGGCGGGGGAGAGGACGAGGAAAAGCAGGCCGGCGTAGGCTCCGAAGCGCAGACCCAGCAGGGCCATTTCAAGCCACCGGTACTTCACCGGCCCCCGTCGGAGCAAGTACTTCAACGAGTCAATATGCAGCGTCCATCCGAGGAACAAGAGCAGAGGGAAGAGCACGTAGCCTTGGTGCTTGCCGAGGGCCCGGCCGAGTCTTCCGCGTCTGCTTGGCAGTTCGTTGTGGAAGATGACGGCACCCTGTGCAATGTCCGGGTCTTGATTGACCATGTTCGGCCGGGCGTGGTGCCGTGAGTGCTTGTCGGTCCAGTACGCGTAACTCATGCCTACAACCAGGGTGGCAATGAGCCGTGCAGTCCACTTGTTCGCGGGCCGGGACGCAAACACTTGCTGATGGGCAGCTTCATGGCCGAGGAAGGCGAATTGTGTGAAGACGACGCCGAGGGCGCCTGCTACGGCCAGCTGAAGCCAGGAGTTGCCCAGGAGGAAGAACGCCGCCCAGATCCCTGTCCCCACCACTACCAGGATCGCCAGCAGGAGGAGGTAGTAGCGTCGGCACCGCCGGAGCATCCCGGCGTCCCGGACGGTTTTCAGGAGGCCCGCATAGCTGCTGGTGACCTTGTTGATCCGGGTCCTGGGCGGGGCCGGTCGGGGCGGGATCGTGACCGCGGGCACGGACGGTGAAGGCTGGTTGGTCAAGGGCAAGTGGCTGCCTCCTCGGTGCGCTGATGACGCGCTGCCGGGGTCCGGGGCAACACCACCAGCCTAGGCGCGACTGGCCCTACCCGTCCAGAGGAATGGGATCCCGGGCGGGAACATCTCTTTCCGGACCAAGCAGTCCGACGGCGGCCGGCACCACTGCCGGTCCTCCCGGCACCGCAGCCACGGGAGGTCAGGCGGTGACAGTGAATGTTTCCACTGCGCGTTGGGTGGTCCTGCCGGAGCTGAGCCGGTATTCGGCACGGACTTCGACCTCAACCGCCGCGGGAACCACGTCCCCGAACTCACCGGACGCACTTCGTTCACGTGCATACGCCACGGCCTGGTCTCTGGTGCTGAATTCCGGAGATGAAACGAACGGCCCGGCATTGATGATGTAGAACACCCGCTGCACCCGGGCACCGGCAAGCTCGTGGGAGGGATCATGGGCCTGATCCAACGGCTGGTCTTCTGCCACCCTTATCCTCAATTCATCCGGAATCCACTTTACCTCTGCGTCCGACCCTGATGGTGGCGAGCACCACGGAATCGGGGGAGCGCGGGGGATCCGCGGATGAGGACGCGGCCAGCGGGCGGCCTGCAAGGACGATATATAGCGCCGGCCGCGAGGGCTGAAAGCCCTTTCCGTCTCCAGAAGCGGTGACCTGAGGACCCTCTCCGGCCTCCGGCTTTCCTGCATCTGATCGTGCGCCGGGACTCAGGCTGAATTCGACTTGTGCTGTGTTCTTCGTATTTTGCGGGCGTCGGACCGGAGCTGAATGATCCTTGCTGCACCAGCTGCGGCTACCAGAACGCCTCCGGCGACTGCCGCAATGAACAACGCCATGCCCAAGGAGACCGTGCCCGCTAGCCCGAGGAAAAAGACGTTGACTGGCTGCTGGTTCTGCAGGATGAAGATGATCAGCAATATCAGCGCGAGCAAGGCAACGACGACTGCGGCCCAAACAACTCCGGCACGGGTGGTTCTAGGTTTTGGGGCAGCGGAAGCGCCCTGCGGTGCGCCGGTTGGCGGGGAGGCGGTTGCAGGGGGCGGGGGGCCGTCGGGCTGCGGATCGGGTATTTCGGGTGTCGCGTGGTTCGAGGTCATGATGGTCATCCCTTTGTCGACTTGTTGCTCAGGTCCTGCTTATCAAGCATCGCCTGGCCGGATCCAGGAGACCTTGCTTGCGATTGAATTCGTGTCCGGTCCCAGGCCGGCGGGGCCCGGTCCGGGTGAGTTTCTCGACCGGCTTGGTTCGACGGCTCGTGCCTTGAAAAACTCTGCTGCGCTGACTCCCCGCAGGTGAGGCCGGGAGTTTCGGGCGCAGTAGAATATGGTAAGTATACTTACTGAAATGGGCGCGCGTCGTCGTTCCATCTGGCCCATCCAAGGAATTCCCGACCTTACCTGGCATGCAGTCAGGACTATCTGAACGGTACTGAAAGGAACAGGCTATGGATATAACCGATGTGATTCTCAACGATCATCACGAGCAGCGTCGTATGTTTGCGGTCCTGGAAGAGATGCATGACGCGTCGGCTTCGGACCTCGATGCGGTCTGGTCTCGGCTACGCATCCTCCTCGAGGTCCATGCGAGGGCTGAAGAGCTGTTGTTCTATCCGGAGTTGCTTTCGTTGGGCGAGGGAGCCGGCGGCAAGGACTCGCCGGAGGACGAGACGAGCGACGCGATTCATGACCACAACGAGATCCGGGACGCGATCACAACCGTAGGCGCCCACGAAACCGGCTCTGCGGAATGGTGGCACGCAGTGGCGCAGGTGAATGAAGTGAATGGTGACCACATGGCGGAGGAAGAGCGCGAGGGACTGAGCGATTTTCGTCTCCATGCCAGCTTGGACCTCCGGCACGCGATCGGATTGGCCTTCTGCGCCTTCGAAGCGGGCCACGCGGGAGGGATCACTGGCCACGACCTGGATCCGGAATCCTACATCCGACGGCATCAATAGCAAGCTTTACGGGCCCCCGGCCCTTCGGTCCGCGCCGCCCTCGCCACCCTGGGACAGAGACAGCGCCACCCGGGAAACCCATAGCCGCTCGAAGCGATAGGCGCCGGTCCCGTCGTCGTGGTCGGGCATTCGATGGGGACGCAATTCGCCACAGAACTGGCCGTCCGGCGCCCTGAGCTCGTCTCCCATGTTGTGCTCATCGGTCCGGTGGTGGATTCGGAGCGCCGGACCGTCTTCCGGCAGTCCCTCGCATTGGGACTTGATTCCCTGCTGGAAAGCTCCTCGGGCAATGCCATCGTGTTCACCGATTACGCGCACGTCGTCCAGCACGGTGCGCCCGTGCGGATGGCAGCTGGACTCGCACTCGCCGGCGTACGAGGGAGCCACTAAAGCGACAAAGTGGTCTTTGGGGTGCCGGCAGACGTTGTGGCTGGATTGCCGGAATCGGTGAAGCCCAGGCTTCGGTAAGGAGCAGCAGCATATACGCCGAGGACCCTGACCTCATCGGTGAAGAACTCCAGCTCCTCGAGCGCAAGGCGCACGGGCGTGTCGGATGGGTGCCCTTCAACGTCTGCCATGAACGTAGTCGCAGCAAACTCGTTGCCCACCATGTAGCTTTCCAGGCGCGTCATGTTCACGCCGTTCGTTGCAAAACCACCCAGAGCTTTGTACAGGGCCGAGGGTACGTTCCTCACCCGGAAGACGAAGCTGGTAATCACAGGCCCGGGCAACTCGTCGCGTGTTTGCTGCCGTCGCTCCCGGGACAGGGCGACAAACCGGGTCGTGTTGGTGGCGTCGTCCTCGACGTCTTCTGCCAAGACATCCAGCCCGTACATCTGGGCCGCGAGCGGAGGCGCCAGCGAGACCTTGGAAGCGTCATTCCAGTCGCGGACCTCCCGTGCGGACCCAGCCGTGTCGCCGGCAACAACTGGTTTCAGCCCCATTGACCGGATCAGCTTCCTGCATTGGCCGAGGGCATGAACGTGGCTGTGCACTTCTTGCGCCTGTTCGAGCGTGCTTCCGGGTATGCCCAGCAAGTGGAATCGGATCCTGAGAAAATGTTCGCCGACAATCTGCAATCCGGATTCAGGCAGGAGGACATGGATATCCGCAACCCGCCCGGCGATGGAGTTCTCAATCGGAATCATGGCGAGGTCCGCTTCGCCGGATTTCACTACTTCGAAAGCATCTTCGAAGCTGGGGCACGGTACTGGCTCCATGTCGGGGAACATCTGTAGGCAGGCGATGTTGGAGTTAGCGCCGGGCTCTCCTTGGTATGCAACTTTACGAACCATGGAGCAAATGGTGTCACATTTTGCCGGATGGGAAGTGCCGCACGAGGCAAAGGACGGGACAAGCCAATTCACCGCGGAGGCAGATTCCCCTCGACGACGTCCAGGAACTCCGGACCGGACGGGCGGACCCGTGGCCGAATGCGCTTCACAATTTCACCACCAGGGGCGATGAGGAACTTCTCGAAATTCCATTCGATGTCCCCGGCCTTGCCGTCGTCCTCGTGTTTGGCAGTCAACCGCCCGTAAAGCGGGTGGCGCAGGGGACCGCAATGTGGATCCCCGGAAAGCCTTCCTTCCGGTGCGAAACGGCGGCACCATGAAGGAGAGCAGAACCCGTCCAACGATGGAAGGGAGAGAGCAGCGTGGATGAGCAGAGATCCCGTCGGCGTCCGAGATTCCCGGGGTGGGAATTCGGACCGGCGGCAGTCGGACTCGGCCTGGTCGCCCACCTGGTCTCGGGTGGCGTGTCTCCCGGGGTTCCGGTGCTGATCGCGCTGACGGCTCTGATGAGTATGTGCGCTTCGCTGCTCGCCCGGATAAACCTACCGAATTGGCTATTGCTCGTTCTCTGCGGCCTGGCCCAGCAGGTTCTGCATCTCGCCTTCGACCGGCTCTCCGGGACCTTCTCGGTTGTCGCGCCTGCCCAACATCAGCATGCAGCGACGGGATGGCAGCTTGGGCAACTCACCGCGACGCCGTCCGTTGCGTCCGGGCACTCCCCGGATTTGATGCTGGACACGCACGTTGCCGCAGCCTTGCTGACAGCGCTGCTCGTCACCCGGGTGGACATATCGCTTACGCAGGCGTTGGCTCTGCTCCGGCACGCCGGCCAGAGCGATAGGGGACATCAAGACTAGCTCGTGGCGCTGCTTGCCGCTGCGTCCGGAGGCATGGCCAAAGCGTCGCCAAAGCCGCGGAGGTTACTGGCGGACCCGTGAGGTGCCCTGCCTTGCAGGCGGCTGGAGGTGATGACCCTCAAGGTGTCCGTCGCCACCACCACGCTGCCGGCACGCCGGAGGCGTTCCGCCACAATGCGGTCCTCCTGGATGCGCACGGGCTCCTTGAACAGGAGCAGCGAACCCAGGTGGTTCTGGCGGTAAAGGTGGCAGAATTGTCGCCACGGAGACTATGGATGAGGCGCCGTTGACGGCGGCACGCGACGGACCGGTCCGCGACGGCGGAAGGGCCCGCGATGGACCAGTTTGGAGGCCGGATGGCTCACCCTGGATGGCCCCAGCTTCGGGTCGATGATTGGACCCCGACCCGGGAGACCGTGCACATGTGGACCCAGATCATCGGAAAAATCCGCATGGCGCACGCCCCGATGCTGAACCACTGGTGGCAGGTGACGCTATACGTCACGCCGCGCGGACTGACGACATCAATGATCCCGTACGGCCGCGGCGCCTACGACATCGAATTCGATTTCCTTGAACACCGGCTGCACGTACGCTCCAGCAACGGAGCTTCAGCATTCGTCGTCCTCGAAGCCAAGCCGGTGGCCGAATTCCATTCCGAGGTATTCGAAGCCTTGGGCCGGCTCGGTATCGAGGCGTCTATCCGCGGCATCCCGAACGAAGTGGACCCGGCCATACCCTTCGCCGAGGACCATCAGCATGCCTCCTACGACCCGGAGGCTATCCAGTTGTTCTGGCGGCAATTGGTCCAGTCGGACCGGGTCCTGAATGAATTGAGGTCCCGGTTCAGGGGCAAGGCCAGTCCCGTCCACTTCTTCTGGGGAGGCATGGACCTGGCGTACGCGCGCTTCTCCGGGCGGGACGCGCCCACCCATCCCGGAGGAGTCCCGAACTGCGCCGACTGGGTCATGGTGGAGGGTTACTCCCACGAGCTAACCAGCTGCGGGTTTTGGCCCGGGGGAGGGGACGAAGGAGCCTTCTATGCGTACTCTTATCCCGAGCCCGCCGGCTACGCCGAATATGTGAACGACGCCGACGGTGCCGCCTACAACAATGACGGCAGGCTGTACCTCCTCCCGTATGAGAACGTCCGCACGGCGTCGGACCCCGACAAGATGCTGTTGCGGTTCCTGCAATCCACCTACGAAGCGGCCGCGGAGACGGGACACTGGGCCCGCGCCGCGCTGGAGGCGGATCCGGCCCGTTGGCGGCGCTGACGACGAGGCCAACAGCCAGGGCCACGGGACCGTCGCCGCTCGGCCACCATTCCTTCCTTCGGCGCGGAATGGCCGGGGCGTAAAGTAGTGGGTGGTCTAAAGGCACTCCAATTCGAGGGAAAGCCACAATGAATGCAAAACAAGGAATCGACGTTTCGATTCCACCCAGCGGACCTGGTTGTGTTGAATGCGAGGCCAACGGAGGCTGGTGGCTGCATTTGCGCCGGTGCGCCCAGTGTGGGCACATCGGCTGCTGCGACAACTCTCCGGGGCAACACGCCACAGCCCATGCGAATTCCAGCGGCCACCCGGTCATCCGCAGCTTCGAACCGGGCGAGGACTGGTTCTTCAACTATCCCGACTCCGCATTTTTCGCCGGACCGGAACTTGAACCGCCGGCGCATCACCCGCTCGATCAAAGCGTTCCGGGCCCAGCCTCACGCGTCCCCGCTGGCTGGCAGCAGCAGCTGCACTGACGGAGTGCAAGGCCGAAACGCACCCGCATCAGGCCGCCTAGCGGGCCATCAGGCCCATGAAAACCAAGCTGTAGAGCGTGCTTGCCCGCGCTTCCCAGTCTGTGCGCGGATCTATCTCCCACAAACCAGCGAGCGCGAGGATCACATCGTCCGGATTGAGTCCCGCACGCACCGCGCCTGCAGCCTCCGCCGCGGACAGCAGCCGCCCGAGAGCTGCGACGATGGGCTGGTAGGTCTCGACGAACAGCGAGTCGTCTGATATCTCGGAAGCAGTCACAGCCCTTAACGCCTCGGTGAGACCGTGCTTCGTCATGGCGTAGCGAGCTAGACCTGCCACCCAGCGTTCCAACGCCTCGCCAGCTTCGTAGCCGCGCAGCAAATCATCGGCTGCCTCACCCAGCAGGCGTAGTTCCCGCCGATAGACTTCCAGGATCAGCGTCTCGCGGTTCGGGAAGTGTCGGTAGAGCGTCGCGTTCCCCACGCCCGCTAGCTTCGCGATCGCATTTAGTGAGACCTGGCCGTCGTTTGCCAAGGCTTGTGCTGCGGCCTCAACAATCGCTACGACGCAAGAACAGAGCAGATAATAGTGCTAACCGAACCTTGGCAGGGCTCGCCCCGGGAGGCGATGAAATGATTGCGGAGATCATTGCCCAAGTGGTGGCAGAGCTGATCCAGGGATGGTTCGAAGGGTGGACGACGCCTCGCCAGCATGTCTTAAGGGCTCTGGATCTTTCAAGGGAGCCCGTCCTGTCGCCGAAGCAGAGAGAATTCGGGCGGAAGTGGCTCACCTACGGCTTGGGACACCTTGCGGATCTCGGACTTGAATCGCGAGCCAAGGATATTCAGAAAGCGCTGAAGCGTGTTGAATCCTTCCCCTGGGAGAACAGGTAACGTGCAGGCTTTCGCTCGCGAAGGCATTGACGGAGTAAGCACCCGCCGGATCGCAGAGCTGGCGGGAACCAATGCCAGGACCGAACTAGCTTTGAGCGTCCCTACTCACAGCGAGGGCCGGCTCTGCCGGACTTTCGTTGTCCGTAGTCACAGTCGATGCCAGGAAAATTCCCACGACGCAGAAGAGGAACGGCACCAAGAAGGCAATGGTCAGGCCGAGCATCCCGCCGAGCCATCCAATGATCGCGGGGCCCGCTAGAAGCCCGACATAACCGGAGCTCACAACGCGCGAGAGTGTCTTGCCGGCATCTGATCGGCCGATACTCCCGGCCGCAGTGTAAACCTGCGGAATGATCCCTGAGAGTCCCAATCCGAAGAGCAGCCAACCGAAGAGGGACAGGGGATAAAAGGGAGACGCCACCACTACGAGCATTCCGGCTGCCGCAATGAGAGATCCGAATCTCACGACCTTGACGGGTCCGATCGCATGTGAAATACGGTCAGCAAGGAGTCGGCCAATGGTCATCGCGGCAGCGAAAGCCCCGTATGCCAACGCAGCTGCCGCTTCCGGTTCGCCCAAACGCTCAACGGTCTGAAGTGCACTCCAATCATTAGCAGCACCTTCGGAGAGCAGCACCAAAAACGCGAGTAGTGCCAGTGCCAGCATTCGGCCGCGCTTGGGCGCCACCGGATGGTCTGAAGAGGCCGTCTTGCCCGAGGTCGCGGGGTTTTGGTCCAAATCGAGCAACTCTTCACTGGCCTTCGGAAGCATCGAAAACGCCGACCAAGCTGTACCAACCAGACCCAGCAGGGCGGCGCCCAGTAGAATCCATGACACGTGAAGGTGGATCGATTGGCCAGCAGCCCCGGCTACAGCGCCCAGGGCACCGCCGAGTGAGAAGAACGCGTGGAAGGCGGACATGATGGGCCGTCGGTACCCACGCTCGACCACCACGGCGTGCTGGTTCATCGCCACGTCCGTCAGGCCGTGACCGAGTCCAAAAATGAAGAGTGCGATGCCCAAGCTCAGGGCGTCTGAAGCCATGCCGGGAAGGTTCACTGAAACCAGCAGAAGGCCAAGGCCCATCAGCGTCGGAGTTCTGCTGCCGAAGCGCCTGATCAGCAGCCCTGCAAATTGCATGGAGATGAGCGCACCGAGACCAAGCAAAAGGATCAGTCCGCCGAGAACAGCGTGGGAAGTTCCTGTTCGTTGCTGGATGTCGGGGATGTTTACTAACCAAATCGCCGTGAGGAAGCCGACGATGGTGAATGCTCCGAAGACACCCAATCGTGCCCGCAGCAGTTGGGGGGAAGCGTTGCTGAGAGATGCAGCCATTAGAAGTCCTTCAAATAGGGTCGGCGACTCGCGGTGTGGAGACCCAGGTTGCTAATATACGCCATAAGCTTTCATATGATCATAGCGGGGTTATCATTTGATCATGAATGGAACCAAGCGGCACGAGCGCATTTTGGAGCGACTGAACAGGGATGGGAAGGTCGACGTGGCCGGGCTGTCCGAGCAGCTCGGCATTTCTGGAGTGACCATTCGCCGGGACTTGGAACAGCTTGCCAGGGCCGGTGTCCTACGGCGAACACGTGGCGGTGCGGTGAGCATGATGATGCTCGGAGAGGGGCTTCCGTACGCCATGAGGGAAATCGAAATGGCGGAAACCAAACAACTTCTGGCGGCCGCGGTTGCCAAACTGGTCCGAAGCGGTGAGGCCGTGGCCCTCGATAGCGGCACGACCTGCGTTGAGATAGCCCGTGTCCTCGTCGGCACCAGGCTCACTGTGATGCCGTTTTCAGTCCAGGCGATCGGCGCCTTGTTTGGAAAATCCAACATCAATCTCATTACACCCGGCGGGTCGGTTCGCCATGATGAGGGATCGATTACAGGGCCGCTGGCGGAGGCATCACTCCGCTCGGTTCGGTTCGACACAGCCATCATTTCGCCGTGCGGGGCATCCCTGGAGGACGGTGTGACGGCGCACGATCTCCAGGATGCTGCCGTTAAGCGAGCCATCATTGATGCCTCCAAAAGGACCATTCTGGTTGCTGACAGCAGCAAGTTTTCCCGGTCGGCCATGGCCGCAGTTTGTCCGTTGGAGTCAATCGACATTTTAGTGACTGACGCGGCAGTGCCTGCGCAAGTGGTTGAACGACTGAGCGCCGGTGGGGTGGAAGTAGTTGTGGTTTGACTTGTGAAGCTCCACTGCTCATTCAGGAAAACCATCAATGCACGCGGGCAAGCTGTCGGTCTTCCATGACGGGCTAGTCCTGGTTGAAGGCGGCGTCGAAGCTGGTTTGTGAGGGCGGGTAGTCGTATTTTTTGAGGTTGGCGAGGGCTTCGGTGACGCCTACCTGGCCCCGGCGGGTGTACGGCGTGGACTGATGCGTTGCGGCGCTCATGCTTCGGGGCCGGTTTCCAGGTACCGCAATGAGGCCTCCATCGCTTCGAAGATGTCTCCGGCGTAATCGTCGAACTCAACGACGCCCACCTCCAAACCGGGGACTGCATTGATAGCTCCCCAGATGTCCATTTGCCCCTACCCAGCGGCCACTTGGGCAAGGAGGTCCATATTCACGGGACCGTCTTTGATGTGAACGGCCACAACCCGGGTGCCCAGCCGTTTCAGGAGCTCCACGGGATCCTGGCCTCCAACGGCGGCCCAGTAGGTGTCGACTTCCAGGACCAGTTCCGGATCCAGCAGTCCCTCGAAGTACTCCAGGGCGGTTTGGCCCTCGATGATGGACTCCACCTCCCATTGATGGTTGTGGTAACCGACGCGGATGCCGTATTCGGCACCCTTCTTCGCTGCTGCGTTGAGCTTGGCCGCGGTGGCCTGGATGTCCTCGGCGTTCTGCCAGTGCTCGGCAGGCAAGTACGGATCAATGACCGTGCTGATGCCCAGTTCCTTCGCAGCGGCGAAGATCTCATCCTGGTCCTGGCTCAGCAGCGGTGCATGCCCCGTCGGAGCAGAAACGCCGTTGTCGGCAAAGGCACGGGCGAACTCATCAGCGCGGGCAACAAAGTCATAGGGCTCAATCTGGTCATAGCCGATCTCTGCAAGGCGCCGGATGGTGCCGGGGAGATCGTCTTTGACGGCGGTGCGTACGTTGTAGAGCTGGACAGAATATTTCATTGCGACGGATTCCTTTGATTTGGAGGGCGTGCAGAGATGCTGCTGGCGCGCTGGTGTTTGACGGGACGTTGGAGAGGCGGACCCGACAGCACACAAGGATTACTTATGAAGTCTGAGTAAAGACTAAGGGAACCTTTTGGTTATTGGCAAGCAAAAGATGGCCGCTCCTCGATGAATCGGCGATTTATGTGTACGAGCGTCCACATCCCCGTTGGGAGTGAGGATCCCCTCTGATCTTCGATCTCTTCGGAGTGATCGCCAAAGATCAAAATCAAGAAGGTAGGGATGCACTATTGGCCACCGGAGGCGTCCCGGAGGAAGACTTTTGGGCGGCGTACTGGAACCAGCGTCCGCGATATGACCGCGAAGAGGTCACCGGCACCCAGTACTGGACCGCCGTTTCTGGCCAATTGGCTACGAGTTTCGATCCGGACCGCATTAGGCAACTCATAGAGCACGACATCGCCAGCTGGTCCGTCGTCGATGACCAGATGATCGCTCTGCTGGAGGACCTGTTCAGAACCCGACGTCTCGCGTTGCTCTCCAACATTCCCCAGGAGCTGGGGGAACACTTTCTGCGAAGACACCGATGGCCCGACCTTTTGAAGTCCGAGGACACTCATATCAGATTGGGCATGCAAAACCTGAACGGGAAACGTTCGAATGGTGTATCCGCGAGCTGGGGATTGAACCCTGCCGAGCCCTCTTTATCGACGACAGAGAGGAAAATATCCGATCTGCCCAGGAATCAGGACTCCGGGGCCACCTGTTTACATCGCGCGAAGCGCTCAGCCGGATATTCGAAGCGAACGGAACCTGACGGAGACGATCTCTCCGATAATGGCGGGTCCCGCAGCGTCAGCCGAGCTGTGGGGCCGAGCAGGTCATTCTTTAGTACAGTTGTACACATGGCGGCCGAGTATTTCCGAGACGACCCCCGGAGCAACCACGAACGGATGCTCGCGGGAGATCTCTACATCTCCGATGATCCGCAGATCCTCGCTCGACAGCAACGCGCTATTCGCCTGGCCGGGGCATATGCTTCTGCCTACGTTGAGGACATAGATGCGGCTCAGCCGTTCATACATGAGCTCATCGGGTGCCTGGCCGAAAGTGCCCATATCAGGCCACCGATATTCGTCGACTACGGATCCAACATCAGCATCGGTGAAGGTACGTTTATCAACTACAACCTCACTGCTCTTGACGTGGCCACGATTTCAATTGGAAGCCATTGCCAAATTGGCCCGAACGTCCAACTGCTGACGCCGACCCATCCCGTGGCGGCTCAACCCCGAAGAGACAAGTTGGAATCGGCCAAGCCGATTGTCATCGGAGACAACGTGTGGTTGGGCGGGGGAGTCATCGTGCTCCCCGGCGTAACGATTGGCGAAAACACCGTCGTCGGTGCCGGGGCAGTCGTCAGCCGCGACCTGCCTTCCAACGTCGTGGCGATGGGGATACCGGCTAAAATCATCAGGTCCATTGAAAGCTGAGGAAAATGGCGAAACGGCGGGTTGATCCGGATCGGCGCGACCGAATCATTGAAGCGACATTGGATCTGATTGCGGCCGAGGGCGTGGCCGGCACTTCACATCGGAAAGTGGCCGCCCTTGCAGATGTGCCTTTGGGGTCCATGACCTATCACTTCGCAGGAATGGACGAACTTCTGCACGAAGCCTTCACGCGTTTTGCCACCCGCATTAGCGACCGGTTCGAGCGGCGTATGAACGAGGCCTCGACCATTGAAGCGGCCAAAGAAGCTGTCGTCGAGATGATCATGGAAGATACCTATGGCGATCGGGACGCTCTCGTTCTGACGTTGGAGCTCTACACGCTGGCGGCCCGTCAAGCGAAGTTCCGGCACCTCACTCACGATTGGATGATGCGCAGCCGCCGTGCCTTTGAAAGGCACTTCGAGCCGGATGTGGCTCGACAACTGGACGCGCTCGTCGAAGGACTTTCAATTCATCGCGCCTTTGAACCGCGCGACGATGACCGGGAGTTGGTTTCGAACGCCGTCGACAAGCTCTTAACGGAAGCGCCGTCGCAGACGGTAGCACCCTCGCCGGTTGACGTCTCGATCACCTTTTCCGACGAACTTCATGAGACGGTCTCCAAGATCCATCGATAACGCTTGCCACCGGGTCGGCCGCAAGCGGCTCTCCCTTCGTAGGGGCAACGCCCCTACGAAGAGTCAGGCCGTCCATGAGAATCTCCAGAATCACTGCCGTAATTGGGTCGAAGTACCGTTTCAGGATTCTGGCGCTACCCTCTACCCACTCATTCGCGATGTTGCGCAGGGCAGGGTCACGAATGACCAGGGCCTGAAGTTCGCGAGACAGCGCCAGGTGTCGAGGGGGATCAGCGGTGGCATCTTCGTGAATTATCGCCAAGATGATCTTGCCTGCGTCACGATGATCTCGTGCTGGTTCAAGCCGATCCTCGAGCCGGGCGAGGGACTGGCTCACAAAACGCTCGAACCCTGTCTCCAAGAGCTCCTGCATTCCGCTGAAGTGGTACGTCATTGACCCGAGGGGAACGTCAGCCTGGGTTGCGATCCTCCGGAAACTAGTGCCGGCCACACCGTTCTCAGCAATGACCGCGAGCACTGCGTCGATAATCCGATTCCGACGATCCGGATCAAAACGTCGGATTCGGAAGCTGCTGGCGACGTCCGGGGCCGGACTTGGTGACAGCAGTTCCTTTCGCCCTGAATCTTGGTGCCGGGGGACATCCGAACGGGCGGACCACTCCACATCAGGGGGAAAACGGTCCGGCGGATCCTGTGCATCCATCAACTCTCCACCTTCCGCACGTGTACGAACGTACATTGCTTCCGATGCGTACGATCGTGCACTAGATTTCTTATGCGTACGATCGTACACTAAAGGAACCGAATGTGAGCAAGGCCACTTGAGGAGCGTCCGAATTTGCAGAAAACCGTCTATTGGGAGACTCCAACCAAACTTCATGCTTGAGTAAATCCATAATCCGTGTACTCTTGCTTATAGGTGATGTGACTCTCACTAGTGACGTACGCAAAAGTTCGTAGTCCACTGGCAGGTTCGGACTCACGCACCCGGCCCCAGCAATGGCCAGAACCGAGAGGTAAATTCCAAAATGACTGTTGAGACTTCTTTGCAGATCGATGGTCCTGCAAAGTCCAGCTACGACGTCGTAATCGTCGGAAGCGGCATGGGCGGCGGTACGCTGGCCT
The DNA here is from genome assembly GCF_044908325.1 of Arthrobacter sp. GAS37. Lineage (NCBI taxonomy): Bacteria > Bacillati > Actinomycetota > Actinomycetes > Micrococcales > Micrococcaceae > Arthrobacter > Arthrobacter sp. GAS37. Next base: position 97,959 of record NZ_JBIYDB010000008.1, read on the forward strand.
ACGCATTGAAGGACGCAGGCGTCAGCGTATTGCTCATCGAGCGCGGTGGGTTCGTTCCCCAGGAGAAACAGAACTGGGACCCGGATGCCGTGTTTGAGCACGGCCGATACAAAAATGCTGAAAAATGGTACTCCGACACGGGAGAAGCTTTCAGCCCTGGTACTTATTACTACGTCGGTGGCAACACCAAGTTCTACGGGTCATCCTTGGTGAGGTTTCGACGCGAAGATTTTGTCGCGACCGAACACGAGGACGGTACTTCACCAGCCTGGCCGTTCACGTATGACGACATAGCCCCCTATTACTCGCGGGCCGAGAGGGTGTACAAGGTCCATGGGGACCAACACGATGATCCCACGTTGCCCCGCGAAGAGCCCTTTCCTTATCCTGCGATCGGTCATGAACCTGAGGTGCAGGCAGTTGCGGATGGGCTGGCCAAACAGGGACTGACTCCGTCCAGCATTCCCTTGGGAATCGACTGGCGCCAGGGCGGGGCCTGTATCCGCTGCCGCACTTGCGACGGTTTTCCATGCCGCGTCCTGGCCAAAATGGATGCCGACGTCGCGTGTGTACGACCGGCTCTTCAAACGGGCAACGTGGAACTGCTGACCAAGGCGTATGCCGAGAAGGTGCTCACCGACGAATCAGGCCAGACTGCCACGGGCGTACAGCTCGTCCACAACGGGAAGACCATCGTCGTCGGGGCCGGAAAGGTCGTCGTTTCTTGCGGCGCCGTCAACTCTGCGGCGCTATTGCTCCGGTCCGCCACGGACAAACACTCCAACGGCCTCGCCAACTCCTCGGGAATGGTTGGCAGGAACTACATGGTGCACAACAACAGCATCATGATCGCCTTGCACCCCAAGAGGAACAAAGTTGAGTTCCAAAAGACGCTCTACTTCAATGACTATTACCTCAAGGGCAACGCGGATTTTCCGTTCCCGCTCGGTCACGTCCAGTTGATCGGCAAGCTCCAAGGCGCCATGCTGGTCGGGCAGAAGCCGCTCATCCCCAAATGGGCCCTGGAAATTGCTGCCGGCCACAGCATGGATTGGTGGCTCTTCACGGAAGATCTTCCCGATCCGGAAAACAAGGTGACCCTAAGGAACGACGAAGCTATCCGGATCAGTTGGAAACCCAACAATGTTCGGGCACACCAGCACCTCGTCAAGGAGATGAAACGCATTCTCCACAAGATGGGCTATCCACTGATCTTCAGTGAAACCACTGGTATTGCTGTCAACTCCCACCAGGCCGGAACGATCCGGGCCGGAGACGACCCTCGGTCGTCCGTCCTCGACCCGAGCTGCCGGACCCATGATGTCAAGAACCTCTTCGTCGTCGACTCGTCCTTCTTCCCCTCACTTCCAGTGATGAACCCGGCGCTGACCATTGCCGCAAATGCCTTCCGTGTCGCGGAACATATCGTGCCCGGCGCATCCCAGCGCCAATCCGAGACGCGCGCCCCCGAATTCCTACCGCTAACCCCCGTATTTACAGGAAGTAAGAACAAATGACTGATCAGCAGCTGACCGGTGGACAGATGATTGTCGACTGCCTCATCCGCGAAGGCGTCGAGCGCGTCTTCGCAGTCCCCGGACACGGCAACACAGCACTCCTGGACGCCTTCGTTGACCGCGCCGACGAGATCGAAGTAATCCCGGCCATGCACGAACAGGGCGCCGCGCACATGGCAGACGGCTACTACCGGGCATCAGGCAAGATCGCCGCAGTCTGTACGTCGATCGGCCCCGGCGCAACCAACACGTTGACAGGACTTGTCACCGCCTTCGCGGACTCGCAGCCCTTCATCCTGATCACCGGCGCCGTCCACACCTACATGGAAAACCGCGGAGTCCTTCAGGAAATCGACAGGCCGCACGGCAACAACTTCCCGCGCATGGCCGAACCGGCAGTCAAGCGCTGGTGGCAGCCCAGCCGCCTCGAACAGATCCCGATGGTCATGGACCAGGCATTCAACACGATGTACGAAGGACGCCGGGGCCCGGTGCTTGTGGATGTGCCGCAGGACCTGCAGGCCGAATACGGCTACTATAAGCGTGTCCCAGGCTCCCGCCGGGCCCAGACCCGCGCAACGGGTGACGCCACGGCAATCGCCGCGGCCGTCGAAGTGCTCAGGACTGCCAAGCGGCCCGTCATCCTCGCCGGCGGCGGTGTCATTGCTGCCGAGGCCAGTGAGGAACTCCTTGCCATCGCCGAACGACTCGGCGCTCCGGTCACCCACTCATTCATGGGCAAGGGCTCCTTCCCAGCAGATCACGACCTGTACGCCTGGCCATGTGGCGACATGGGCTCGATCCCCGGAAACGGTGTCACCCGCACGGCCGATGTAATTCTCGCCGTCGGTTGCCGTTTCAGCGACCGCATCACGTCCTCCTACAAGGAAGGCGTTACCTTCAACATTCCGTCCATCACCAAGCTCGTCCAGATCGACATCGACGGATTCGAAATCGGCCGCAACTACCCGGTTGAGGTCGGAATCGTCGGCGACGCCAAGACCTCCCTGGCCGCCATCCGGGATGCTCTGGGCGACGGACCTGACTACCACGGCACCGAGTACTTCGCCGAGCTCCAGGAGCTCAAGGCCAAGTGGGAAGAGCACCTGCGGCCGATGCGTGAGACCGGCTATCTCCCCATGACGAATTCACGGGCGATGGTCGAAATCCGCAAGGCACTGCCCCGCGAAGGCATTCTGGTTACCGATTCCAGCAATCCCGCAAACCAGGCGTTCAACGAGTTCCCCGTCTACGGGCCCAAGACAAACATCGTGGCCGGCGGTATGTCAGGAATCGGCTTCGGCCTCCCCGCTGCCATCGGCGCGCAAATCGCAGTTCCAGGGACGCCGGTCCTAGCGATGGTCGGAGACGGCAGCTTCCTCCAAACAGGGACAGAGCTGTCAACGGCAGTCATGCTCGGCACGCCGCTGGTCGTCGTCGTTCTGAACAACGGCGGCTGGGAAGCCATCAAGGATCTCCAGATCAGCTTGTTCGGCGCTGAGCGCCGACTGGTCACGAATTGGAGCACTCCTGACGGGAAACCCTACTTCGCCAACATTGCCGAGTTCGCACGCTCCCTGGGCTGCACCGCCGAGCGGATCGAAGACCCCGCGAAGCTGGCGCAGGCGATCGAACGTGCCTTCGCCACCGAGGGGCCTGTCGTCATTGAGGCCATGAGCGCTACTGAGCTGCCGTGGACCGAGATGCACCCCACTGGCTGGTGGGACATCACAGTTCCGGCGTACCACGGTGACACCCGTGATGAATACGTCGCTCAGCGCGGGTTCTAACCAGGAGAAACATCATGGGTGACATCAAGCTCGGACTCAACCTCGAATTTGCACGATACGAAAACGGCTCATTTGACTGGGCGATGGACCGTGCCGCAGAAATTGGCTACCGCTATGTCGAACCGATGGTCCACTGGGGCCGGGAGTTGCTCAGCGAGGCCGGCTATTTCCACAGCCGCTCAATGCTGGACGACCCGCTCAAGCTCAAGCAAGCAGCCGAGAGCCGGGGCCTTCAGATTTCATCGCTCTCAAGTCATGCCCCGTTAGCCAAACCCGACGTCGCCGTGGACTACCTCAAACAGTCCATCCGGTACGCGGCCGAATGCGGGGCGCCGATGATCATGGTCGACGACGGACCCTTGCCGACCTGGACCACGGAGGAGGAGAACTTCACGTTGATGAAGTACACCCTGCAGGAGGCAGCCCTCGTGGCTGAACCGCGCGGGATCGCGATTGCGATCGAAACCCATGGTCCCTACACCGCCACACCTGCCGGGTTGGACCGCCTCATGAAGCTGATCGACTCGCCGGTCCTGACGATCAATCTAGACACGGGGAACAGCTACCTGAGCGAAAATGATCCCCATGCGTGGCTGGAAGACATCGTCTCAAACGTCACGCACATGCACGCCAAAGACATCTCAGTCGAGGATGCCAAGAAATACCGCGGCAAAGTACGCGGGATGCTCGGCTGCGCCTGCGGAGAAGGGGTCATCGACTGGGAACGGATCGTCCGGACCCTCACGGACGCTGACCACGATGTTGTCCTCTCGGTCGAGTGCGGCTCGCTGGATGCCGCAGTAAAGAGCTACAGCTACCTCAGCGAGCTGATCTCAAGAGTGCGCACCTAGCAGAGATCCGTCACGGATCCGGTCCGCCCGAATCCGCGCATCCGGCGGTCATCGAAGCCGGACACCAGATGTCAACGCGAGGGCGGGAAAACCAAGGACAACGATGACCACTCCCGCCCCCGTCCACACCAGCAAGAAGGAAGAAGCCATGAAGAATCTACTCCCCCCCACCGCCATGTCTCGTCGCGGTTTCCTCGCCCTCACGGGGGCCGTTACCCTCACCGCTTCCGTCAGCGCCTGCGCCGTCGGCGGCGGAAACGCTTCGGCGAGCGGCGGCAGTACGGTCAAGTTCTGGGACATGCCGTGGGGCGACAAAAACTACAGCGATGCCGCCCAAAGCTTGGCGCAGGCGTACAAGCCCGGTGACGGCATGCCGGGCGTGTCGTACCAGCAGGTCAACTGGGACGGGTTCAACCAGACGTTCTCCTCCGCAATCGCCTCCAACACCGGACCGGCTGTTTCCACCGGTGGCGGCTTCCAGGCGTTTCAGTTCGCGAAGCAGGGTGCCATCGCCTACGCCGACAATCTCATCGATTCCTTCAAGAAGGACGGCACCTACGACGACTTTCTCCCGCACACACTGGATGCGATGAAGACCTCCGACGGTTACGTCGGCATCCCGTGGAACCTCGACGTCCAAGTCTTCTGGTACCGCAAGTCGATCCTGGACCAGATCGGAGCAACGCCGCCGCAGTCCTGGGATGACGTATTGGACGTGGCAAAGAAGGCTTCTGCCAAGGGTTATGTCGGTTTCGGCATCAGCGGCGGCAGCGGCAACTACGGACCCATGGCCGTCCTGAGCCTGATGATCAACAATGGCGGTGGCCTCTTCAACTCCAATGGCGACCTCGACATCGTCAATGACCGCAACGCGGAGGCAGTTGATTTCCTCACCGAGCTAGTCAGGCAGGGTGTCGTCGACCCGGGCTCCGTGAGCATGAAGGATGACGATCTCACCACCCTCTGGACGAACAAGAAGGTAGCCCTCGGATTCCAAAGCCCGGCATTCAACAACGTCGTCGGCGACGAGAAGGACGTCCTCGTGACGAACCCGCTCAAGTCCCACCGCGGCGAGGTCGGGGGACTGTACTACGTGAACAACATCATGATGTACAAGAACACACCATCCCAGGCTGGGTCTGAAGCGTTCACCTCGTACTACATCAAGAACATGAAGACCCTCTGGCAGAAAGGCGTCATGCAGGGGCTGCCCGCCCTGAAGTCCATCACCGAGCTCCCGGAATTCAAAGCAAACGCACAGAACACGGAGGTCGTCGAGAAATGGCAGCCGATTTGCAAGACGACCGCCGCCCAATCGAGCGCCCTCACCGCCAAGCTCGCAACCATCGACGGTGGTCAGGCGATGACGGACTTCTGCCAGACCGTCCTCGCCGGAAAAACCCCGTCCCAGACCATCCTGACCAAGCTTGAGAGCGACATCAAGGCCGCCATCTCCTAGCGAAGCAATAGCGAAAGCCGTCACACACCATGAGCACCTCCGTTCGCCGCACTGAACTACCCTTGACGGTGAGGACGCCGACCCACGAACCGCGGAACCGCCGCCGGAGGAGCAGTCCCGGCCGCGCGCCTGCAACCAAGCTCTTCCTGATCTTGCCGTCAGTCGTCATTCTCATCCTCACGAACGCGTACCCGATCGCCTACGCAGCCTTTCAGGCCCTGCACAACGGGAGCCTGATCTCACCAGGGGAATTTGTCGGCGTCGACAACTTCGCAAAAGTCCTGGCCGATCCTGCCTTCTGGCGAGCAGCTGGATTTACCGCTGTCTTCGCGGTCGCAGGCGTCTTCGGAAGCTGGATCATCGGGATTGCAATCGCGCTCCTGCTCCGGACCCGGATTCCGGCCAAAGGGCTCCTTAAGACGATTCTCCTGCTTCCGTGGGTTGTGCCGATTGTCGTCTCGGCCATGTCCTGGAATTGGCTCATAGGAACGAGTTCCAGCCCTGTCCCCACGATCATCCACGCGCTAGGCTTCGGGGACGCCATCTTCCTCGCCGATCCGCTTGGCGCCCAGATCACGGTCTGCCTGTTCGAGATCTGGGTGAACTTCCCGTTCATGATGCTCATGATGAGCGCGGCTCTGAGCTCCGTAGATGAAAGTATCTACGAGGCCGCCAAGATCGACGGCGCCAGCGCCCGGCAACAGTTCCGTTACATGACGCTTCCTATCATCGCGAAGCCCACGTACATCTCCTGGGTCTTGATGGCGATCTTCTGCGCCAACGACTTCCCGACCGTGTATCTCCTCACCCATGGCGGCCCGGTCGGCGCGACGAACACCCTGGTTGTTCTGGCCTACAAGACCGTATTCCAGAACTTCCAGACAGGCCCGGGCGTTGCGATCGCCTTCCTCATGACCCTTGCATTGGCCATCGTGGCCGTGCTGCTCTTCCGACAGATCCGAAAGTCGACCTCACAATGACCACTGCAACACTCAGAACCAAGATCGCAACACCACGGCGGTCCGTCGAAGCAGGAAGTCGCGGGCAATGGCTGCGCTTTGCGATCCTTGTCGCACTAGCGGCATTCGCCCTCATCCCCATTGCGGGAACCGTTGGCCTCTCCCTTAGGGCGAACAATGGGACGGGCTCCCTCACTCTGGATAACTTCGCCCACGTGCTGAGTAGCAGCGGCACGGTCGCCTGGCTGGTCAACAGTCTCCAGGTTGCATTGGCGACAGTCGTGGTGTCGGTAGCAGTCGCGGCACCGGCCGGCTATGTCCTATCGCGAGGGAGGGGCCGGCTCGTCGGAGGCTATTCCCTCCTGCTCTTCGTCGTACAGGCCTTGCCTGTGATCACGTCTGTGATTCCGTTGTTCATCCTCTTCTCCCACATCGGTCTTGCTGACAACCTCGTCGGGATCACGATTCTGTATGTCGCGAGTTCCATGTCCGTGGCAACCTGGATGATGGCCTCCTACATGGACGGGATCCCTGGGAGCCTCGAAGAGGCGGCATGGATCGATGGAGCATCGGTGTTCAAAGGGTTCCTTCACATCGTGCTCCGGAACTCACTGCCAGGTGTACTCTCGACCGCCATCTTTACTTTCCTGATGGCCTGGAACGACTACCTTGTCGCATCGATCTTCCTCCGCTCAGCAGGAACCTTCACGCTCCCGATCGGCGTCCAGACCTTCTTTCAGCAGCACTCGACCGATTGGGGATCAGTTATGGCGGTTGCCGTCATCATGCTGCTGCCACCCACGATCATCTTCGCGACGCTGAACAAGTTCTTCAGCGTCGGAGGTGTCGCGGGATCATTGGCAGGTCAGTAGAAGTTCCCGGCACTTTTCGCGGAGGCCGGCCGGGTGACACCCGGCCCGCGCCACGTTCCTACAAAATTTGCCTTGGTCCGAAGGCGAAGTGGTCGGCATCTGGGAGATGCCGGCCACTTCTATTCCTGAAAGAAACGATATCGGCGGGGGAGAAGCAAGACCTTGACCCGACGGACTTTGTCGTCAGTGACTTTCGGTCAGAAACGCTTCGATGTCGTGCGCGCCGTTGAGTATTTCGGCAGTGCCATGGTCCGAGGTCTGGTGGTCAATAAGCGCTGAATGTGCCAAACGGGCCATCTCCTTGGTCGGGGGGGAGAGAAGCTGCCCGTGTCGCTTGATGAGTGCCAGAGTGTCGAACATTGGCTCAGCCAAGGAGACAGCTTGCAGCCCGCGCGGGAAGACCTCGGACTCAAGCGAAGCCCTGCAGGCGATGGTGTCACCGAATCCGTCGGCAGCCAGTGAAAGTGCGGCTGACAGATATTCGACTTCAATGCCTGCATTAAGCGATAAACCACGCAGCCGAGCCCGGGCAGAGAGTTGCTTTCGGGCCGGATCTGTCTGGGCATAGTGGGCGTCGTAGAGGATCAGGGGAGCGCTGCAGATCGCCGCGATATCCGGGGGTGTCTGGACACGTTCCGGAACGGCGCTGACGTAAACCACCTCATCCCGGGCAAGGGGGAGTACGTCCAGCCGGTCGTCATCAATCGGCAAAGTGACCAGGCCCGCTTCAAGATGTCCCGAAACTACATCACTGACAGTTTCGGCGCTATTCTGCCCCACGAGACGGATACGCACATTCGGGTGTTTCTCGCGAAAGCGCTTGGCCAGATCCTGACGGATGTAGAACTCTGCATTTCGCAGGAGCCCGAACGTTGCGGTGCCACCGCCCAGAGAAAGCAGGGCGTTCACTGCTTCGGTGCCCTGCTTGGCGGAGAAAACGGTCTGCTCCGCGTAAGGTAGCAGTTCCTCCCCTGCCGCCGTGAGCACGAGCGCCCGGCCACTGCGGTTGAACAGTGGCACGCCAAACTCTGATTCCAGCCGGCGGATGAGGTCCGACACCGCCGGTTGGCTCATGCCCAATTCGGCAGCGGCAGCCGTGAAAGTCTGTCCGCTGGCTGCTGCCACAAATGCTTCAAGTTGGGCCAAGGTCATAAGTCAATCCTATAGCTCACGGGTAGATGATGCTCTATCGCTCCTTGGGGAGATGCCACCGCCGGCGATTGCCTGTGGATGAAGTAGCCGGCCCAGGAGTTCCGGGTCGAGGAGTTCCCTGTCCAACACGAGATCAACAACGGCCCTGCCAGTGCGCAGCGCTTCAGCGGCAATCTCCCCGGACATGTGGTAGCCCAGATAGGGGCTTAGGGCCGTGACGATGCCGATGCTCCGTGCGACATGGTCTTGAAGTGTTTGTTCGTTGGCTGTGATTCCGTCGATGCAGGCGTCCGCGAGCGTGTTTGCCGCTATCCGGAGGTGGTTGATGCTTCGAAACAGGCTCGAGGCTATGATCGGCTCAAAGGCGTTCAGTTGCAGCTGTCCTGCTTCCGCTGCGAGGGATATCGTTACGTCGGCGCCGATGATCTCAAATGCCACTTGGTTGACCAGTTCAGGGATGACCGGGTTCACTTTCCCGGGCATGATGCTGGAACCGGCTTGTCGAGCGGGAAGGTTGATCTCGCCGAACCCGGCGCGAGGTCCGGAAGACAGGAGGCGAAGGTCGTTGCTGATCTTGGACAACTTCACGGCTGCCCTCTTCACGGCGGCGGAAATCAGAACGAAGACGCCGCAGTCCTGAGTAGCTTCTACAAGGTCGGGGCTGGTTGTCACGGGCAATCCTGTGACCGCCATAAGCTGTTCTCGAACTATCGACGCGTAGCGGGGATGTGTGTTCAATCCGGTACCGATCGCCGTCGCCCCGAGGTTGATTTCGTGCAGATGCACCACCGCCTCTGTCAGCCGCGCAACGTCCTCTCTGATGGTGACGGCATAGCTTCTGAACTCCTGGCCCAATGTCATGGGTACCGCGTCCTGCAGTTGCGTTCGCCCCATCTTCACAATGTGGTCAAACTCCCGCGCCTTTCGTTCACACGCTGCCTGAAACTTCTCGAGTGCACCGACGAGGCCCTGGCAGCCGTGGATAGCGGCAAGTTTCAACGCGGTTGGATAGACGTCGTTCGTCGACTGGCCCATGTTGACGTGTTCGTTGGGGCTGACGAGACCGTAAGAGCCTCTTGGTTCGTTAAGGTGCTCCAACGCGCGATTGGCGATGACCTCGTTGGCGTTCATGTTCGTTGAGGTTCCGGCGCCTCCCTGGATCAGGGGAACGGGAAACTGGTCGTGTAACCCGCCCGATCGCAAGTCCCGGCAAGCGGCAACGATGGCGCCGCCCACGTCCGGGTCCAGCAATCCGAGTTCCATATTGGCTTTTGCCGCCGATTCCTTGACTGCTGCGATGGCGCTGACGAGACCGGGCGTACTGCCTACCGTTTCCCCGCCCAGTTGGAAGTTCTCCATCGCCCTGAGCGTGTGGATTCCCCAATACGCCTCGGCGGGGACCTCGCGGACACCCAACAAATCTCGCTCCACGCGCGTTCGCTGTTCCTGATCCATGATCCGTCACCTAACTCCGAGAGTGGCTGTTACTGGCCGTCACGAGTCCAGGGCCGAATGCCAAGCCCGGAACAGACCCGCAGCATTTCATAAGTAAACCTTTTGATATATCAAAAAAGACTAGCATTTCATTTGCCATGATGCTACTGTCGAGCTTCGAAAGATAAGTAAATACGTTCCTATATGTCCTCAACCAAAGCGTAATGCTATGGTTGAGTGGTTTCCAAGTAACGAGGAGCACACGCACTACCTGCGCTCTGGCTCCAGCAACGAAAGAGAAAACCATTGCGCACTTCCCTCAAGAATGCTGACGTCACCATCTCGGACCCCACCTCGTCTTCAGGCGTGAGGGAAACAGTCGAAACGGTCATCGCGGACGTTCGCGAACGCGGCGACGAAGCCGTTCGGTCCTACTCCGAGAAGTTTGACAAGTGGTCCCCCAAATCGTTCCTGCTCTCCCAGGATGAGATTGATGCCGCTATCGCCCGGCTCCCGGAGCAGACGGTTGAAGACATCAAGACTGTCCAGCGCAACGTCGAAAGGTTCGCCCGCCTGCAGCTCGAGTCACTGACAGAGTTCGAAGCGGAAGTCGAACCCGGCGTCATCCTCGGCCAGAAGAACATTCCGATCGACGCCGTAGGTGCCTACGTTCCCGGTGGTCGTTACCCGCTTCTGGCCTCAGCCCATATGACGATCGTGACCGCAAAGGTTGCCGGCGTCCGCAGGGTCGCCGCCGCCACTCCAGCGGCCGGGGGAGTAGTGCCCGATGCCTCGATTGCAGCCATGCACTTCGCAGGAGCAGACGAAATCTACTTGCTCGGCGGGGTCCAGGCCGTCGCAGCCCTGGCCGTCGGCACCGAGACAATCGCACCAGTGGATTTTCTTGCCGGCCCCGGCAACGCCTACGTCGCGGAGGCCAAGCGACAGCTGTTTGGTGAAGTTGGCATCGATCTCTTCGCAGGCCCCACCGAAGTTCTCATCGTCGCCGACGAGACGGCCGATCCTTTCTTGATCGCCGTTGACTTGCTGAGCCAGGCCGAACACGGTCCCGACTCTCCTGCGATTCTTGTCACGACCTCGCAAGCGGTCGGACAACAGGTGCTCGAAGAAGTCGACCGTCAACTGCTTGGCTTGTCGACCCGCGCAGTCGCAGAAGTGGCTTGGCGCGACCACGGCCAGGTGATTCTGGTCGATGACCTCAAAGAGGCCTACGCCGTCGCCGACGAATTTGCCAGCGAGCATGTGCAGATCCTGACGGCCAACCCCCGCGAAGCACTGGACAGCATGATCAACTATGGAGCGCTGTTCCTGGGCGAAAATACCTGTGTTTCTTTCGGTGACAAGGTCATTGGCACCAACCACGTCCTTCCGACCCGCCACGCAGCCCGATACACCGGTGGACTGTGGGTCGGGAAATACATCAAGACCGTGACCTACCAGGAGATAACTTCGGCCGCAGCCAGTGCCGAACTTGGCGAGCTACTCGGTAGGGCGGCCCGGGCAGAGAACTTCGAAGGCCATGCACGCTCCGGTGACATCAGGGCCGCGCGCCTTGCAGGAGAACGGCCGGCCTGGGCTTCCTAGTCATAAGGCGGTGGAGCGCTAACCGCGCGCGCTCCACCGCGCGGTTCGTCGAGGCGATGGTCTAGTGCGGACACTTCGCCTAGGCTAACGGCCACAGCAAAGTCTGGAAGGGACGAGGACACCTGCAAATGAACACTCCGGAATCCATAAACCGTGAATCAGCGGAAGAACCGAGCGACGACCAGGCCGTGACTGCAGCCTTGTCTGAGATTACCTACGATGAGCAGTTCTATCCTGCCCGCCCCCGTCAGCTTCGTCCCAAGGCCCGCCGTCGCCAAATGCTGGATGAAGGCCGACCGCCGTTTGACCCGGATGCGCGGAACGCCGTCTATGTTGAGTGGCTGAGAAACCAATCCATGCTCGGCGACGCAGACGCCATGTCAAGGCAGTTGTCAGGTCAGGCGAGCATGTGGCAAAAACCGTTCGCACATCCAAGTCCCCGCTCAGCCCTGGACAGGGCGTCCGTATGGTTCACCGCTTATCCCTTGTCCTTTATTACAGCTCCTGGGCAATCGTTCTTGGGTGCACTGGCGCAACCCAGTCTTTGGGATGCGTTCCAGGAAATCGGCATACATGCGCTGCACACGGGTCCCGTGAAGCGCGCCGGGGGAATCACCGGCTGGGACTACACGGCCAGCGTGGACGGACACTTCGACCGAATCAGCATGGCCATCGATCCGTCCTTCGGGACCGAAGAAGAATTCCGAGCAATGTGCCGGGCCGCCACTGATCACGGCGCAACGATCGTTGACGATATCGTTCCCGGGCATACGGGCAAGGGCCCGGACTTTCGCCTGGCGGAAATGAACTACAAAGACTATCCCGGGATCTACCATATGATCCATATCCCGGAGTCAGACTGGCATCTGCTCCCGGACGTCCCCGAAGGCAAAGACTCGGTCAACATCAGCATCGACGCGGAAAGGGCACTCCAAGAGGCCGGCTATATCATCGGCCAACTGCAGCGCGTGATCTTTTACGAACCCGACATCAAAGAGACGAACTGGAGCGCCACGCGGGCGGTTTCCGGCACGGACGGCACGATGCGCCGGTGGGTCTACTTGCACTATTTCAAAGCCGGACAGCCGTCCATCAACTGGTTGGACCCGACTTTTGCAGGCATGCGCCTTGTGATCGGCGACGCGCTCCACTCGCTGGTGGATCTTGGAACGGGCGCCTTAAGGCTGGATGCGAACGGATTCCTCGGCGTAGAGAAGAGCGCGGAGGAACTTCCCGGCTGGTCAGAGGGGCATCCCCTGTCCCAGGCCGCGAACCAGCTCATCGCGAGCATGGTGCGAAAGGTCGGAGGCTTCACTTTCCAGGAGCTCAACCTCACCATCGACGATATAAAGGAAACGTCCGTAAACGGACCCGATCTCTCCTACGACTTCGTGACCAGACCGGCCTACCACCACGCACTTGTTACCGGAAATACAGAGTTCCTTCGCCTAACACTCCGGTTGGCAATGGAGGCCGGCGTCGATCAGGCCTCCTTGGTCCATGGGCTGCAGAACCACGACGAACTGACCTATGAACTCGTCCATTTCACTACCCGGCATAAGGATGAGACCTTCAACCTCTTCGGCCAGAACCTGACCGGCGCCGGCGTCGCTGAACGGATCCAGAATGATCTCCGGGACGGCCTCACGGGAGAAGCCGCGCCGTACAACCTCCTGTTCACCACGAACGGCATCGCCTGCACCACCGCGAGCGTCATCACGGCCGCACTGGGCATACGGGACCTCGAAACCATGACTGCCGAGCAGGTGGATCAGGTCCGCGACGTGCACCTGCTCCTATCGATGTACAACGCTCTCCAGCCCGGGGTTTTTGCTCTCTCAGGCTGGGATCTCTGCGGCGTTGTTTCCGTGGACGTCGACAAAGTGGCTCAACTAGTGTCCGCGGGCGACACCAGGTGGATCAACCGCGGTGCCCACGACCTGATGGGGGTCAACCCCGGCGCCGCCGAGTCGTCCTCCGGCCTGCCCAAGGGGAGGAGCTTGTATGGAACGCTTCCGGAGCAGCTGAAGGACGAGACGTCTTTTGCTCGAAAGTTGTCCGCCGTCCTCGCTAAACGCGAGGAGCTCCAGCTTGCAAAAGGCGAACTCATCGACGTCCCTGACGTATCGCACCCAGGGATGCTCGTCATGGTCCAGCGGCTTCCCTCAGATGCCATCGCTGTCACGGTCCTGAACTTCACCGGCGAAGACATTTCCGGGACAGTTAACTCGGCACTTCTGACCCCCGGCGCCGAGGTAACGGATGCTTTCACCGGGGAGACTCTCAATTCAGTGGATGACCTACACAGTTTCTACTTCGACGTTCCCGCCTTCGCGGGAAGTCTGCTTGTGCTTCGGGAACCGGCAGCAAAGGGCGGGGAAGAAGCGCCCTGAGGGCAGCTGAATGAGAAAAACCGGCACTGCGGCCAGTCGGCGCAAGGCGTGAAGGCGGGGTACGGGAGAACGAAAAGGGGCCACATGGGCACAAAGACTCTACGGCACCGCCGTCGTGATAAGGCATCACCTCCGCACTGGATTGAGACTGCCAGACTCTGGTTGTCACGCAGCGGCACCGGGAACCAGATCGGCGAGCCTGCACTTCGCGCTCCGTCAACGATGCTTCCAAGCGGCAGCCTATTCAGCACCATCTGCGCGGGACGCCATACCCGATTTTCAGGCTCCAAATCGGAATGACCGGCAGGGGCTTGCCTGTGCACGACCTCCATCCCGGCTGCATTCGCCGGACTACCGTATCGGCTCCAGGTAGGGGTGGGAGGCTGCAAGGTCGAAGAGCGCGTTCTGGACGGCTTTTGTTCGCGCCAGACGCTGAAGTTCGCGCGGAACCGCGAGCCAGTACTTCCTGCGGAGGTGAACGGTGTCGGCAAGAATCCGCACGAGGCGCCGATCGGATTCGCCAATGAACAACGGAAGAACTGCCACTCCAAGGCCCGCAACCGTGGCCATCCACTGCCCCGTGATGTTGTTCGTCTGTATGGCGGGGCGGACTCCGGGCAGAGCCGTGTCCAGGAAGCGCAAGTCAGGAATGTCCAGAAGTGAATCCACGTAGCCGATGACCGAATGGTCTTGCAAGTCATCCACGGCTGCAATGGTTGCGTTGGTTTCCAAGTACTGCGGGGCGGCATAGAGGCCCAGCGGGTAGGCTGCCAGCGCCGTGGCCGAGACACCGCGAATGGTGGGCTCGGCCAATGAAATCCCAACGTCGAACTCCTTCGTGGCAAGCAGGTTCAAACGGGTCGCCGTCACGATCTCGATGGCAAGATCCGGATGTTTTCTTCGCAAGCCTCCAAGCCCGGGACTTAGCACGAAGGCTCCGAATCCATCAGGGGTCGCGATACGAACGGTTCCCGACAAGCGGCCTGGCTCGGATCCCAGCTCTTCTGCCGCCGCCAAGAGCGACGATTCCACAGCCTCGGCGTGAATAGCTAGCCGCTGACCGGCCTCTGTGAGCGTCCAGCCACCGGTCGATCGTACGAAGAGCCGGGAAGCCGTGGCTCGCTCAAGGTGGGAAATCCGCCGTCCTACGGTGGTGTGATCCACCCCGAGGCCTCGAGCGGCGGCTACCAGCTTCCCGGTCCGTGCAACTTCAAGAAAGAAACGTAGATCATCCGCGGAAATCACCCTCCCAGCCTATCGTGCAAATATGCACATCGAAGGGCATGTTTGCTCATTGATTCGGACTCGGAATGCATTGAGACTTGAACCGGATATTTACACGGAACCGCCTCGGATGCGCAGATGCTCGGGCGGTCGGAAAACAAAGGTGTTCCATGGTCGCAAACATCGCTCTTCCCCGAGTCATGAAGGTCGGAAGAGGTGCCGTTAATCAGCTCGGTCCCCTGCTTGAGGAACTGGGCGCAACCCGGCCGCTCATCGTTACGGATTCGTTCATGCTGACTACAGGCAGCGTTGATTCCATCATGAACTCGATCCAGCGGAGCGGTTTTGAGGCTGCGGTCTTCTCAGGCGTTGTCCCCGACCCTACGACTGCTTCCCTGACTGAGGGCGTCGCAGCTGTGCAGGACCACGAGGCTGACATCATCATCGGTCTTGGTGGTGGAAGCGCGATTGACACCGCCAAGGCCCTGGGGCTGCTCAGCCGCCAAGGCGGCCAGATGCGGGATTTCAAAGCGCCCCGGAACAACAACGGACCTTCTGTTCGAGTCGTTGCGATTCCCACAACCGCGGGCAGTGGCTCGGAAGCGACTCAGTTCTCGATCATCAGCGACTCTGAGACCCACGAGAAGATGCTCTGCGCAGGGATCTCGTTCCTTCCAGTGGCGGCAGTTATTGACTATGAGCTCACTCTCTCAATGCCGCCGCGGCTGACCGCAGATACCGGGATCGACGCCTTGACCCACGCGATAGAAGCCTACGTCAGCCGGAAAGCCAACTCCTTTTCCGATGCCTTCGCATTGTCTGCCATTCGGGCTATCGGCCCAAACCTGCGGCGAGTCTACGCTGACGGATCGAACGCGAAAGCCAGGGAAGCCATGATGCTGGCTTCCACACAGGCAGGAATCGCCTTTTCCAACTCCAGCGTGGCCCTTGTTCATGGAATGAGTCGGCCGATCGGTGCCCACTTCCACGTGGCCCACGGTCTGGCCAACGCAATGTTGTTTCCGTCTGTCACGGAATTCTCGGTCTCTGCTGCCGCGCCAAGATACGCAGACTGTGCCAGAGCGCTTGGAATTGTGAGTTCAAGCAGTTCGGACCAATATGCCGCGGAGTCTCTGGTGGCCGAATTGCACGCCCTCAACCGCGACCTTGAGGTCCCAACACCCAAAGCCTTCGGCATCGACCGCGCAGCCTGGGAGGAAAAGATACCGCTAATGGCCGAGCAGGCGCTCGCCTCCGGTTCCCCGGGCAACAATCCTCTCGTTCCGGACGCTGAGCAGATCCAAGCCATCTACAAGGAAATCTACGCGTAACTCCTCCGAAAAGACCGGACCAACGAACGACTGTCTGCCGGCGTGAACCCGGTACGGCCTCTCCTCACCTGAAGACTCTGAAAAGGATCCACCATGACCACCATCAAGCATTTCATCAACGGTGTTGAAACCGCCGGCTCCGGCGACCGCAGCCAGCCGGTCTACAACCCGGCCACGGGCGCCGTGTCCGCAACGCTGCGGCTCGCGAACCGGGCCGATCTGGACGCCACCGTCGCCGCGGCGAAGGCCGCGGCGGAAAAGTGGGGCGATTTCTCCCTGGCCAGGCGCACCGCTGTCCTGTTCAAGTTCCGTGAACTGGTCGCCGCGCACGTGGACGAACTCGCGGCCCTGGTCACCGCCGAGCACGGCAAGGTCATTTCCGACGCCAAGGGCGAGATCGGCCGCGGCCTGGAAGTCATCGAGTTCGCCTGCGGCATCCCGACCCTGCTCAAGGGCGACTATTCGGACCAGGTCTCCACCGGCATCGACGTGTTCTCCTTCCGGGAACCGCTCGGCGTCGTCGCCGGCATCACCCCGTTCAACTTCCCCGTCATGGTGCCGCTGTGGATGGCTCCGATGGCGATCGCCACCGGCAACGCGTTCATCCTCAAGCCCTCCGAACGCGACCCTTCCGCCTCGATGCTGCTGGCCAGGCTGTGGAAGCAGGCCGGCCTGCCCGACGGCGTGTTCCAGGTCCTGCACGGCGACAAGGAAACCGTCGACGGGCTCCTGACCCACCCGGATGTGGACGGCATCTCCTTCGTCGGCTCCACCCCGATCGCGCGGTACGTCCACGAGACCGCGACGGCGCACGGCAAGCGGGTCCAGGCCCTGGGCGGGGCGAAGAACCACGCGATCATCATGCCCGACGCCGACCTGGACAACGCCGCCGACCACCTGGCCGCCGCCGCGTTCGGTTCCGCCGGGGAGCGCTGCATGGCGATCTCGGTCGCGGTCGCGGTCGGGGAGGCCGCGGAGCTGCTGGTCAAGAAGGTCGAGGAACGCGCCCTCGCGGTGAAGGTCAAGAACGGCACCGAGCCCGACGCCGAAATGGGACCGGTCATCACCCCGGCCTCCAAGGAACGCATCGTGCGGATCGTCACCGAAGCCGAAGCCGCCGGTGCGGCGATGGTCGTGGACGGCCGCGACCTCGTGGTCCCCGGCCACGAGGACGGCTTCTGGGTCGGGCCCACCGTGATCGACCACGTCAAGACCGGAATGAGCGCCTACACCGAGGAAATCTTCGGACCCGTCCTCGTCGTCGTCCGCGTCGAGGACCTGGACGAAGGCATCAGGCTGATCAACGCCAACCCCTACGGCAACGGCACCGCGATCTTCACCTCCTCCGGCGCGAACGCCCGCAAGTTCCAGCGCTCCGTCACCGTCGGCATGGTGGGCATCAACGTGCCCCTGCCGGTCCCGGTGGCCTACCACTCCTTCGGCGGCTGGAAGGCCTCGCTCTTCGGCGACAAGCACATCTACGGCCCCGAAGGCGTCTCCTTCTACACCCGCGGCAAGGTCGTCACCTCCCGCTGGCCCGAACCCACCCACGCCTCCGGCGCCTCCTACAACTTCCCCTCCAACTAAGTCCCCGCCACCCAACTAGCTCGCAGTAGTTGTCGTTATGAGCCCTCATAACGACAACAAATGCGAGTCAGTTGGGCCAGCCGGGCGGCCGAGACCGGCAATCCCGGCCCTTGGGCACGATAAGCAGGCAGGATAATGACCAAACGACTGATCTGGGGGCTTGTGGGTGCCAGTGACATAGCTGCCACTCGAATGATCCCTGCAATTCGCCGTGTCGGCGATGTGGTGGCCAGCGTCGTCAGCGGCGATACCAACCATGCCAAGGCATACGCGGAACGCAACCGCATCGGAAGGCATCATGAGAGCCTTGACGCGCTCCTGGCGGATGCTTCCATCGATGCCGTCTACATTTCCAGCCGAAACCAGCATCACTACCGGCAAACAATCGCCGCGGCCAGCGCAGGAAAGCATGTCCTTTGTGAGAAACCCGTCGCAACGACCCTCGAAGAGGCACAAGCCATGGTGGAGGCCTGCCGCGTCCACAACGTGGTGCTGGCCGTCAATCACCATCTCCCAGCTGCCGGAACCCATCAAACTATTCGTGCGCTGGTCCTCTCAGGCGGCATTGGGCGACCGTTGAGCGTTAATGTCCGGCATTCGACCCTCCTCCCCGAACGCCTTCGCGGGTGGCGGCTTGAAAAGTCTCCGGGCGCCGGCGTCGTCATGGATTTGTCCTGTCACAATGCGTCAGTCGTCAATCCGCTACTAGGCACTCGCCCGCTCGATGTCGTTGCTTCAACCCTGTCGCAAAGTGATTGGTCTTCGGGTGTGGATGACGCTTCCAGCGCGTCCATCCGATACCACGCTGACACTTTGGTCGACTTCCAAGATTCATTCACCATGCCCTTCACGCCGTCCTTCATCCAGATCAACGGTGACCAAGGCAGCGTCCTTGGACATGACGTCATGACTCCCGAGCCGAAAGGCTCGATCGTACTCACGGATCACTCCGGCACGAGAGAGATTCCAGTTACCGAGCGTCGCCATACGTACGACATCACGCTCGAACGCTTCCGATCAGCAGTACGCGAGGGGGCACAGCCAGTTGTCGACGGCGTGGACGCCGCAAACGCATTGTCTGTCAGCCTCTCGATCCTGGAAGCAGGTAGAACGGGCGAGAGGCAACTGATTGAATTCATCACCCGATAGTTAGGGACCGTGTGCGGTGAAACTGGACATCCACGCCAGACCGACGGCAGCGATGACGGCAAACAACGCCGGCACGAGGAACACGAGGGGGAGCCCGATGGTGGCGACTCCGAGCCCACCGGCGAGCCCGCCCATCGCCGAGCTTACGGCGGCGGAGCTCATGAAGATCGCCGAAGCTGTGGCTACCGCTGTGGGCAGCAGCCGCTGCGCGACGACGATGCCCAATGCCGCGAACACTCCCCAAACCCCGCCCATGAGGATCTGGCCGGCGAACAGTCCGAGGGCGGTGCCCGTGGTGGCGAAGCAGATGTTCGCCGCGACGCCGAATCCTGCTGCCAGGATCATCAGCCGCATCATCCCTGTTCTCCTGGCAACAAAGACAGCCAACGGCATTAGAGCGAGTTCCACGAGTGGCTGGACGCCGATAATCGCCCCGCCGAGCGCAGGAGTCAGTCGGAGCTGTTCGTTCATGTAGATCGGAAGGTAGGCGTACTTGATCGATTCGCCGGCGTACACGCACATGTAGAGCGCAGTGAACATGAGCAAGGGGGTCATCTGCCGGAGCCCGGGCTTTGCGGCATGTACAGGTAGGCTCTCCGCCCCGATGTCGACGCGAGTGCCGCGAGGTGCCGATCCCCTCAATGTCAGGAGCGGCACAATTTGGGCGAGAGTGCATAAAGCGGTCGCGAAAAGCATCACGCGAGGGCCGGCATTTGCGGCCAGGAATGACCCCGCTGCCGGCCCGATCACCCAGCCGCCGGTCAACGCCATACGTACTATGGCGACCACGCCATCATTGCCCGCCTTTGGGCGCGCACTGATCTCGTCGTGAAGGGCGGCGAACACCTGCGACGTGGCGGCGCCTGCAAATCCGAGGACAATGGCACTTACGACGAACGGCATCCACAGCTGGGTCGAGAATGCGATTCCTGTCCAGCCCAGGAAACCGGCGACGGCGCACACGCGAAACAGGCCTAGGCGACGGCCCGTCCGGTCAGAGCGCGCGCCAACCAGGTATCCCGCTATCGGTGCCGTGAGGCTAGTCAGGTAGTAGAGCCCGGCAACAGTGAGTGATGCGTGGAGCTCATGGACCAGGAACGAGGCGATCTGGGGTGCCGCCGCAGAGAACCCGAGGCCTGACAGGAACATCGCAACTGTTGCCCCCCGGTAAAGGGGAGTTTCGAGGACGAGCCGGAGCGGAGTCCTCCGCTCCGCCGCCGAGCCAGCAAGGACAGGGTCGGAGTCTTCGACAGCCTTCGGTGCGGTCATTCGGGGATCACAGTGCTTTCTAAGCGGCCGGGTGCGCGGGTCCGTCGATCGATCAACCCGAATTCTTCCACTGTAAGAATATAGGACGCGGGCGCACAGGGAAACCCCGAACGGGCATGGGAATGCTCGGACATGGGGGGTGCAGATCGGGCGCATCGAGGCCCGTTTGCCGCGAGCTAACGCATCAGGGCTGGCCCAGCAGGCGGCAACAGCCGTTCCAGGATTGCCAACGAACGGTGCACGTCCACGTCGACCGGGCTGAGCAGCCATTGCAGTTGCAAACCATCGGAAGCGGCGGCAACCAGCGCTGCAGCATCGTCGGCATCGATGTCCGCCGCGATGGATCCGGATCGCTGACCGGCCCTGACCCTTTCGGCTAGATCGGCCCGAACGCGGCGGAAACGCTCCTGGATGAAGTCCCGCGTGATCGGGTGATGGTGCTCCTGTAGCGCGTCAGTGGTCAGCGTCGCGTACAGCTCAACCAGGCCAGGAATTGCGCGGTTACGTTCGGCACTCTTTTCCATCACGGACACGGCCGAGACGTCGGCCGCATCGGACGGCTCATGAACCATGCCTTCGTGTTCTCGGTAGACCGCGACCAGGAGCTCATCGCGCGACGCAAAGTAGTATCGCAGCGCGGCGTGCGAAACGCCGATCGCAGCTCCAATCGCGCGCAACGAAGAGCCAACTCCTTGTTCGGCGAACAGTTCGATAGCGCGTAAGAGAATCTGGGCTCGTCGTTCGGGGGCTTTCCGGTATGACCGCCCACGCTCCTCGGCTTGATCGTTGGCCATCCCACCATCGTACGTGAGGTGGCAGAAGCCATCCGCTTGGAGCACGGGTTAGAAGCTTGGCCGCCAGGTCTCGACGGCGTCATCGCTGACTGCGACGACCTCGCGCCAGCGGTCGAACAGCGAGCAGGGGTGGGAGATGCCCAGGTCCACGATGTCGCCGACCTGCAGGCCTTCGGCGTCGTCCACGATGGCGTGGTGGTCGAAGAGGCGGGTCAGTGTGGCGCCTGCGCCGGCAGGCAGGAGGGCCCCGTTACGGTACCGGGAGACGATCACCGGCAGGCCGGCGTCGTACGCCAGCTCGCGTTTGCCCGCGTTCAGGACCACGCGCCCGGCTTCCGGGGCGGAGATGACCAGTGCCCGCACCACGGCCGCGGCGGTGAGGCCGGGGACCGGGGATACCCGCTGGTAGGTGCCGTGATCGTGCACGACGTAGCAGCCTGAACGGAGCACGTTGATGGAGGCGTTGTGCGGCAGGAACGCGGCCGCGCGGTCCTGGAACGCGGAGCCGCCGTTGCTGAAGACGGGCAGCTCCACCTCGAAGGCGGGGTGCAGTTCATCGTAAATGTCGCGGGCGAGGCGGCAGTGTGAATCGATCCCGGCCAGGTTTTCATCCGTGCGGGTGTTCGGTGCCACACCCTCGTAGGCACTGACGCCGGCCAGCAGCAGGCCGCCGGCGGCACGGATCTGCTCGGCCAGGGGCCCGGCCTCGGCCTCGCTGCGGATCCCGGTGCGGCCGCCGGGGGTTCCGACGTCGATCAGTACGTTCAGCGGCCGGGGCGAGTCTTCGAATACCTCGGCCATGGCCCGGACGCCCGTCGCTGAATCGGCCAGGCAGTAGATCTCCAGTTCCGGTGCGGCCGCCAGCCAGGCACGCAGCTGCTCGAGGTGTCCGCGGAACAGCATCTCGTTCGCGATGAGGATCCGGGTGGCACCCCACTCGATGGCGTGGGCGGCCTGCGCGGTGGTCGCCACGGTCACGCCCCAAGAGCCTGGCAACTGCCGGCGGACGATCTCGCCTGTCATGGTGGTCTTGATGTGCGGGGCCAGCACCATGCCGTGCTCCCGTGTCCAGGCCTCTTTGATGCCGATATTGCGCTCGACGGCGGCAACGTCCAGGAGCATCTGCGGCAAGGTGTGGAGCGGGAGGGCGGCGTCAAGGTGCGGCATGCGGTGCGATTCTCTCGGGATTGTTCGGGAAGCTGGGTACTCGGAGATCCTATCCGGGTTCAGTAACTAGAGAACCCTGGACAGATCGCGGCGAATGACAAGTAGCCGCCACTCGGGCGGTTGCGACGCGGAGTGAGTATGGTCTTTCACGTGTCAGACCGTTCAGGCGCATCGTCGTGTGGTCGGCTGCCACGAGCCGAGCTCAGGCCATAGGAGGTCAAATCATGTCCGTCATCATTGCAACCAAGGTTTCCGGTGACACGAGCGTTTTCGCCAAGTCGCTCAGGGAACGCGCGGACGAGTACCGCCAGTGGGGCGAGCGCGGCCGGGCGGCGGGCGCGATCCACCATCAGTTCGCGGTCGGGGACGGGTTTGTCCTCGTGGTCGATGAATGGGAATCGACAGAGGCATTCCAGAAATTCTTCGGTGATCCAGAGATCCAGGCGTTCATCGGCTCGGTCGGCGGCGATCCCAAGGTGGCCCCTGAAGTCACCGTGGGGGAATCCGTCGACTCTGCGGACAAGTACTAGCTGACGATCCGGGCCGATCCTAGCATGACGGTCCCTGTCAACGTACAGACTGTTCGTCCGCGCATGCTGGCCGCCGTCCGGCGTGAGATCGCGCCGGACGAAATTGGCTCGGCCTGGGGGCCTGCGGTGGGCAAGGTCTGGGACTTCATTCGCAGTCAGCCGGGTCTGTGGACGGACGGCCACAACATCTTCGTTTACCACCACCCGAACAAGCCTGACGCGCCCCTTCAGTGCGACTTCGGCGTCGAAGTCACGCGCACTTTTGAAACGGTGGGCGAGGTATACGCGACTGAAACGCCCGCGGGCCAGGCTGCCGTAGCAGTCCATCATGGGCCATACCACCGCATGGACGAGGCATACACCGCGATCGAGGAGTGGATAGCGGCGAATCACAGGGAGTCTGCCGGGCACTCCTGGGAGATCTACGGAGATCCGACACCCGATTCGGCCGACACGGAAACGACGATCGTGCACCTTTTGAAGTAGGGCACCGCTTCACCGGGACCACAGTTCGTCGAGCAGCCGTAGCACTTGATCGGGCTGCTCGACGTGGGCAAAGTGGCCGCAGCGCGGAATTGTCGCCAGCCGGGTGTGGGGGACCATAACTGCCAACCGGGCCAGATCAGACTCGGGCGTGAACACATCGCTGTCGCCGCGGATTGCCAGCACCGGGCAGAGGATACCGCGCCACTGGCCGAAATCGTAGTGGGCGGCGGCCCTGGTGGCAGCGGAGAAGCTGGCCGGCCGGGCATCGTCGCCGAGCTCGCGGAACACCGCCGGTGGAACGGCTGCCGTATCTGCGAAGAACGGGGACATCAACGGTCGCATGAGGGGTGTGGCGGCGATCGTGCGTACCAGGGCCGTTCCTGCCGGACCGAGGACCGCCATGGAGCGCATGGCCAGCAGCATGCCGGTGAACGCCGCGAATCCGCGAAGACCGCGCAACGGCGTCCGGGATGCCTCGGACACGCCGAAGGTGGTGGCTGAAATGGCGGCTATGCTGGCGGTCTGTTCCGGCCAAGCCGCGGCCATGTGCAAGGCCAGGAAGCCGCCCATGGAGTGGCCCACCAGGTTCCACCGCCGGTAGCCGAGCGCGTTCAGCACCCCGGCGACGGCGAGTGCCATCGCCTCGATGCTGAACTCTTCGAACCGGGCACCCTTTGTGGATTCGCCCCAGCCCGGCAGGTCAATCAGGACCCGGTCTTGGGCAGGTGCCCCGGAAAGCAGAGCCTGGAAAGTGGTCCAGGATCCCGCGGCGCCGTGGATGTAGACCTCCGGGGTGCCGGACGCGCCACTCGGTCCCCGGCTACCCTCCTGGATACGCACCATGCAGGGACCCAGCTCCGTGGGAAGGACTTGCCGCCGCAACGCGGGGGCGCTTTTCTGCTGAACATTCATGGTCGCCTTCGCTCCTGCTCTCTAAGACGGGTTCGTAGCCGCAGAGGTGACGGACGGGAGCAACGACGACGGGCGGGTCCACGACGCGCATATGCCGGAACCTCGCGGTCAGGGGGTGAGGGGGCCTTGCAGAACGCGGACCGCGAGGTCTTTATCGCCTTCGATGATCGCCGTTTCCACGAGACTTGACCGGCCCCAGAGACCCAGGTACATCCCGTGTAGCGGGGCGGTAATCGAGGCCTCGGCGGACCCTTGGCCGACCTTCCATCTGCGGTCCCCGGGTACCTGGAAGGTCACTGCCCCTTCCGGTTGGGGCATCCGTCCCAGCCGAAGTTGTCGCGGCGTGAACATTGTCAGGATTTCGTCGATTCCGTCGAGCATGAAATCTTCTGCGAAAGAGGGGACCGCCAACCCTGATGCTTGGTACGCGTCGATGAGGTGGACGGCGTGTTCATGTGCCTGGCGCCGACGCCAGAACCCGGCTTTGCGCGGGGGTGGGCCAAAGTTCCAGCACGGTTTTTCGGGATCTAGCGCCGCCATTGTCCCGAGAAAGGCGTCCGTGCCTTCGAGGAACCACGTTACGGCTCCGGTAGCCGGTGGTGCCGATTCCTCGACGAACTTCCCCGAAAGGACTATTTCGGCTGCCCAACGTTCGATTGACCCCAGGTGCCCGAAGAGATCCTTGAGCGTCCAGTCAGGACAGGCCGGCACCGGACGAGTCAGAAGGTCCTCGGGCTGGCGTGCCAAGACGCCTAGGCGGTCCAGGCTGCTGGCCAGCTCAGTAAGATAGCGATCCGGTGACATATGCCGAGCATAATCTGCCAGCTGGTTTCCTTGAATTCCAGCAGCGGATCTTGGCTCGAAGACGGGGCGGACGGCCACACCAACCGTGCCTCGGGTCCACCCATTCCACACAGACAAGCTGCAGATATGAAGCAGGCTTACTATGGTGGGAGTATGCCGGACTTAAACGACTGGACAACTCCACGGTTGCTCTCGACTGCAGCGCGACTGGTCGAGCATGCCTGGAATGGAGAGCTTGCCGTCCTGGGCCTGACCCATGCGGGGGTCATTGCGCTGGAAGTGCTCGATACGGAAGGGTCCATGGTGCAGGCCCGGCTTTCAGCCAAAGTCCGGGTGCAGGCGCAGACCATGGGACAGACACTTTCGAGGCTGGAAGCGCACGGGCATATTACCCGGGAACGTAGCCGCCTGGATGGGCGCTCGCAGCGGGTGGCTGTTTCCGGGTTGGGCGGTCTTCTAGCGCCGGATCGACGCCCGACTACCCGATTGCATGCTGCCGTCGCCTCACTACCGTGGCAACCGCCAGGATCACGACGACGGCGCCCAGTCCCCATCGCGCCGCCAACTGGCCGTAGGGTTCGGCCCCGGTGAAATACATCAGGGCCAGCACGGGAGCGATGGCAGTGAACTCGTAGCGACGGCTCAGCACGACGAAGGGCAGAAGCAGCAGTGCGTACCAGGGGTAGCTGGGCGAGACGATCAGCAGCATTCCTCCGACCATCAAGACCTGCCCGTCCCAAGGCCGGACGGCGTCAGTGGACCGCCACACGTAAAAGCCCAGACCGAGCAGCAGCACCAGTGCGGCCGGCCCAGCCCAACTGGCCGGGAGCACCAGCTTCAACAGGGTGAAGCGCGGGCTGTCCTGCCCGTCGTATCCCTCCGATCGAAGGTATTCGGGCAGATAGCCCAGTACTGCCGAACCGCTGGCGAGGACATACGGTACGTACGCCATGGCAAATGTGGCAATGGCCGCGGCGACGAAGCGGACCGGCCGACGGTACAGCAGGGCCGGGGCGCTGACGGCTGGAATGAGCTTGGTGGCCACCGCCGCACCAAAGGCCACACCGGAACCCAGCGTGCGCCCGCCCACCAGAAGCAGCGCTGCCGCCAAGGCCAGAGCGGCGCCCGACGCATCCACGTGCGCACCGTTGATGGCTTCAAAGGCCACCAGCGGAGACCATGCCCACCACACGGCTTGGTGTGCGGGCCTTCCGGTGCGGCGCAGGAACGCCAGCAGCGCCACCGTGATGGCGAGGCTGAGCAGCAGCCCGGCCAGCTGGAAGGCGATGAAACCCACCTCGGAACCAGGGATGAGCCGCACTGCTAGAAAATACAACTCCGCCACCGCCGGATAGACGGTGGGCACGGCAGGCCTGTTGATGGCCGTGCACAGGGTGCTGCCGCCGGGAATGTTGGTGGTGGTCTCGGTACCAGTGGGGAAGGGATTGCTATGGCATGTTCCGTCCGGTCCGGCGTCCTGGAACAGCCAGGCCGGACGCAGCGGCCGCAACGCCTCGTCCGCCGGAACGTGGGCATAAGGGGAGATTCCGGCTTTCTGGACGATGCCGTCCCACGCATAGCGCGCGGAGTCGTTGCTCGTGGCCGGCGGTGCGGCGATAGCCGCGGCTCCCACCAGAAGGGAGCCCAGGAGCACGACGGCGGCCGCAAAGCGCGCCGGGATCCGGCGCGCCACCAGTGCCGCCGGGACGAAGACGGTCCAGGCCGCCAGCGTGCCAAGGGGGGACACCCACTCCGCGGACGGATCGGTAGTAACCGTCCACCAGACGACGACGGCGAGCAAAGCCACCAGGGCCAGCGCCACCACCGCAGCCGAAGTGCCGGCGTGCGAGGGCCGCTTTTCCGGCGAGCGGCTTCCGACCGGCCCGGATGCGTCGCTTCCGGACGCGCGCCGGGGTGTTGATTCGCTCACCCTTTGATCCTGCATCACTTGCAGGCCGGTGGGCCATGAATCCAAAGGACCGTTTGCCTTTCGTAAGGTCTGGACCGGGACGACGGGCGGGTCCAGGTGGTCTGATCAGGGTATGGACAGATTGACCACTTTCCTCCAACAGCGGATGGAAGCGGTGAGCGGACGGTTTTCCTCGCCCTTGCGCAGCAGGCGGCTGACGGTGGTGCTGGGCCGTTGGCTCGGCCTCGCCTTCACTGTGTGCTTCTTGACCGGGCTGTTCAGCCACCTTCTGCAGGATCCGCCAACCTGGATGCTTTTCCTTACCCGTCCCGTGTGGCTTTACGTGGCTACGCAGGGCATCCACATCACCACCGGGATAGCTTCCATCCCGCTCCTGGCGGCCAAGCTATGGTCCGTGTTCCCCGAACTCCTGCGCTGGCCGCCGCTAAAATCAGTGGTGCACGCACTCGAACGGGCCTCGATTGCGCTCTTTGTGGCCGCTTCGCTGGTGGAAGTCACCATCGGATTGCTCAACACTTTCCAGTGGTACCCCTGGCCGTTTTCCTTCAGGGATGTCCACTATTGGCTGGCCTGGGTCATCATCGGCTCTTTGGCGCTTCACATCGCTGTCAAGATGCCCCTCATCCTGGCCCATTGGAGCCGTCGATCGGACGCGGCTGCTATCGCTTCGGACACTGAAGGGGAAGGGCCGGCCGGCAAAACGGTTCCGGCTGCGGTGAAGCCTGGAACCGGTCACGGTTTGAGCCGCAGGGGGTTCCTGGCGGCAATCACCGCTGGCACCGGCGTCGTCGTTTTAACGACGGCGGGCCAGTCTTTTGCCTGGCTGTCGGGCCTGAACCTCTTCGCGCCGCGCCGAATGGATACCGGCCCGCAGGGAGTACCCATCAACAGGACCGCGGCCCAAGCCGGTGTGGCGGAGGCTGCGCTGGCCCCCGACTGGGTGCTGACCGTGTCCTCGGGATCGGTGCAGAAGACGTTCACTCTGGCACAGCTGGCGGCCTTGCCGCAGTACAGCTACGGATTGCCCATCGCCTGCGTGGAGGGCTGGAGCCAAGGGGCCCAATGGCGTGGTGTCCGGATCCGGGACCTCATGGCAACGGTGGGCGCCCCGGCGGATGCCGAGTTGCAGATTTCCAGCATGGAGAAGGGCGGCGTCTACGGGCGCTCCTTCATGCCCGCCGCATATAGCCAGGACGAGCAGACATTGCTGGCGCTCGAGCTCAACGGTGAACCCCTGGACCTCGACCACGGCTATCCGGCACGGATCATCGCACCCGGCCGGCCGGGAGTGCTGCAGACGAAATGGGTGCATAAAGTGGAGGTGATCTGATGCGACTTCCCTTGGTGCGTTCGTCGGCGCCGGCGGGACACAGGACCGTCTGGTGGGTGAGGGCGGCCTTGGGCGCCCTGGGCCTGGTGGCCCTCGGTTATGCGATCTTCGGTTTCCTGGCCAATGTGCCGCCCGCCCAGCTGATCGGTGTGGCGGCCTGGCTTGCCGTGGCGTTGTTGGTGCACGACGGCGTGCTGGTTCCGTTGACAACGTTGGCCGGCGGCGGATTGTCGCGGCTGACGTATGGCCTGAGCCCTGTCCAACAGGGGATAGTGCGCGGCGCCCTGCTGGTGGGGGCGGTGGTGACCTTGCTCGCAGCCCCACTGATCCGTGCCCAGCAGGTGCTTCAGCCAAGGGGGCCGGGCAGCGGCGCCAACGGCACCGTCCTGCAGGGGGACTATGCGCTGGCCTTGGGCGTTTTCTGGGTGGTCCTGGTGGTCGCCGCGGCTGCGGTTGTGGCCGCCGCCGGACTCTACGGCCGCCGTTCCAAGGTCAGAAACACCCGGTCCTGAACCGTCCGGGTACCAGCGGTATCCAGCCCCGCCCGGGCCGCGTGGAAGGCGAGCGCTTTCGCGCCGGCGCGGGCCCAGGGAAAGGCGGCGCTGGCGCGTCCGTCGGAATCCTCCAGCACCGCCAGATAGGCCACGTCGAGGGAATCCGGGGCTTCGGCCTCTGCCAGCACCTGCCCGCCCGGCGCCAGTACTGAGGCAACGCGCTCCAATAGCATGCGGATGTTTCCACCGATGCCGATGTTGCCATCCAGCAACAGGGCAGAACCCCAACCTCGCTCGTGCGGGACGGGGTCAAAGATGGAGCCAAGGATGGCCGCGCCCCCGCGGTCGGTTGCCAGCCGCACCGCGGCCGGGCTCGAATCGACACCCAGGGAGGCCAGCCCCAGTTCCCGGGCGGCCTCCAGCATCCGGCCTGGGCCGCAGCCCACATCGAGAACGGGCCCACGGAGGGTACGCAGCAGTTCGCGTTCGCTTGCCGTGGCTGAGGCGGACCAATCGAGCATGTTGAAGTGGACCGGCCCGATGGTTCCGCGCCAGGCAGATTCCGGACGCAGCGTCAGACGCCCCAGGCCGAGGGGCAGGCTACGGGCATACGGTTCGTGGCCACCCTGTCCAAATAGAGCTTGTCCAAATAGGGCAAGAGGGCCGGTGTCCGCTGCAAAAGCGTCGGCGTCGCGGGCGTCGGTACCTCTGGGGGCTGCCTGGATGCTCATCGCGGGGCAGTCCTTCGGGAGGGCGCGACCGCGGACGGCACTTCAACCTGCATACCCGCCGCCGGCAGCCCCGTGGCCAACCGCTCGACTGCGCGCGCAAAGGGGGTGCCGCTGCATTGTTGCGCGGCAGCCAGGGCGTCTGCGAAGTAGTCCACATCCGTCAAGACGGGCAACAGTCCCACGTCCAGGCCGGCGCCGGCCAACCGATCCAATTGGTGGGCCCCGGTCTGCGGGGTGGACATTTCCACGCCGCGGAGCAGACCGCCGTCGGGCCGGTACAGGCCCAACGCCCAGAAACCGCCGTCCGACGCCGGGCCGAGCCACGCGCGGCGAAGCGCTACCGGAGCGGGGGTTGCCCAGTCCGCCAGCAGCGGGGCCAACTGGTCCCGGCATAACTGGGGCGTGTCCATGCCCAGGATCAGCAGCGGTCCGGCCGCGAGTGAACAGATGGCCGCCAGCCGTTCGTTCAGGCCGCCGGTGCCCTGGGTGAATACTTCAAAACCCGCAGCGTCCCCATGCTGCGGCGTGCCGTCAAACACCAGCAATCGCCTGGCTGCGGGAAGGGACCGCACTGTTTCCAGTGTCTGGCTCAGGCTGGTCTGGGCCAAGGCTGCGGCCTGCTCCGGGGTGAGCGGGGGAGTGAGCCGCGTTTTGACCCTGCCGGGGATGCATTCTTTGGCAATGACGGCGATGGTGACGTTCACGGCGTCGCTCCCTGGGCATCGGCTTCTGGTCGATCGGCTCGTCTTCGGCTCTTCGTCCCCGGAGAATGCAGCGAAGCGGCGGCCAATTGCGTCGCCATGTCTTTGAGGGCCGTGACGGTTCCGCGGAGTGTCCCCGTGACCTTGGACTTCCCCAAGCGGGGCGCATAGTCGACCGGGATCTCGACTACACGCCAGCCGCCGCGGTGGGCCTTGAGGAACATCTCCAGCGGGTAGCCGCTGCGCCGGTCCCTGAGGTCCAGTCCCAGGAGAGCGCTGCGCCGGGCAAGGCGGAGGGGGCCAAGATCCGTGACAGGGATCCCCGTGAGCCGGCGCAACCGCCGGCTCAAGGCTATGTTGGCCAAGCGGGCGTGGATCGGCCAGGCACCGCCGGCAGGACGCCGGGCACCCAACACCAGATCGGCACGACCGGTGCGGACGAGCTCCAGCATCGGGGCAAGTTGGGCGGGATCCAGCGAACCATCGCAATCGCAAAAGGCCACAAACTCCGCCGTGGCCGCCAGCAGTCCGGCATGCGCCGCCCCGCCAAAGCCGCGCTTCGGTTCGTCGACGACGGTGGCCCCCAGGCTGGCGGCCAGGGCACCGGAGCCGTCGGTTGACCCGTTGTCTACGACAATCGCGCGGTATCCGGGTGGCAAGGCCCCGAGCACTTTGGGAAGCGCCGTACGCTCGTTGAGGCACGGCAATACCACGTCTACCAGCGCGGCGGGCGGACCGCCGTCGTCGTCAACTGGTCCGCCCTGGATGCCGGCCATGCCGATTCCATCGGGTGAACCGCTCTGCTCTTTCTCCACCCTTTGACCGTAGAATCCACAGGCCCGGCGCGACAGGCGAAAATCCTTACGGAACCGGGACGTTTGCCCTCCGACGGGCCCGAACAGGCGCCTGCTGCGGCCTCCCTGAACCCGGGCCGCCGCTGAAGCCGGGGCCGGCCTTCTAGCGTTGATCCCCGCGCAACGGTGCGGTGGCGAACTCGTGCATGCCGTCCTCAAAACCGTGCTTGGGGATCCAACCCAGCTCGGCCCGGGCCCGGGCCGAGCTGGCGGTGATATGCCGGACGTCGCCTAGCCGGAATTCGCCTGTGACCACAGGGTCAGCCGCCCCGCTGGCAGAACTCAGGATCGCGGCCATCTCTCCAACGGTGTGGACCTCCGAGGCGCCGATGTTGTATGCCCTCAGGCTGCCCTGCGCAATCCGTCCTGCCACCAACGCGTCAATGGACAACAGATTTGCCTCGGCAACATCCCTGACATGGACGAAACTGCGCCGCTGTCCGCCATCCTCGAACACCCGCACGCCCTCCCGGCGGGCCAGTGCCGAGCGGAACAGGCTGGCCACGCCCGCGTAGGGGGTGTTTTTGGGCATCCGAGGCCCGTAGACGTTGTGGTACCGGAGTGCGACGGCGGTGCCTCCGGTTGAGCGCGCCCACGCGGAAGCCAGGTTCTCCTGGGCCAGTTTGGAGGCAGCATAGACGTTCCTCGGATCCAAGACCGCCTCTTCGCTGACCAGCGCCGGCAACAGCAGCTCGCCGGTGGCAGGGTCGCGGGGGTCGAAGATTCCGTGCTCCAGATCCTCCACCCGGCGCGGATCCGGGCGCACCGGCCTGCCCGCTGAGTCGGTGTAGGCGCCCTCGCCATAGACCACCATGGAGGAAGCCAGGACAAGCTTGTCGATGCCTGAGGCGGCCATGCCTGCAAGGAGCACAGCCGTGGCCAGATCATTGTTGCGGATGTAGTCCGGAGCATCGAAGAAGTCCACGCCGAGGCCGACTTTGGCGCTCTGGTGGACGACGACGTCGACTCCCGCCAGCGCCGCGGCCACGGCGGCTGGGTCTCCGACGTCGCCCACCAACAGGGGCACGCCGGGAATTCCCGGCGGTCGATCCGGGTGCACTGCCGGATCCAATGAGTCCAGGATCCGGACCTCCCAGCCACGTACGACAGCAGCATCGACGATGTGGCTGCCTACGAAACCGGCTCCGCCGGTGACCAATATCCTCACGGCACTGTCCGTCCCGTGCCGGGGCGGACAGGGCCGGCGGTGCCCATCACGGTGGACACCGCTGTAGCCGGGATGAGCGCCATCCGCCACATCCCGCCGTCGTCCGCTGGCTCAGCGCCGGCCAGGCGGGCGGACACAGTCATCACGGCGTCGGACAACACCGCGAGGATCCGCGGCTGCGCGGCCGCCAGGCGGCTCAACACCAGTTCCGCCGTGACGGGTTCGGAGCCGTCGTGCCCTGTGTCGGCATCCGTAATGAATGCGAGCGCGGCGAAGTGCATGTTCAACTCCGCCGCGAGCATCGGTTCCGGGTACTGGGTCATGCTGATCAGATGCGCGCCGGACTGAACCAGGGCCGCGGACTCGGCCTTGGTGGAGAAGCGCGGACCGTTAATGACGGCCACGGTGGCCGCCGCGGCGAAGTCTTCCCTCTGGCGCTCCAGTGCGGCGATGAGTGCCGCGCGCAATGGGGCGCTGTAGGGCTCGGCGGCGGGCAGGTGCTGCACCCCGGTGGGCAGCGAGCCGTCGTAGAAGGTGTCCGCACGGCCCCAGGTCTTGTCCAGGACCTGATCAGGTACGGCAAAAGTGCCGGTTCCGTGGCTGGAAACCAGTCCGCCAACGGCCGCGGAGGAGATAACTGCTTCTACGCCCAGGCTCTTGAGGGCCCAGAAGTTGGCGCGGTAGTTGATCTGTTGGGGGGCAACGCTGTGCCCACGGCCGTGCCGGCTCAGGAATGCGACCACCGGGCCGCCGTCGCGGCCGGGGCCATCGTCGCCCTCGCGGCCGGGGCCGTCCGGTGCGGCGAGCCGGGCGATCGTGACCGGACTGGAGGGAGGCCCGAACGGGGTCGGGATGTCCAGCGTGTCGAGCACCACGGCCCCGGAAAGCTTGTAGAGGCCGGTGCCGCCAATGATTCCAATCCGTGCGCGGGGTGCCAAGCGGGGTTCTGCGAGGGGTTCCAGGAGCGATGACATGACCCCATCATCCCAACGCCGGCGCCCGCCGTCGCGGGTGGAATCCTTACGGGTCCGGAACGCGGGCGCCGGGACAGGCGGATCGGATTACTTTAGCCCTCGCGGTCGATTTGCAGATAGCTGAGTCCGCTGACATCGAGCCAGTACCGCGTGGGCGTCTCCACGAGGCGCAGCAGCACGCCCTCGCAGGAAGCGCACCGCACAACGATTCCCGGCGCGTCGACGTACACCATCGTCTCCCCGAAGACGCGGACCGCGCCGCAGTGCTTGCACCGTCCGATCGCGGCGACAATATCGAAGCGGAACAGTTCCCACAGGGGTCCGGCCACCGCGTTTCCGTCCAGATGCGGTATCGCATTGCCGGCGATTCCAGCGATGTCCTGATCCTCGAGGCCCCGATCCTTAGCGCCTGGAGAATCGGAGCCGTTGTTGCCACTCACCTGGTTCCTCCTGTTCCACCGAAGCGCTCGGTCTTGATCGAAGCGGCGGGATATCCCGCCTGCACAAGCCATTCCGCGACCGTTTCCACAAAGACAGTCTGGCCACAGATGAAGATCTCCGGGGTGGGGTCCGTCGGCAACACGTTGGCCAGCAGGGTTTCCGCCGTGAGCCGTTGCGGGGGAGTCGGCCAACCCTCCGGCGCCTTGCGTGTGTAGACGTAGTCGATGATCAGCTTGCGGGATTCCTCGCCCAAGGTTTGGAGTTCTTCCGCATAGAACCCCGCTTCGGGCGACTTGAGCGAATAGAGCAGCCGGAACGGTGCCGGATTTTCCGATGCGTGGTGGGCGCGGATCATCGACATGAGCGGCACGATGCCGGATCCTCCGGCAATCAGCTGAACGGGGTTCGTGTCCGTCGGTTTCCAGACGAACCAGCCACCCACCGGCCCTCGGATCTCCAGCTGGTCCCCGACCGCCAGTTCCCGGACCAAATAGGGGGAGACTTCCCCGTTGGCCAATTCGTCAACGGTGATCTCCAAGGTCTCGTCCACGCCTGCCCTCGCCACGGAGTATGAACGCACGGCCGTGTAACCGTCGTCTGCAGTGAGGCGGATGTCGATGTGCTGTCCGGCGAGGTTACCGTTCAGGCCGTTCACCCGCAGCCCTATGGTTCTGGCGGTTTCCGTTTCGGGCATGCTGCTGACGACGTCGGCCACGCGCCATAGCGTGCTCATCCGGCGCACCTCATGAGTAGCGCTCTTCCCGCCACGGGTCGCCGTGGAGGTGGTAGCCGTTGGATTCCCAGAAACCAGGAATGTCATCCTGCGTCAACTCGATGCCGTTGATCCACTTTGCGCTCTTCCAAAAGTACAAATGCGGCACGAGGAGTCGGGCAGGTCCGCCGTGGGCGCGTTCAAGCGGCTCGCCGTCGAATTCCCAGGCCACCCACGCCCGGTCGCCAAGAAGGTCCGGGAGCGGGACGTTGGTCGTGTATCCGCCGTAAGAGTGGGCCATGGTGAACCTGCAGTTTGTTTCCACGTTCTCAAACAGAGTATCCAGGGACACTCCGCGCCACGTGGTGCCCAGCTTGGACCAGCTGGTCACGCAGTGGATATCCGTATGGATGTCCATTTGCGGCAATGCCATGAATGCGTCCCAGGACCACGCATGACGCTGCCCTGCCTCGGTGGTGATGAAGAATTCCCAGTCGTCAGTGGGGATCCGGGGAGCGGGGCCGGCGGTAAGGACCGGGAAGCTGCCGGTTTCGTATTGTCCCGGTGGCAACGCTGGATTGCCGCTCTGCCGTCTTCCGTGAAATCCAGACGAGATGATGCCCACCATGTACCTCCGATGCGGAGACTCAAGCCGACTGTGCTCGGTTCCCCAACGATAGGGCAACGGCCGGGCGCGGTCTAGACACTAGCGATTGGGGGCCAAATGAACACCCCTCCACGCTGGTAAGGAAGGGAATGGCGGCGTCACCAGCCGCCGCGCGTGGGCGTATGTCCCTTTCGGGCATCGTCGGGCATTGCCATGTCGGCCCGCAGGCCCAGGAGCCGGATCGGACGGCCTGCCTCGATTCCGGCTGCGAGGTCCAAGGCCCGCGCGAGGATTTCGTTCCGGTCGAAGGTCTCCGGAATCTTCTTCCCCTGGGTCGTGGTCAAGAACGGCGCGTAGCGGACCTTCAGGGTCAGCCCGACGACGGGCCTTCCCTCGGCCACAACATCCTCAAGGACATGCGCCGTCAGATCCCTCACTGCGTCCTCCACCTGGGCCGGATCGGTCAGGTCCTGCTGGAAGGTGGTCTCTCGGCTATGCCCGCGGGCAACCCACGGGGTGTCGTCCACAACGCTGGTGCCGTCGCCTCGTCCAAGCTGCGCGTACCAGGGACCCATCCTGGGGCCGAACTCCGGGACCAGCTCCTGCGGGTCGGAGGCGGCGAGTTCGGCGACTGTGTTGATGCCAAGTTTGGCCAGCCGGGCCGACACCCTGCTTCCGACGCCCCACAGGTCCTTGGTGGGCCGGCTGCCCATGACATCGAGCCAGTTCCCGGCGGTGAGGCGGAAGACGCCCGCCGGCTTGCCGAACCCGGTGGCGACTTTGGCCCGGACCAGGGTGTCGCCGATGCCCACGCTGCAATGCAGCCGCGTTCGCGCGAGGACAGCCGCCTGCATCTGGCGGGCGTAGGCTTCCGGATCCTCCGTCTCAACGCCCACAAAGGCTTCATCCCAACCCAGCACCTGCACCGTGGCGCCGGGCTGCGCGCGCAGGGTAGCCATCACCGTTTCAGACGCCGCGAGGTAAGCCTCCTGATCGACGGGCAGGATCACGGCGTCGGGCACTTTCCGGGCCGCAATGCGTAAGGGCATTCCGGAACCCACACCGAACGCCCTGGCCTCGTAGGACGCGGTCGACACCACAGCCCGTTCCGTGGGGTCCCCCCGACCCCCGACAATGATCGGCTTGCCCGCGAGCTCCGGCCGTCGGAGCACCTCGACCGCCGCGATGAACTGGTCGAGATCAACGTGCAGCACCCACGGGATTCCACTCACGACACCAGCTGTCATGTCTCCGCACGCTCCGCCTCAATATCGACGCCCGTGACCACATCGCCCGCGCGCTCGTAGACGAGCCAGATTGCGCCCTTCGGGAAGGCCCGAGGCGGCTGGGTGACCGCGAAGGCGGCTGGAACGGTACCGTCCCGGAAGATCCGCTTGCCTGTGCCGCGGATCGCCCGGACCTCGGATGCGACATCGGTCAGCACTGTCGTCCCGGCCCAATCAGGGTCGGTCAGCGTGTGTGATGCGACATATTTCGGCACGGAGTTGAACCGGGCCGCAATCGGGTCGTCGGCAGGTGCGGTGGGCCAGAAACCAGCGAAGATGTCGTACGTCTTCCGCCCGAGGAGAAGCGCGTCGAGGCGATCGATGCCCGCCCCGATTGCCTCGCCGGACTCCTTGTCGAGGTACGGTGCCTGCCAGCCGCCGAACTCGAAACCGCCCTCGCGATCTTCGTCGGGCCCGCCAGGCGCCTGGTAGACCCCGTCAAGGGTGCTGAACAGGTCGACGACGATGATTCCCATGGTGCGCTCCCTTGCATAAACGGCGAGCCGAAACCGCGTCCGCTTTGACGTCGAGGGGGATATCGCGGAATCGACATCCACACGCCCCATTTTTCGGCGCGCGCTGCGGGAAGGCAAGAGCTTGCGCCGAGGCTACGAATTCAATGACTTAGCTCTGCTTGGCCCCTCGAGTTGGAAACGTTGCTCAGTCCAGCTCGTCGAACAGGCGCGTCAGGCAGTCGGTGTAATTGGTCATGGTGTCCGCGAAATTGAGCAATTGGAGACCGCCGTTGGTGGCGGCCCTTGCCCTTTCGGTGCTGGCTTCGTCGGCGTGGCAGAGGAGTGGCTCGCAACTGGTTCCCTTCGCGGTGAGCGTTGCGATTCCCCATGGATGGCTGGGGTCGGTGACTGCGATGCCCGCTGAGTCGAAGGTGTCGCGGAGGACGTATCTTGTGACCGTCCTCCATGACTGGAGGAACTGTGGCTGCAGCTGTTCAATGAGTTCATCGTCTTTGCTGTCGTAGGCACGTCCCAGGTCAGTGGATAGTTCGTCCCACTCCTGGGCGTCGCGGACCATCAGGTGTCCGGCCCGGAGACGGGCAATTGTTTCGTTCAACGTCATGGTCTGTCCCCAAACTTCCTGTCGTGTCTATCCCGCTTACGAAAGCAGGTCATCAACGGAGAGAACGGACGGGAACCCGGCATGATTCCCGTGCCAGCAGCAATTCCACGGTCATGAGGCCACGTCGATCGGTACTTCCAAGACTCTGTCGCCCCCGATCCACGTGCTCCGGGTGCCGAACTGCCTGCTCAGCCGTTGCATCCGCTCGGCGATGTTCACGGCGCTCCGGCTCGCCAGCCGGGTTTGTAGGCGGCCGATGTTCGTCGGATACAGGCGCAACATGCAAGGCACGTTTCCTTCTGTCTCCAGGAGGAAGACGAACGACTGATCGTTGCGTTGATCCGGGTCAACCGCGTAATCATCCACAAAGTCGCCGGCGCTGTAGACAATGGGCCGGTTCCTGTAAATTTCGACGCCGCGGAAAATGTGGGCCGAATGCCCGAACACGACGTCGGACCCTGCGTCTATCAATGCCCGGGCCAGACTCTGATGCGCGGGCGGGACCTTGGACCCCCAATTGGCGCCCCAGTGTGCCGAAACGACCAGTAGCTGGTTTTGGTCTTTCGTCCAACGGACCAAGTCCAGCAATTCCTTCACCCGGCGGTCACCGGTGTCCACAGGGACATAGTAGATTCCGGGAGCTCGGGCGGTTGCCTCCCAGCCCGGTTCATTGTCGGTGAAAGCAATAAAGCCGACCGCAGTTGACCCGACCCGCCGGACCGCCGGTCGGCGGGCAGATTCCAGGTCTATCCCTGCCCCCGCGCTCAGGATCCCGTGCTCATCGAGTGTCGGCAGCATTTCCAACAGAGCATCGACTCCGTAGTCGAGCACATGGTTGTTGGCGAGTGAGACCACGTCAATCGCCGCGGAGAGCAGGCTCTCCACGTTCTTGGCATCCGAGCGGAAGTGATACATCTTGCCTGCCGCAGCCGTTCCGTCGTCCGCGAGTACGCATTCCAAATTGGCGAATCTGACGTCGGCCTGCCGAAGGACCGGGAGGGTGTCGCCCCAGGGATAGTCGGGAGCAGCCACCTTGAGCTCGTCGTTAACCAGCCGGCCGAGCATGACATCCCCGAGGAGCGCAATCCGCACTTTTCCACCTCCAACTCGCAGGTTTTGCTATCAGGATGGGCCGGTTCGTCGCCTGGTGCCAGTCAACTGTCAGACGCGATATCCGCCGTCGGACCGGAAGGGGTGCCGATTCAGCGGTTCTTCGCGCAAAGGCCTCGCATGGTCCGGATTCGTGGGGAATAGTTGGATCAGGAGGCCGCCCCGCGTGTATTTCTTGCTGCGTTCCAGTCCGGACGTGGCGCGGCAGCTGGATGGGAACGTCGCGGCGATGGGAATTTTTCAGGACAGGGCTGACGCAGGGCGGCAGTTGGGGCAGAGGCTGGCGCATCTGCGCGGCCAAGAGGCAGTCATCCTAGGGGTGCCACGCGGCGGCGTTCCGGTGGCTTTTGAGGTTGCAGTGGCCTTGGACGCGCCGCTGGATGTGATCGTCGTGCGGAAGCTAGGAGTCCCGTCCCAGCCCGAACTCGCGATGGGAGCTATCGGGGAGGATGGCGCATATGCGCTCGAACGAAGCGTTCTCTCAGCCACGAGGGTCAAACGGGAAGAACTGCAGTCTGTTGAGGGACGGGAGCGGGCTATCCTCAAGGACCGGGTGGCGCGTTTCCGTACTGGCCGAGACCGCGTCGATCTGGGGGGCCGCATCGCCGTCGTCGTCGATGACGGGATCGCTACGGGCTCAACCGCCAGGGTGGCATGCCGCATTGCACGGAACCTGGGGGCAGCCAGAGTGATTCTGGCTGTTCCTGTCGCCGCGGCCGACATCCTCGCGAGATTGACGGAGCCGGACGAGGTGGTGTGCCTTGCCACGCCCCCGCGACTCACGGCTGTCGGTTACCACTACCGTGACTTCTCACCGACGGGCGACGACGAGGTGGTGTGGCTGCTTGACGCTGCTGCCGAGCGCCTGCGAAACGCGTCTTCGACCGCAGATGACCGTGGCCTCGATGAGGAGGTCCGAATCCCCATTGACGGGTTGTGGCTTCAAGGACACCTCCACCTTCCCCGATCGACTGCCGGAGTGGTGGTGTTTGCCCATGGAAGCGGTAGCGGCCGCCGCAGCCCGAGAAATAGATTCGTCGCCACAACGCTTCAGCGGGCGGGCCTGGGGACCTTGCTGCTTGACCTGCTCAGCCCGGGGGAGGAGCTCAATCGTGCCAATGTGTTCAACATCCAACTGCTTGCGCGGAGGCTGATCGCGGCAACCGGATGGCTCGGCAGAAGGCCGGACACGGCCTCATGCAGCGTGGGATACTTCGGAGCGAGTACCGGCGCCGGCGCCGCGTTGTGGGCGGCGGCCGACCTGGGAGAGAAGATCGGCGCAGTCGTCTCAAGGGGAGGACGTCCGGATCTGGCGGGTGCGAGGCTTGCCCTTGTCCGCGCCCCGACACTCCTGATTGTCGGCAGCGCGGATCACAGGGTGCTCGAACTCAACCGCCGGGCGCAAGCCGTGATGGGCTGCCCCAACCGGCTGGACCTTGTCCCGGGGGCCACCCACCTGTTCGAAGAACCTGGAACATTGGAGGCGGCGGCGATTCTCGCCGTGGACTGGTTCGTTGAGTACCTGCCGCGAGGGTAGGTCGGGCAGGGAACCGAGGCTTCGGACCTTGGCGTGCTGTTTTGAACCAGAGGCCGGATGCCGGCCCCCCTGTTGCCTCACGTCAATAGGTCCGGGAAGACTGCCCCTTGAACGTCTGATCGCTCCAGGGCTAGCATTGCCGCCACGGGACCCGGCTGTCCTTGGCCGAGGGCCAGGCGGTCACTGACGTCGATCAAATTCGAGGAGACGGTCATGGGTGAGACAGCGGCAGAGGCGTCATCAGCGCACCTGATGGTCGACCTGATCATATCCTTGGACGGGTATGCCTCGGCCGTGGGATGGCCCGGCTGGTGGGGTCTGGAGGGGCCGGAATACCTGGCTTGGCTTCAGCGGGAGGGGGAGAAGGGCTACACCTTCCTCCTTGGCGCGAACACCTACCGGCTGATGTCCGGGATGTCAGAGGAGGCCGCGGCCGAAGGCGCGGGATTCTCCGAGGACGAGGGGGCCACCCTGACCGGCCTTGCTGCGGTGCCGAAGGTCGTCTTCTCCTCCACACTGCGGGCGCCCCTGACGTGGCCGAACTCGGAACTGGTCACCGGGGACGCGGTCAAGGCCGTGGCCGAGATGAAACGGACCGGGACCGGGCCCTTGAGCACTCTCGGGAGCCTGAGCCTGTGCCGGTCGCTGCTGACCGCTGGACTCGTGGACAGGTTCCGGGTGGTCGTTTTCCCGGTGATCACGGGCAGCACCGGGCGGGAACGGATCTACGACGGCTATCCGGACGTCTCGCTCAAGATGGTCGAGAGCAGGACCTTCGACGGTCGGCTCCAGCTGCTCGAGTACATCCCCACCGTGCTCCGCGGTCCGCCGGGCAACGGTCCGGCATGAGCCAATCCGAAGGGAAATGGTCATGAACCCGACGATTTTGGTGACGGGCGGTACCGGCACCCTCGGGAGGCTCGTGGCCTCGCGCCTGCGGGACGGGGGCCACTCAGTGCGAGTGGCGGGCCGTCATGCCCCTCCACCCGAGCAAGGCATCGAATTCGCGCAGTGCGACCTAGACACTGGCGACGGAGTCGAGGCCGCCTTGAGCGGTGTCAGGACGGTGGTGCATTGCGCCGGAGCGCAGAAGGGCGACGGCGACAAGGCCCGCCGCCTCGTCGCCGCGGCTTCCCGCACGGGTGTGGCGCATCTTGTGTTCATCTCAGTCGTGGGGGCGGACACGATCCCGGTCATGAGCGGCTTCGACCGTGCGGCTTTCGGCTACTTCGCGTCCAAACGGGACGCGGAGCAGGTCGTGGCCGAGTCGGGGATTCCGTTCAGTACCCTCCGCGCCACCCAGTTCTTCGAGCTGACCCTGCTCACCTCGCGGGCCATGGCCAAGCTTCGGGTCGTTCCAGTGCCGAAGGGCTTCCGGTTCCAACCGGTGGACGCCGGCTAGGTCGCGGACCGGCTCGTCGAGCTCGCTCTCGGTCAGCCCGCCGGCCTCGTGCCCGATCTCGCGGGCCCGGCCTGCTACCCGATGGGTGACCTTATCCGCTCCTATCTCGCCGCAGCCGGTCAGCGACGACTTCTCGTCCCCGTTCACATGCCGGGGAAGGCCGCCAAGGCAATCCGGGAAGGCGCCAACCTGTCCGAGGACAGAGCCGTCGGGCGCAGGACCTGGGAGGAATTCCTCACCGAGAGCGTGCCCGGAGCTGTCCGGAGGTGACGCCCCCGGTTCCGGATCAAGTTCCCAAGTCGTCAACGACCGGCGGGTGCAGAGCGGCATGCCGGGCCCGCGCCGCCGGCTCAATGGAGTCCACAGCATAGGGTTTGGTGGCCGAGCGCCGCAGCGGAAGACGCAAGCGCACTTGATAAGCGCCGTTCCGGAACTTGGCGCGGGGATCCATCTGGATAACCAGGAGTGGCTCTTGGCGGGATGCGTCCACCCGCAGCAGCATGCCGTGCCGACGACCATCGACGAGCAGCGGAGTCGCCGGCTCGACCGCGGTCTGCTTGAGGAGTTCCTGATATTTCGGCCCCGCCCCCAAGAACAGGATTCCGTGGGAGAACCCGACGACTCGCAACGGGATTACCGTGTCAGGCTGCCGGGTGGGCCTGGGGTGTCTTTCGTGTTCCCTCGTTAAGGATTCCGTGACTGATCTCAAGGATCGATCACATTCCCGGCACCTGGCCCGCGTCCCGACGTCGGCCAAAAGGGTCACAAGCAGCCCTCTAGGGGCGCTGTTCCATTTGTCGGCCACAATGCGGCACCACGCGGGATGGTACTCCTTTCCGTTCTTCATCACGTAGACCTGGTCTGCGCCGAGGAGGGGCTTACCCTCCCGCCGGGCGGCCGGCTCGACAGGTCTGAGAGTGCCGAGGCCTTTGGCGTCTGCGCGGCCCGCGTCGCTGCCCTTGAGGTACGTGCGGATCCATGGAGTGAGGGGTCGTTTTGAGCTGGGAATTGCGGGGCCTTCCTGTGCGGAGGGAGTGCGTTCCTTCCCTCGTTCCCCCCACCTAGCTTGATGGCTTTTCGCGCAAGCCGCCAGTCCGACGGCCGTACCCCATCACCAGATTCTCCCCCCTTGACTTTTCCCTTAGGGGAAGGTGCCAAGGTGGAACGCATTCAAGAAGAGGAAAAAGCATGGCAAGAACCAAAGAAGTCACTGACGCGTCCTTCGACGCCAAAGTGCTGAAGTCAGCCAAACCCGTCGTCGTGGAATTCTGGGCGGATTGGTCTGGATCCTGCACCAGGCTTACCCCGGTCCTGGAACAGCTCGCGGTCGAATACGCCGACAAAATCGACGTTGTGAAAGTCAATGTCGATGAGAATCCGGAAACCGCGGCTGCCTTCGGGATTAGCTCTGTTCCGTCGGTGTTCTTGTTCAAGGATGGCGAACGAATAATCTCCGTGATCGGCGTCGGGGCGAAGCAGTACTTCGAAATGGAATTCGCTGAATACTTGCGCTAGCCCTGCTTCACCCCATGAGCGCCTTCCCCTACAGTGGGAGGTCAATGGGGGAAGACGAGGTGCATGGTGCGAATCGGTGAAGCCGCCCAAGCGGCGGGTATGACGAGCAAGGCCTTGAGGTTCTACGAAGAGCACGGGCTGCTGCCGGCTGCGAGACGCTCCGCCAACGGATATCGCGATTACACAGGCGAAACCGTTAACAGGCTCGACTTCATTCGCCGCGGACGCTCGGCAGGACTGGCGCTGGCGCAGATCCGCGAAATCCTGCTTCTGCGTGACGCGGGCCGTGCCCCTTGCACCCATGTGCGCGACCTTCTGGCGGGTCAGTTGGCCGACCTCGACGCGCAGATCGCCGAACTCGTCGCGCTGCGCGCCACCGTCGCTGACTACCACGCCGTCGCGGCCGCCGCGGACCCGGATGCGTGCGACGCCGAGCGGATCTGCAGCTACCTCTGAATGACTGCGCCGGAATCAGCAGTCCTACGAGCGTTTCGCGAAAGTTCGCGTTCTGGATCCCAGGTTCTTGACCGCGCAGTTGTCGCCAGGGAGGCTTTGCGTATGGCAACACGATACAGCCAAGGTATCGCCGTCGGGGCAGCCGCGCTGGCGGTGTTGGGCGGATGTGCGCTGCCGGCAGCGCGGCAAAGCAACGTCCCTGCCAGTCCGACAACATCCGCTGCCTCTGGCGTCCCTTTTGCTCTTTTCACGCACTGTGGCATCTACGAAGTACAGGTGGAGGGCTCCTTCTTTGTTGCCGAGCAGCCGCTGGACGACGGCCACGGCAATCCGCCAGCAGGCTGGGGCAACCCCTACCAGCCGGGCACCATCACCGTGGAGGGCCAGAGAGCGGTATTCCATGACGACAGCGGCCACACCG
Source organism: Arthrobacter sp. GAS37 (assembly GCF_044908325.1). Taxonomy (NCBI): domain Bacteria; kingdom Bacillati; phylum Actinomycetota; class Actinomycetes; order Micrococcales; family Micrococcaceae; genus Arthrobacter; species Arthrobacter sp. GAS37. The sequence goes on from NZ_JBIYDB010000008.1 coordinate 141,990, forward strand.
TGACCTTCCACGAACGTGCTGGTGCCACGGGCTTCCTGAGAACCTGTTCCTGAGGCTTGGCTTGAGCGAAAGCCGGCAAGGCTGGGTGGGCCACCCAACCGCGGTCATTATCTGACGCGCCTATCATTGTGTCAGGGGGCGCGGCCACTGCTTTGCGGAGGGAAGAAATGAGCCCTGAGCCACAGTCGAATTGGCGCAACCACGGAGTCAAAATCATTCCAGGTTCGCAACTCGATCCGAATACGCCGCAAACGCCTGGCATGGCAAGGGCGGCGGCAATCACATATGCCCGGGCGGGGGCCAGCAAACTATGGGCGGGCACCGTCACCATCGATGCCAATGCCAGAACCGGGCCCCACCATCACGGAGAACTGGAAAGCGTCATATACGTTGTCAACGGCCGGGCACGTATGCGATGGGGAGACAACCTCGAGTTTGTCGCAGAGGCCGGGCCGGGCGACTTCATTTTTGTTCCGCCGTTTGTGCCCCACCAAGAGATCAACGCGAGCAAGACCGAGCTTCTCAGTTGCGTGCTTGTCCGCAGCGGTCAGGATCCAATAGTCATTAATCTGGATATCGAGTCCGCTGAACCCCCGGAAATAGTCCCCTGGATCGATCCCATTCATCCTGCTCCCTGAATCGACACGTGTTGGTGAGTGAAGTGAAGCGATTCGTCATGGTCCTGCTGGCCGCGGTCCTGTGGTCGTGCGGATGCGCCGGTCCAGGCGGTCCAGACACCGAACACAGCGGGGTTGTCACCGGTGTTGTCCTGACAGCCCCTGTGTGTCCCGTCGAACGTGTCGGTCAGGAGTGTCCGCCGCGCCCCGTCCCAGGGGCCGCGGTTGTCGCCTTGGACGGGGAAGCTGTCCGGGGCTCGACACTGAGCGATGGAACCGGGGCCTTCCGTCTCACGCTGCCTGACGGTCGTTACGTGATCAAGGCGAGCAACGTCGGGGGTTACGTTTCGACGGCCACCGAGCCCGTGGTCATCTCGAAGACCCCCGTTCACATCACGCTGGTTGTTGACAGCGGGATTCGATAAGCGAGCTACTCAGCGGAAGGTCGTTTTCGTTGCTGTTTCGTCGCCGCTCGCTGTTCCTTTGCGACCCGGTGCCGACGCTTGGAGCTTCGGGTCGGTTTGCTCGCCCGGCGGGCAGCAGCTTCGGGAGCAAGACCCTCTGCCACGAGGCGGGAGAGCTTGGCCATGGCGATCTCGCGATTGCGCAACTGGGACCGCTGCTCGGAGGCGGTCACCGTGATCACCCCGGCGATGAGACGTGCTCCAAGACGGGTGACAAGCAGCAGCCGTTGGTCATCGGAAAGCGCTGCGGAGCCGGCGACATTCCATGACAGTTCGACGCGGCTGTCCGAGGTGTTGACGTGTTGACCGCCTGGCCCTGACGAGCGGGAGAACCGCCAGCCGAGTTCCGACGTCGGAATCGTGAGCGCGGGCGACACTTCGAGATCCATGCTGCAAGCGTTTCACGATATGGGAGGGAACAGAGCCCCGTCCCGTGCTTCTCAGCTCCCGGATGCCTTCGCAGCTTTGATGGCTGCCTTGGCAGCCTGCTTGTTGGCGCGTACTTTTCTCAGCGACTCCGGATCCACGATGTCGGCGACAGAAAGAAATGCGCTCTCCTGGCCGTAGGCGCCGGCAGCCTCACGCCAACCCTGCGCCTGGAGTCCGCGCTGCTTGCCGAGCAGCGCCAGGAAGATCTTTGCCTTTTGCTCTCCGAAGCCGGGCAATTCCTTCAACCTGCGGAGCACCTCCTCGCCGTCGGGCTCGTCCTGGGTCCAGATGGCGGTTGCGTCTCCATTCCAATCGCGCTGAACGGTCGCGGCGAGATCCTGGACGCGGCCGGCCATGGAGCCGGGGAAACGGTGGACGGACGGACGCTCCTTGAAGACCTCAACGAAACCTGCAGGGTCATATTCGGCGATTGCGGCAGGGGACATGGACCCGATGCGCGTCCGGATCTTTTCGGGTCCGGCAAACGCAGACTCCATGGTCACCTGTTGGTCTAGCAGCATGCCGATGAGAAGTGCGAACGCGTCATCGCTGAGCAGTTGGTCGGCGGCGGGGTCGCCAGTAATGTGCAGTTCCATGCGCCCATCCTCCCACTTGCTTTGATTCGCGTCATGGTGGTCAACTCAGCAGCCTGGTTCGGTCTCCGTCTGTGAGCTCGCCGGCAATTCGCGCCGTTCGAGTGTCTCCCCATAGGGAACGTCGCGGCTGATGGCGACGGTGTACCTGGTGAATCCGTGCTGTGTAACGAGGATGCCGTGACGGCGCTCGTTGACGGCGTGTTCGCGGGCGATTTCGACGGCGGTGTTCAGGTCGTTTTCTATCGTGTCAGGGTCGTGGGCGGTGATTTCCAGGACGACGTCCGAGTGGCGTTTGATCATCGTGGTCTCTTTCTCGGCGGGAAGTGCCGGGACTCTCAGCGGTCACGGGCTTCCGGGGCCGGGCGCACCCGGGGAGGCGGAAAGCGGTGGTTCGAGAGGGGTTGCCCGGCATTCTGTGATGGGGCGGTTGCTGGCCGTAGAGTCCGGCGGGCTTGATCGGCGGAACATTTTCCTGCGGATCTGTAGCCAGTGTGGACGATCGGCGGCTCGGGCACAAGTTGAATTGCCGAAAAAGTTGGCCGTGTCGGCGAAATACATCCGCGGACGCAATTACGCGGGAGCGGGTGTCTGGCTGTCCTAGGACCGGGAGGGCCACGCGCCGGAGCAGGTTTGTGCCCTAGTGTCGATTGAGACCGCCGAGCTATAGCGAGGGAGTACCGATGAGAATTGCAGTGACGGGTGGAAGCGGAAAGCTGGGCCGGCACGTGGTGCGCCGGCTCAGCGGGGACGGGCACCAGGTGTTGAACCTGGACCGAGCGGGCGAGCGGAGTCCAGGTCTGGCGATCGTCGACTTGCGTGACTACGGCCAGGTGCTGGATGTGTTCCTGGGGCTGGACGACCGGCACAGTGGCTTCGACGCCGTTGTGCATCTGGGGGCCATTCCAGCACCCGGCATCGTCCCGGATGTTGCGACGTTCGAGAACAACATGCTTTCGACGTACAACGTGTTCCAGGCGGCCCGCCGGGCCGGCATCAAGAAGGTTGTCTACGCCTCAAGTGAGACGGTGCTGGGCCTGCCGTTCGACGTCGACCCTCCCTATATCCCGGTGGATGAGGAATACCCGGCCCGGCCGGAGAGCACCTATTCGCTGGTGAAGCATCTGGAAGAGCAGATGGCGATCGAGTTGACGCGCTGGGACCCCGAGCTGAGCATCGTGGGGCTGCGGTTCTCCAATGTCATGGACGTGGAAGACTACGAACGGTTTCCGTCCTTCGACTCCGATGCCAGGCTGCGTAAGTGGAACCTGTGGGGATACATCGATGGCCGGGACGGGGCGCAGGCTGTGGCCCGGGCCCTCGAAAACGGCAAGCCCGGGTTCGAAGCATTCATCATCGCGAACGCGGACACAGTCATGAGCCGGTCCAGTGCCAGCCTCGCTGCGGAGGTGTTCCCGGACGTCAAGGTGATCAAGAAGCTGGAAGAGCACGAGACGATGCTCTCCATCGACAAGGCCAGGCGACTGCTTGGGTTCGAGCCCGAACACACTTGGCGCACTTACCATTCGAACCGCACTACCCCTGTCGAGGATTGAGGAGCATCATGCAGTACCGCACTTTGGGCAACAGCGGCGCCGTGGTTTCGAACTACGCGCTGGGAACCATGACCTTCGGAGCCGAGGCCACCGAGCAAACGTCCCGCGACATCCTGGACAGCTACGTCGCGGCCGGCGGCAACTTCATTGACACCGCCGATGTTTACAGCGCCGGTGTATCGGAGGAGATCATCGGCCGCTGGCTGTCCGAACGGCCCGATGAGCGGGACCAAGTGGTGTTGGCCACCAAGGGCCGTTTCCCCATGGGGACGGCGCCGAACGACGTCGGCACCTCTCGACGCCACCTCACGCGGGCGTTGGACGACTCGCTTCGCCGCCTGGGCGTGGAGCAAATCGACCTCTACCAAATGCACGCGTGGGATCCCATTACTCCTCTGGAGGAGACGCTGCGCTTCCTGCACGACTCCGTCAGCAGTGGCAAGATCGCCTACTACGGCTTTTCCAACTTCCTGGGGTGGCAATTGACCAAGGCCGTCCATCTGGCTAAAGCCTTTGGATGGAGCGCACCGGTGACCCTGCAGCCGCAGTACAGCCTGCTGGTCCGTGAGATCGAATCGGAGATCGTTCCGGCTTCGCTGGATGCGGGCATCGGGCTGCTGCCGTGGTCTCCTTTGGGCGGCGGTTGGCTTTCCGGTAAGTACAAGCGCGACGAGCCGCCCACCGGCGCCACGCGCCTGGGTGAAAACCCGGAACGCGGCATGGAGGCGTGGCAGGCCCGCAACGATGACCCCCGCACGTGGGACGTCATCGGAGCAGTGGAAAAGATCGCAGCGGACCATGGCGTCAGTGCCTCCCAGGTTGCACTGGCATGGTTGGCGGACCGGCCTGCCGTGACCTCCGTGATCCTCGGGGCCCGCACGACGGAACAGCTGGCGGACAACCTGGCCGCGGCAGACCTGGAACTCAGCCCCGAGGAAACCGGCCGGCTCACCCAGGCCAGCCAACCGCGCGTCGGCGTCTATCCGTACGGCCCGATGGCCGAGAACCAACGCAGCAGGAAGATCGAGGGCGGCCGGTAACGCAAGGCGCCCGGTTCGACGCCGGGCGCCGCGCCTTCGCCGATATTGCAAGCGCCGAGGTCCATTGCCCGCGAGGCAGGACAGGCGTTGAATGTGGCTTATGGTCGACTGGGTTCTACTCTCCAACCTTGGCACCGCGCTTGGTACGACTGTTCTCGCCGTCGCGACGTTCATTTCCACGAGATCGGCCAACCGATCGGCGCGGCTGGCCGAGCGCGCCCTGCTGAATGGATTGCGCCCTATCCTGCTGCCCTCCAATTGGTCTGACGCCCCGCAGAAGGTGCGGTTCATGGAAGGCAAGTGGATGGTCGTGCGGGGTGGACATGCCACTCTCGAGATCAGCGATAACGCTGTGTACCTGTTGATGTCTGTGCGCAACGCGGGTGCAGGAGTGGCGGTCCTGCACGGCTGGCATCTGCCGCCGGATGCCAGGGCTCCGCTGTCGCCGGTGGAGGAGTTCCACAGGCTGACCCGGGACATCTACGTGCCGGCCAACGACGCCGGATTCTGCCAGGTCGCGATCCGGGACCCGGAGTCGGCCGACTTCCGCAACGCAACCGCGGGAGCGGCCGGCGACGGCTTTACGGTCGATGTCCTCTACGGCGACGCCGAAGGCTCGCAGCGCGTTGTCTCCCGTTTCTTCATCACGCCGGGACCCGCGGGCGGCGGCCATGACGACGTCGACTGGCTGCTGATGGTCTCGCGCCACTGGAACCTGGACTTGCCGGCGCCGCGCAGTTGAGCCCGGCGTCCGTGCGGGTACTCGTGCTGCGACGTTGCCGGACTCGTTCCCGGTGGTCCTAGCCGGCTTCGCTTTGGATGCGGTCCTTGACGCTTTGGGGCATGGTCGAGCATGCGTCGTTGTCGGCGCGCTGGTTGGCATGGCTGTCGGCAGTGTCGGTGATGCCGATCGTCGCGACGGCCGCCTGCCATCCGCCCAGGCCAACGAGCTGACGGGGGACCCAGACGTTTGCCGCTCCGTTCACAAGGTTCCACACAGCGGGGTTGACGCCTGTGCCCAGGTAGATGCCCCCGTTGGGGTCCCGCCTGACCAGATCCGGCAGCGGTAGGACGCCCATCAGCTGCGCGGACTGGTAATCGGACATATTCCACGGCGGTGTTCCGAAGTAGTACCAGCTGGCCGCGCAGACCCCGTACAGATGGGGACCGAACTGGGCATAGTTCAGGTAGAGCTCCAAGGTGCGCCGGGGGCTTAACGTGTAGCTGAACTGGGTTGCCAGGACGGCTTCAATCCCCTTGCGGACGGCGTTTTGGTCGTCCCAGAGGAAAATGTTCTTGACGAGCTGCTGGGGGATGGTGGAACCGCTGGGGTCGGGCTTTCCCTGGAAATACGCCTGTGCCCTCGACTGGAGGTCTCCGACGTCGAAGGCCCCGCTGCGTGTGCCGAGCTGTTCGTCTTCATGGGCGATGGTCGCGGCCAGCAAGTGCCGGCTCATGTGGTTGATCGAGACGAACTGGTAGACGTTGGGCTCACCCGCCTCCAGCATGTAGGCGGTGCGTCCCGGGGTCATGCCCATGCTGAACATGAAGGCGATGATTTGGACCAGAACCAGCGGGGCGATGAGCGCCAGGAGGAGCTTGCGGCGCCACTTCCGTCTGGATCGATTGGCCTTCTTGCCGCCTTTGGGAACCGGCTCTTGGGCCCGATCCGGCTCCGTCACGGACCGCTTCATCCGGTCTTGCGCGGGCCCCTGTGGCTCCAAGGGGTCTGGCACCGGGTAGCTGATGACTTTGGCCCGCACCGGATCGGGGCGGCCGGCTGAAGGGGGGCTCCCTGGCTGCGGACGCCGAGGCGAAGTCGGTGGTGTTGGAGTGTCCATCGGTCTGCCTTCGCTTCTCGTCGCGCGCGGTTACCCCTGGAAGGGGTAGAGGTGGCACGAAAGTCTACCGGGCCTTGCTGGTTGTTCCGTTCAGCTAAGTAGCCTGTGTCCCAATCCCTTAGGGTGCGGCCGAAGATTGTAAGTACACTTACTGAAGTCATCACGAGCAAATATCGGAGCGGCAATGACTTCTGCACGGACCTTTGAATCGATCGTCATCATTTTCAATCCCAACAGCACCGGGGACGCACGCAGACTGGCCGAGGGTCTCCACGGCGAGTTGGAGGATCTCCTCAGCTACCCTGCGGACATCAGGCTCCAGCCGACCAGCCACGCCGGACATGCTGTCGAGCTGGCACGCGATGCTGTACGCGGTCGCGGGGACGTGTTGGTGGTTTCCGTCAGTGGTGACGGCGGCTACAACGAGGTCGTCAACGGTGTGATGCAAGGCGGCAATCCCAGGGCCGTGTGCGCGGTGCTGGGGGCGGGCAATGCCAATGATCACCGGCGGAGCACAGGGACCCAGCCGCTGGGGGAAGCGATCGCCGCGGGCAGGGTGCGGAGCATCGACTTACTGCGCGTCCACACGGGCAAAGGATCGGACTCGCCCGGGGAGTACGCGCACTCCTATGTCGGCTTCGGGCTGACGCCGGTGGTGGCGATGGACTTGGAAAAGGGCGGCAAGGGAGCACTGAAGGAAATGGTCTCCGTGATGCGGACCTTCTCGAAGTTTGAGCCCTTCGAAATACGCCAGGCCGACGGCGCGCGCCGCAGCCTGGACAGCCTCGTGCTCGCCAACATTCCGGAGATGGCGAAGTACGCCACGCTCAGCGACGCGGACCACAAGCTCGCTGACGGAAAATTCGAAGTGATCGTCTTTGCCCACATGCCAAAGTGGCGGGTCCTCTTGACGGCGCTGCGGGCAGCTACCAAGGGCCTGGGAGATCAGCCCAGCGCGAGCAGCTACTCGTTCACCACCCTCAAGCCCCTGAGCTACCAGATCGACGGCGAAGTGAAATCCGTTGACGCGAACATGCCGGTCAGGATCGAGTGCGCCCCGGCGGCCCTCTCCACCTTGGGATAAACAAAGCCCGCCCGGTGAAATGAATCTCATGGTGGAGCGATCCGGGATATAGTCAGCAAGCTTAGTACTTGCCGGGATGGACAACATAAGAGGAGCACGAATGGAAATTTGGCCCGGATCGGCGTATCCCCTTGGCGCCACCTTCGACGGAACCGGAACCAACTTCGCCTTGTTCAGCGAGAGGGCTGAAAAAGTCGAGCTTTGCCTGTTTCAGGAGGACGGCTCCGAAACCAAAGTCGATGTCGTGGAAGTCGATGGTTATGTTTGGCACTGTTACCTGCCGCAGGTCCAGCCGGGCCAAAAGTATGGCTACCGCGTGCACGGCCCCTACGAGCCTGCGTCCGGCAACCGTTTCAATCCCAACAAGCTCCTCCTGGACCCTTACGCGAAGGCAGTGCACGGCCAGATCGACTGGGATCCCGCTCTGTTTTCTTACGACATGGGAGATCCGGACTCCCGCAATGACAAGGACTCCGCGCCCCACATGATGATGGGCGTGGTCATCAACCCGTTCTTCGACTGGGACGGCGACCACCTCCCGCGGATCCCGTACCACCGGTCCGTGATCTACGAGGCGCACGTCAAGGGCCTGACCCGGCTCCACCCTGAGGTTCCGGAGGAGCAGCGCGGCACGTATGCCGGCGTGGCCCACCCGGCCGTGATTTCCCACTTGCAGAAGCTCGGCATCACGGCCATCGAACTCATGCCGGTGCACCAGTTCACGAACGATGGCATCCTGCAGGACAAGGGGCTGAACAACTACTGGGGCTACAACACGATCGGGTTCTTTGCCCCGCACAACAGCTACAGCTCCAAGGGCGATACCGGCCAGCAGGTCCAGGACTTCAAGGCCATGGTCAGGGCGTTGCACACGGCAGGCATCGAGGTCATTCTCGACGTCGTGTACAACCACACTGCCGAAGGCAACCACCTCGGCCCCACGCTGTCCTTCAAGGGCATCGACAACGCTGCCTATTACCGCCTGATGGATGGTGACGAGAAGCACTACATGGACTACACGGGCACCGGCAACTCCCTGAACGTGCGCAGCCCGCACTCGTTGCAGCTGCTGATGGATTCCCTGCGCTACTGGGTCACCGAAATGCACGTGGACGGTTTCCGCTTCGACCTCGCCTCCACCCTGGCCCGCGAGTTCTATGACGTGGACAAGCTGTCGACCTTCTTCGAACTCATCCAGCAGGATCCGGTGGTCTCCCAGGTCAAGCTGATAGCCGAGCCGTGGGACGTCGGCCCGGGCGGCTACCAGGTGGGCAACTTCCCGCCGCAGTGGACGGAATGGAACGGCCAGTACCGGGACACGGTCCGCGATTTCTGGCGCGGCGAGCCGTCCACCCTGGGTGAGTTCGCCTCCCGGTTGACCGGATCGGCGGACCTTTACGAGCATTCCGGCCGCCGCCCGGTGGCTTCCATCAACTTCGTCACGGCCCACGACGGCTTCACCCTGGCCGACCTGGTGTCCTACAACGAGAAGCACAACGAGGCGAACGGCGAGGGCAATAACGACGGCGAATCCCACAACCGTTCCTGGAACTGCGGTGTCGAGGGGCCCACGGAGGATCCGAAGGTCCTGGGCCTTCGTGCCCGCCAGCAGCGGAACTTCATCGCCTCCATGCTCCTGTCCCAGGGTGTCCCGATGCTGCTGCACGGTGACGAGCTCGGGCGGACACAGCGGGGCAACAACAACGGCTATTGCCAGGACTCCGAGCTGACGTGGATCAACTGGGACAGCGTGGACCAGCCGCTGGTCGAGTTCACGGCCGCGGTCAGTGCCTTGCGCGCCAAGCATCCCACCTTCCGGCGCAGCCGCTTCTTCGACGGACGCCCGGTACTACGGGGCGAAGGCGAGAGGCTTCCGGACATCGTATGGCTTGACGTCGACGGAACCACCATGACGCCGTCGGACTGGGACAGCGGCTTCGGCCGCTCGGTGGGTGTTTTCCTCAACGGCGACGGCATCCAAGGAAAGGACAACCAAGGCCGGCGCATCACGGACGTCAACTTCCTGCTCTACTTCAACGCCCACGACGACGAAGTCAAGTTCAGGCTGCCCTCGGACGAATACGCACCTGCCTGGGACATCCTGATCGACACAGCGGGGGTGGGTGCCGACTCCGCGCCCGTCGAAGCAGACGGCATGGTGTCCCTCGTGGCGAAGTCACTCGTAGTGCTTCGTGCGCACAGCGCACCCGAGGAGGTGCCCGACCACTCGGTGGCCGCGTCGCTCGCAGCGCTGACGCATACGGCTACCGCCGAAACCGCGGCGCTCACGTCACCCACCGTTCCCGAGCCGAAGAAGACGAAAAAGCCGGCGGCCGGGCGGCGGCCAAGCAAGCGGAACACTCCGTGAAGGGTCGGCTATTTCTTGATCGGGGCCTTGCCTGTCAGTAAGCATACTGATTGACTCAGAGGCGAAGCGCCGGAGTGGCGCTGGTCTTCGTTGCAAAGGAGATGCACCATGGGATTTCTCGCTTTTCTTCTGCTCGGCCTGATCGCGGGCGCCATCGCAAAGGCCATTCTTCCTGGAAGGCAAGGCGGCGGCTTGCTGCTTACCCTTCTTCTGGGAGTTGTCGGGGCGTTTCTTGGTGGTTGGATCGGTTCCCTCGCCTTCGGTGGTGGACTGGGAGACTTCTTCGATCTGAGGACCTGGCTGCTGTCCATCCTGGGAGCCATCATCGTGCTTCTGATCTTCGGCGCAGTCAGAGGACGTCGAAGCAGGGTCTAGTCGCGGAGGCAGGGACCCGTGGAGTACGCGCTTCTATCGTCCATACCTGCGATGCTGGTCAGGCCTTCGCCGCCACGGGATCGTTCGGGTGTGGATTCAGCGGCGTGATCTCCACAGTCATCCACACATGCAACGGGAGCGAGGCCAGGATCTCCTTGAGATCGGCCTCCGTGTCGGCGCTCCAGAGGCCGAGAGTGCGCCACTCGCCCGGCTCCGTGGGCGGCCTCCACAATCGCAGGAGGTGGCCCATCTGCGCCAGTTCGGCAGCGCGGATAGCCTCGCGATCCTTTGTAGCGTCGACCGTCGATTCCGGCGTTCCATGCGGGACGTTCGTGGTGAGGGTGGTGAGGAATTCCATGGCACTGCTTTCTTTCTTGTTGTTAGATGCGGCCTGTTGTCAGATGCGGCCTGGGAGGCGATCAGTGACTTCCTGGACGATCCACAGATTCCCGTCGGGGTCTTCGAAGGAGCAGAAGGACCCGTAACTGGTGCGTTCGGGGTCGACGCCGGGCTGCCGCGCATCAACGGGGAAGGGCGGACCGTGCCAGATGTCAGTCACCTCGATGCCACGCCCGGCGAGTTCGTGGTGGGCAGCTTCAATGTCGGACACGACGAGTGTGTTCACGGCTGAGCCCGGCTTGGCCGAGTTGAGACCTATGCCGAAGTCGACCGAGGTTCCCGAGCCCGGAGGGGTGAACTGGACAATGCGCAACCCCTCCATCGGGGCGGCGTCCTCGTCGAGGCGCCAATCCAGTTGTTCGTAAAACTTCTTGGATCGGTCCGGGTCCGATACCGCGATGACCTGGACCTCGAGGTTCATCGGGATGCTTGCACTCATGGCTATCTGTCCTTTCGGTGTTTGTTGGTTGAGGGGCGGGTGCCCTTTCATTGAGTCAACCCGAGTGCCCGTCTGCGGTCCACGACTTGTATCCGAACACTGGTAGGCCCCGCCTCTCACCGGTCATCCCGGCGTACAATCAACCCGTGGAACTCCGGCAGCTCACCTACTTCGTCGCTGTCGCCGAGGAGCTGCATTTCGGTCGAGCCGCAGAGCGGCTTCACATTGCGGGGCCGTCGCTCTCCCAACAGATCATCAACCTCGAGCGCGAGCTCGGGACGCGGCTCCTCATCCGTGATCGCAGGCACGTCGAGTTGACCCCCGCCGGCAACGAGTTCCTGACTGATGCCCGGGAGGTCTTGGCCGCTGCCGCACGAGCGTTCGATCGGGCTCGCAACGGCGACCGACAGCTGCCGCTGCGGCTGGGCTATGTCAGTTGGCTTCCCCCAGGGATCGCGACTATGCCCAACCTTCGGATCCGGCTCGACGAGTGGGTCCTGCCATCCCACACCCAGGCAGCGCGGGTGGCCGAAGGCAGCCTCGATCTCGCCATCGCGTGGACTGAGGAGGCCGACGTTGTGCGGCAGGGCCTGGCCGCCGAGCTTTTAATGTACGAGCGACTGCAAGCGGTCATGCCAGGCACGCACCACGCGGCTCGTCACGACAGTGTGCCAGCAGCCGGACTCACGGTCCTCGTCGATGTCGACGAAGCGTCCTGGGACTCGTGGAACCGCTATGCGTTGGCCTTCGCGCAGGCCAGTGGGGCGTCCGTCACACACATCGACGACGGTGGCATTACCGGACCCGCGTTCTTCGAGCACGTAGCCCGTTTGAGGCGGCCAGTGCTCCAGTCGCCCAAGCGTCATGCCGCGCCAATGCCACCCACGTTGACCCGTCGGCCTGTCACGTCCCCGGTACCGCTGTGGGCTTGGGATCTGCTGCACCGCGCGGATGACATGCGGCCTATGGTCACGAGCGCGATCCGAACATTGATCGACGGTGCCTCGGCGGCTGGGTGGCGAATACCGCCGACCGAAACCCACTGGCCCCCAACCGGTGGAAAGCAAGGGTGATGGGTTTCGCACGCCTAGGACTGGATTTGGTCGTTGCCGAAAAGACCTGGCAGCCCGCCTGTATGGAGAAACACTGCGGTGCCTTCCGGTAGACGATCGTGGCGTGCTGCGCTGATTAAGCCGGCCATAGCGCGCCCGGTATATGTCGGATCGAGGATAATGCCTTCCATCCGAGCGGTCAGATGTATCGCTTCTCGTGCCGCCTCCGTGAGGTATTCGTATCCGGCGCCGACCTGCTCTTCATCAATGCGAAGCGCACCGCTGGCAAAGCCCATCTCGTCGATGAGGCGTGCGACGGCGGCTCGCGCATCTTTGAGCGCTCCGGAGTCAACGCCGAGTACGCGCTCCGCTCCGATGGCTGCGACCAGGCCGGCCATCGTCCCGCCGGAGCCTACTGCGACGGTAACGCTCCCCAGATCAGGTACCTGCTCGAGTAGCTCCATTCCCGCTTGCCGATACGCCTCCGCGCTGAGGGCGTTCGTTCCGCCGAAGGGTATCCGAAACGCGTCGCCTTCGCTCGCTAATTCTGCGGCGATGGTTTCAGTGTCCGAGGTCCCTGCGAATACAAGCTCAGCGCCCAGGATTTGATCGAGCAGGAGGTTGCCAGTGAGTTTTTCCGGGCGTTCTCCCGCAAGTACGAGTATCACGTGCATTCCAAGGCGAGCTCCTGCGGCAGCCGTGAGCCGCGCGTGATTGCTTTGCTGAGCGCCAGTGGTGACGAGGACGCGCGTATGGTGCTTTACAGCGTCCGCCATCATGATTTCGAGCTTACGCACCTTGTTGCCACCGCCCGCAAGGCCCATCAGGTCATCGCGTTTGAAGACCAAACGGTCTCGGGGGATGCCGAGGGCCGCAGCTAGCCGGGGTACCGCTTCTACCGGGGTCGGCCGTATAAAGAATTGCATCTTCTTTTCCATCCTTAGCTTCGTGTCAAAGGTCACGGGAACGGGCGGAGGGCGGACGGCGGAAGCTAGTAGGCGACCAGCCGGCGCCGAAGAGACACCGTCCCTAAAACGAGCCCGCCCGCGGCCGTAGCCAGCAGGACCGCGAGGTCCCGGCCCAGGTTATCGGTCGACTGGTAGAAGATTGCGGCCTCGAGCGCGTCCACGCCGTAGAAGGTCGGCGTAAAGTGCGCTATGGCCTGGATCCATCCGGGCAGGAAAGCTGCGACGCCGATTCCTCCGCTCAGGAAGAACAGGTAGATCGCCAGGTTGATGCCCGACGCCGACACTGCTGAGAATCGGCGCAAGGCGCCTCCCAGCGCTGTCCCAAGGCCGGCCGCGGCCAGGGCGATGAGCGCGGTGACTGCCAGTGCCGGGAGCCAGTACCACCCGGCTGGTCGCAGGAAGCCGGAGATCGCCGAGAGGATCAGCACCACCGCCGCCACCAGCATCGTGGTCACCCAGCACGCCAGGATCTTGCCTGCAATCAGGGTCCCGCGGCTGATTGGAGAGAGAAGCAACGCCTTGATTGTCAGGTCCTCGAACTCCCGGGCGGTGGCCAGACCGCCGTTGACGACGCCCATGAGCGTTAGAAGCAGCACGAGGATGGGGACCAGCTCAAACTGCACCAGGCCGACGTCGTGGGGTCTCAGATCCGACTCGGCGACGCCGACCATGATCGGATTGTCCGGCTGGCCGGCGTAGAAGCGGGTAATCGCCGCTGGCAGCGATCGGCGCAGGTCGTTGGTGAAGTCGAGGTTGAGGTTGTTGATCCGGATCTGCACCGGGTCCGGCCGATGCATTCGGTAGTCGTCGTCGAAGGATGCGGGGATGGTGATGGCGGCCGCGACCTGGAGCGTGTCCAGCAGGTGCGTGGCCTCGTCCGGGGTTGCAGGCTGGACGCGGAACGCGTCGGACTCTTCCAGGATGGACACGAGGCGCTGGGCCTGCGGCCCGTTGTCCTCGACCACTACCGCCACAGGGTTGCGGCCGGTTGCCCCGGCGACGATGAAGATGATCAGCAAGAAGGCGATCGGCGGCAGGAGGCTGACCGCGATGGCCGCCGGTGTGCGCGCCCAGGTCACGATGTCTTTCGCCGCAATCGCGAGCGCTGCCCGGACCGCTCCCATTAGTGCGCGACTCCCCGGCGTCGGAACACCAATGCGGTGAGCACGACCGTTACCAACGTGAACACAGCCAGCACGATCGTGTCGACGGCGAGGTCCTGGGTGGCTGTCTGGTAACCGTGGAAGGCATGCTGGAAAGCTGCGATCGCATAGGTGAGCGGCGATACGGCGGCGATTGCGCCGGGAATGGCGCCCAACCAGTTCGCCGGTCCGAAAGGCCCGCTCAAAAAGAAGAGCGGGAGGATGCAGGCGATGGAGAGCGGGATTGCCTGCTGCCGCCGTCGAACCAGCGTTCCGGCGAGCACGCCGAGGGCAAGGAAGGCGGCGATCATCAGCAATCCGAACCCAAGCACTTCCAGGGGATGGAGCGGGTGCACGCCGATCACCAGGATGACGACGCCCAGCACCAGCAGTGCCGACGCCACGGTGAGCGCGGCCGAGCCAAGCATCTTGCCGAGCCCGATCGCCAGCCGGCCAACCGGCGCCAGTACCAGCTCTTTGACGGTCCCCAGCTCGTAGTCCCGTGCGGTGTTGACACTGCCTTGCAGGATTGCGGCGAGCATCAGGCCGGCCACGACGATGCTGACGGCTAGGTAGGGAATGTAGCCGGTGTCCTGGGCCTGCACATCGGACTCGAGCGCACTCACCACCACTTGGTCAGGGAACGCGTCGGCGTAGAAGGAAGTTATCGAGAGGGGCACCGCCCGGCGGATGTCGTTGGTGAAGTCGACGTTGAGGTTGTTGACCTCGACCGGTACGTCCACCCGCGCTCCGGCGCCCAGCGCGGCATCGAAATCCTGCGGTACCGTCACGACGGCGACGATGCTTCCTGCCCGGATCTCACTTTCCGCTTCGGCTGAGGTTGCGGTGTGGATGATGAACGAATGCGCTCCGTCCATGGCCTGAACGAAGCGTTCCGCCAACGGTCCGTGGTCATTCATCACCACGGCGATCGGTGCCTGTCCACCGCTGATCGCAAAGAGCAAGAAGAGAAGCAAAAAGTTGATCGGGATGAGGACGCCGATGATCGCGAACAACGGCTCCCGAAGGGTGAGGCGGATGTCCGTCGCCGCTACTGCCCGGATCACACGCAGGTCATGACGGAGACTCATTCCCGGAGCTCCTTGCCTGTCAGGCTCAGGAATACCTCGTCAAGGCTCGGTTCGCGGCTCTGGATCTCCTCCAGGTTCGTGGAACCGACGACGGCGGTCACCACCCTGCCGGTGACATCGGCGCCGCCCTCCACTGTGACCTTGAGCGAACTGTCGGACCTGCTCGCGGACACCACGCCGGGCAGCGAACGGACCTTCCGGAGGATTTCCTCCCCGGGAGCGGGCCGGGTGCGCATTTCGACGACCGTGTCACCGAAGCTGCGCCTTAGCTTGGACGGCGAGTCGAGCGCCACCAGCCGCCCGCGATCGATGATGGCCAGGCGATCGCAGAGGACGTTGGCCTCCTCGAGGTAGTTGGTGGTGATGAGCACCGTGGTACCGCGCTCCTTGAGCTCGAGGATCCGGTCCCAGAGCGCACGCCGGCTCTGTACATCGACCCCCAAGGCGGGCTCGTCGAAGTAGAGCAGCTCGGGCTCGTGGAGAAGTGCCCGGACCAAGGCAAGGCGTCGTTTCATGCCGCCGGAGAAGGTGGAAACGCGGCTCTTCCGGCGTTCCTCCAACTGCGCCAGCTCAAGCAGCGAGGTGATCCGTTTGTCGAGTCCCTGCCGGGGAACGTCGAAGAGATCGGCGTGGAACCGGAGGTTGGCTTCCGCTGTGAGCTCCTCGTAGAGGGCGTTCTCCTGCGGTACTGTCCCGAGCGAACGTCGGATCCCGCGTGGATCCTTCAGCAGGTCGATGCCCAGGACCCTGACCGCGCCGGAGCTTGGGCGGCTGAGGCCGCTGATCATGTTGATGATGGTCGTTTTGCCCGAGCCGTTGGGCCCGAGAAGACCGAAAATCTCCCCTCGTTCAACCTGCAGGCTGAGGTCGTCGACGGCGGTGAGCGAGCCGAATCGCTTTGTCACGCCTATGAGCTCAATGGCCGTTTCAGTCATGCCTTTTCCTCCCCGAACAGCGGGAGCAGGAACGCGGTCGCGATCCGATGCGCAGACTCATTTGGCGGCGTCACGGCTCCATGATGGGGCGGTGCCGAACAAAATACAAGCGGTCCCGCTGACTCATCAGAGTTTCGACGATGTGCGGAACCCGAACGTGGTTCTCCACCCGGCGGCTGCGAAGAAGTTGGAGAAAATTGTATACAGTAGTCTAAAGACGGAGTAAGGTGATGCGTATCACGCAGCATGGCTGGCCGCCCCGCTGCCCGAACACATTGAAGGAACCACAATGACGCGCACCACCCGATTCAGGGCACTGACACTCTCCCTGGCCGCCATGACGCTCGTGGCACTGGCAGGCTGTTCCGAGGGCGGCAGTGCGGCCACGTCCGGAACGCAGAATCCTGCCATCGATACCACCGCGGTGAAGGCCCTCATCGACCAGGCGAAGGCGGCACCGTCGTTTTCCGCACCGGGTCCGGCTTTCGATGCTTCCAAGGCCAAGGGGAAAGTCGTGGCCAATATCAGTTTGAACAGCACTGTTCCGTTCAACCAGATTGTTGACGCAGCGATGGGAGACGCGGGCAAGGCTGTCGGAGTGAAGGTGGTTCAGTTCACCAACCAGGGACAGGTATCGCAGTGGATCCAGGGAATGGACAGCGCCATCGCCCAAAAGGTCGATGCGATCGTGCTCGAGGGCTCACCTGACCCGAAGCTCCTCGGACCACAGATTGCCGCGGCTAAGGCGGCAGGGATTCCCGTCATCAGCACCCACCTTTACGACGAGTCCTACATCGGTTCAGCAAAAAAGGATCTTCCTGATGTGACGGCCTTCGTAGACGCCCACCACTACCGCGCGGGGACGCTGATGGCCGACTATGCGATTGCGCAATCCGGCGGTCATGTGAACGCCTACTTTGTGGCCTCCAATGAAGTCCAGCCCAGCGCGGGGATCGCGTCCGCATTTAGCGACGAATTGAAAGCCCGTTGCCCCGACAGCTGCAAGGCCAAGGTCGTGAACATCCCGATTTCGAACTGGGCGACCGACGTCCCCACCCAGGTCCAGGCTGCCCTGCTCAGCGATCCGACGATCAACTATGTTGTCCCGGTGTTCGACGGAATGACTCCGTTGCTTGGCACCGGCATCACCCAGGCGGGTAAGACAGACAGCGTCAAGATTGTTGCCTACAACGGAACAGCTTCGGTACTGAGCATGATCCAGGCGAAGAACCTTGTCGCAGCTGAAATCGGCGAACCCCTCGAATGGCTGGGATGGGCCAACATGGACCAGGTCCTTCGTGTCCTCACCGGCACGGCCACGCTTCCCAGTGAAAAAACTCCGTTGAGGCTCTTCGACTCAAGCAATGTCAATGAGACGGGAACACCCGCGAATCAGAAGGATGGCTACGGAGATCCGGCGAAATTCCAGGACGGATACAAGACCCTCTGGGGCGTGAAGTAATGTCAGCCGTTCTGCAGATCAACAACCTCGCCAAGACCTTCGGCGGAGTCAAGGCGCTGCAAGGGGTTGACCTCACTGTCAACGCCGGTGAGATCCACGGGCTTCTGGGCCAGAACGGTTCCGGCAAGTCCACGCTCATCAAGGTGCTCGCCGGATTCCACGAACCGGATGCCGGTGGCCGGTTGCTGGTGAACGGAAACGAAGTCAGGCTTCCGCTGGCCCCCGGAGACTACAAGGCGCTGGGGATGAGGTTTGTCCACCAGGATCTAGGTCTCATCTCCAGTCTGAGCGTCCTGGAGAATCTGTTTCTCGATGAGATTTCCACTGGACGCTCCGCGGGCATCCAGTGGAGGTCCTGGCGCCGGATCGCCAACGAGCTGTTTAGGAAGTACAAGGTCGAGCTGGATCCGTCCGCTGCGGTCAGCACGCTTCGGCCTGTCGAACGGGCGCTCCTGGCAATTGTCCGGGCCGTCTCCGGTGCGCCTCGAAACGGTCTCCTGGTCCTTGATGAACCAACAGTGTTCCTGCCGCAGGACGACACTGAGATGCTCTTCGATCTGACCCGCAACGTCGCCGCGGGCGGGGCCGGGGTGTTGTTTGTCTCCCACGACCTTGAGGAAGTGAAACGCCTTACGAACCGATTCACCGTATTCCGGGACGGCCGCGTTGTCGGCAACGGCGCGACGGAGCAAACCAGCCGCGAGGAATTGGTCAAGCTGATCGTAGGCCACGAGCTCAAGGCTGTGTCTCACCGCAGCGCCGCGCAAATCGCGGCCACCAAGCCAGTCGCAGTCATTGACGGGCTTAAGGGTGGCCTTGTCGCCGAAGCATCCTTCGCTGTTCATGAGGGAGAGATCCTCGGGGTGACAGGTTTGTCCGGGTCCGGTTTCGAGGATCTTCCCTACATTCTGTTCGGCGCGGCCAAAGCCGAGACCGGCACCCTGGCCTTGAATGGATCAGTCGTGCGTTTGCGGGGCCAAAACCCGACCAGCGCCTTCCGGTCAGGCATGGCGCTTGTTCCGGCCGACCGGCCTCGCGACGGGGCGATTCTCTCCCTCTCGGTCCTGGACAACGTCAGCATGCAGACCATGGACCAATTCCAGAAGGGCCCCATCCTTCGCCGCTCCCGCATGCGCGAGGAGGCCAAGAAGGTTCTTTCCGCCTTCCAGGTGCGGCCCAATGATCCGACCCTGCCGTGTTCAAGCCTGTCCGGCGGCAACCAGCAAAAGGTTCTCATGGCCAAATGGCTGCAGACCAGACCGTCACTGCTGATGGTCCATGAACCGACACAGGGCGTCGACGTCGGCGCCCGCGAAGAAATTTTCAGCGTATTGCGGTCAGCGACCGCAGAAGGGATGGCTGTGCTATGCGCGAGCAGCGACCACGAACAACTGGCATTGATCTGCGACCGCGTCCTGGTATTCAGACAGGGGCGGATCGTGGCGGAATTGACCGGAACCCACGTGAACAAGGAAGAGATCTCGGAGCAGTCGTACGCAGTGGACCAGGACGCCCAACCGGCGGAGGCCTCATGACCCTACTCAAAGGCGGAGGCCGGCTCAGCCTGGTTCAGCGCATCGCACTGCCCGGGGCGTGGCTACTGCTGATCATAGGTTTCGGCATCGCCAATCCCCACGTCTTCCTGACCCCGGCGACGTTCCAGACGATGTTCGGCTCCCAAGCCGTCCTCCTCGTCCTGACACTGGCCCTGATCGTTCCCCTCACCGCCGGCGACTACGATCTTTCGGTCGGTGCGGTGCTCACCCTGTCGGCCATGATGATCGCTATCCTGAACGTCCAATACGGATGGCCCATCTGGGCCGCGATCATGGCCGCCCTCGCGATGGGCCTGCTGGTCGGTTTCCTCAACGGCATCATCATGGTCTTCTTCGGGATTGAATCGCTGATCGTCACCCTCGGCATGGGTACCTTGCTCGGCGGAATTACCCTCTGGGTCAGCAACTCCGCAACCATTTCGGGAATCTCGCACACCCTGGTGGACTGGGTCATCGTAAAACGCTTTGGCGGTATATCCTTGGCGTTCTTTTACGCCGTCGGCTTGTGCGCCCTGCTGTGGTGGATCATGGAATACACCTCCGTTGGACGCCGCCTGCTCTTCGTTGGGCGTGGCCGGAATGTCTCCAAGCTCAGCGGTGTCCGCGTCGGACGCGTACGGGTCGGCGCGCTGATGGGGTCCTCGACCCTTGCTGCAGTCGCGGGAGTCCTTTACGCCGGGACCTCAGGCGGCGCCGATCCCACCTCGGGCACGAACCTCTTGCTTCCCGCTTTCGCAGCGGCGTTCCTCGGAGCGACGAGCATCATGCCCGGCAGATTCAATCCGTGGGGGACTGCCATCGCCGTGTACTTCCTGGTCACGGGAATCACCGGGCTACAACTGATGGGAATCCAGTCCTACGTCCAGCAGCTCTTCTACGGCGGTGCCCTGCTCGTAGCGGTCGCCTTGTCCCAGCTATCCCGACGCCGGGTTCCATTGGACAACGGATGATGCGCGTCATTGAAGCTGCGAAGGATCTGCTCGCCGTCCTCGAAGCAGAGCCTTCAGCGGACACCGTGAAGGACATGATCGCAGTCCAGACACTGGCGCTGGGGAACAAGACCGCCGTCGTGGTCACGCTCACCCGCCCGGCCCAGCACAACGCCCTGACCCTCGCCGGCTGGCAGCGCCTGGGCGCGGTCTTCACCGACCTACGCGATGACCCCGCTGTGCGTGTCGTCATCGTGAGGGGCGCCGGGGGACGGGCCTTCGGTGCAGGCGCCGACATCTCGGAGTTCCCGGCAAAGCGCCTAGGGACCACCGCGGCAGACCGCTACAACGCAGCGATCGCCGTGGCCCTGCAGGGGATCCAGTCCGTACCCTTCCCGGTGATCGCCATGATCGCCGGCCTGGCCGTCGGCGGCGGATGCGAACTCGCAACAGCCTGCGACATCCGCTTGGCCAGCACCGGCTCGCGTTTCGGCATTCCGATCGGCAGGCTCGGGGTGACGTTGGGGCTCACCGAGACACGCGCCGTCACCGGCCTCATCGGGGCCGCCAACCTCAAATACCTCGTCTACAGCGGCGCCCTCGCCACAGCGGACCAGGCCTTGGCCTGGGGCCTTGTCCAAAAGGTCGTCGAGGCCGGGGAACTCAGTGCCGAGACGGCCCGCTTGGCATGGAACATTGTCGAAAGCTCGGAAGTCACCGTGAGGGCTACCAAACAGGTAACGGCGCTCGCCGCCGACCCCACGGTCACGGATGGGCACGAACTGATCCGTGAACTGCACGCCCAGGCCTACGAGGGAAACGATCTCCGCGAAGGAATCGACGCATTTCTCACCGGCCGGACCCCGAATTTCACTGACGGAAGGATCCCCGCTCATGGCCGCGCTTGACGGTTTGAAAGTCATTGACCTTACCCGCTATCTTTCGGGTCCGACGTTGACGATGCTTTTGGCAGACCTAGGGGCCGACGTCATTAAGATCGAGACCCTCCCGACCGGGGATCCGGCCCGCCAGTCCGGCCCGTTCCACGGAGATGAAAGCGTCTACTATCTCGCATCGAACCGCAATAAGCGTTCGTTTGCCGTGGACCTCCGACAGGCGGAAGGCCGGGACCTGCTGCTGGGGCTCATCGATGACGCAGATGTCTTCGTCCAGAACTTCCGTCCGGGAACGGCCGAACAGATGGGTCTGGGCGCCGAACTGCTCCGGGCCCGCAATCCGCGGCTGATCTACGTCAATATCAGTGGATTCGGCACCAAGCCGCCAGGCGACGCGCTTCCCGGATTCGATCAGACGGCACAGGCGATGTCCGGCCTCATGAGTGTGACCGGGACACAGGAGACCGGACCGCTGCGCGTCGGGATTGCCATCAGCGACTCAGCGACGGGCGTCTTCGCGGCCGTCGGCGTCCTGGCGGCACTGCACGAGCGCGACCGGACGGGCTCGGGTTCGGTAGTTGAATCCTCGCTGATGGAGTCCACCCTGACGCTGATGTCGTACCAGGCGCAGAAGTACCTCAGCTTGGGTCTCGTCCCGGGACGAGACGGGAACGATCACCCGATCATGTTCCCGCAGGGGACGTTCAAGACCCGGGACGCGTCGGTGACCCTCGCGTCGGGGAACGAGAAGATGTGGCGGCGTCTCTGCACCGTGTTGAACCTGGATGGTTTGGCCGAGGACCCCAGATTCGCCGACAACGCTGGCCGCATGACCAACCGCGTCGAGCTCCGCCGTCTCATCGAGGATGCCCTGGCAACGCGGGGCGCGGACGAGTGGATCCCGCTCATCAACGACGCCGGCATTCCCTGCGGACGTGTGCTGGACCTGGAGCAAGCCCTTAATCACCCGATTACGGCGGCTTTGGGCATGGTGCAAACCGTTGAGCACCCGGAACTGGGTACCATGAAAGTGCTTGGCCAGGCGGTCAAGGTCCAGGGCAGCGAAGACGGCTGGCTGCGCCGCCCCGCACCCATGTTGGGCGAACACACGCTGGAAATCGCGGCGGAACTTGGCGTCCCGTCGTCGGAGATCGCCCGCCTGATGGAGGCCGGCATCATCACGGGTCCGGTCCACGTCCACCCGGACCTTGACAGAGTCAGCAATGGCGGACTATGAACCCGACCCACGATCAGGAGACACCATGAGTGCTGAAGCAACGGCCCACGGCACCAGCAAAGTCGTCGTCCCGACCATGGCCGACGCCGTCGTCCAGCGGCTGAGGGGCCTGATCGTGTCCGGGGAATTCCGGCCCGGGGAACGGCTGGTTGAGGAGCGGCTGTCGGAGATGTTCGGCGTCAGCCGGCCGCCGCTGCGAGAGGCCTTGCGGATACTTCAACGGGACGGGCTGGTCCAAAGCCTTCCGCGTCGGGGCTTCATCGTCATCCCCATCACGGCCGAAGACGTCCGGGAGATCTATTCCCTCCGTTTCGCCTTGGAGCGGATGGCCGTGGAACTGGGCATGCCGGTCCTGGACCCGAGCCGGCTTCAGCCCATGCGCGATGCCCTCGAAGACATGCGCGTCGCCGCCGAAGAAATGAACGATGAAGCAGCGGTCGAGGCCAACAGCCGCTTCCACCTGGCGTTGATCTCGCTGCCGGGTCACAAACGGCTCATCAACACCTACGAAGGACTCCGCCTTCAGCTCGAACTCTGCATGGGATACAACCTGAAGTTCCGCGAACAGATGTTCGGTGACCGCAAAGACATGCACCCCCGCCATGCCCAATTGCTGGAAAGCATCGAAACGGGTGACAAGGAAGCCGTCTTGTATGAGATCGCCCATCACGGCAACGCGTCTCTCCTTGAAAATCTCGATGATCTGATTGGCGCTGGAGGGTGACCGCCACCCCGGTGACCTTGCGGGAGTTCGCGGCGCAGGTGCGGTCCGGACGGTTGGCCGGTGACGCCCTTGTGAAGCATGCGGGGGACCAGATTGAACACCGCAACGGCACACTCAATGCCTTGGTCTGCAGCCGGAGCACCAATGCCCAGCAAGAAGCCGCTACATCGGACTGGACAGACCGCCCGCTTGCCGGCATTCCGTTCACCGTGAAAGACATGCTCGCGACGGCAGACCTGCCGACCACCTGCGGATCCCGGACCCTTGAAAACTGGAGCGCCGGAGTCGACGCAACTGCCGTGGCCAGAATGCGTGCCGCCGGCGCCGTCCTCATGGGCAAGTCCAACTGTCCGGAGTTTGCCCTGGGCGTGGACACGAACAACGAGTTGTTCGGCAGGACGTTCAATCCGCTCGGAGAGTGGACGCCAGGGGGATCGAGCGGCGGTGAAGCCGCCGCGATTGCCGCCGGAATGTCATTGGTGGGCCTCGGGAGCGACTATGGTGGCTCGATCCGCTGGCCGGCCCAGTGCACAGGCCTCGTCGGTCTGCGTCCAACCGTGGGACGCGTCCCCAGATCGGGGGAGCAGCCGACCCTTCCCGGCGCCGATCCGCTGGGAGTGGAGGCAGTCTCGTTCCAGGACGCCGTCCAGGTCATCGGCCCGATCGGCCGGAGCATCGATGACATGCACACAGTGCTTTCTGTGATCAGCGGCCCGGACGGCATCGACCCGGTCGCGGTCGACGAGCCGCTGGGGCACTACCGCGAAGTGGACCCGCGTGACATCGAAGTCCGCTGGGGTACCCACATCGGGAACGTCCCGGTGGACCCCGAGGTTGTGCGAACCGTCCTTTTCGCAGTCGAAGCACTCAGGTCATCCGGAACGCGTGTCCAGGAGGGCCTGCCCGACGCCGTCAACGACGGGCTTCACGTCTATGACCTGCTCCGTGCCGCCGACGCCATGAGCACCATCGCCGCCCTCAATACTGCACGCCCGGGACTCATTGGCGCCCCCGTCCGGGCCATGCTCGGAAACCGGACGGAACCCGGCCGAGCCGAACGCGCCGCGCTGTGGGAACACCGGAACCAGATTGTCGCCAAGCTTCGTCAGTGGCTCACGGGGGAGCGGGCCCTCATCCTGCCTGTGAGCGTTGACATCCCCCGGGACCTGCACGGGGATGTAGCGAACTTCCCCTTGCTGGCACCTAGCCGGGCCATCAGCCTTTTCGGCTTCCCGTCCTTGTCCGTGCCCGTCGCCACTACCCACTCGGGAGCGCCCATCTCCGTCCAAGTCGTCGCGCCCCCTTTCAGGGAAGATATCGCGCTCGCGCTCGGCGCGGCGCTGGAACAGGCGTCCGAAGGGGTGCCCACCACAACACTGAAGAACAGGATCCCGGATGCGAACTGACGTGCATGTATGCCAGATGCGAACCCCTGCCGATGTCTCGGAGATCGCCAAGCTCTTCGACGCCGGAACTATCGATCCCGCCGACGTCGTCGCCGTCGTGGGCAAAAGCGAGGGGACCGGCCTGGGCCGGGACGTCGGCCGGGAGACCGCCGATCTGGCCATCCGGACACTCCTCGCCGAGCGTACCGGATCCAGCCCGGCAGAGGTCGCCGACCGGGTCTGCATCGTGCTCTCCGGCGGCAGCCCCGGGGTGATCACGCCCCACGTTGCCCTCTTCACGCGGACGGCCGACCCCGCTCCGAAACCGGGCAGCGGCAGTCCGCGCCTCGTCGTCGGGTTGTCGCATTCCGAGGAAATCCTCCCCGAGGAAGTCGGGCGGATGGGCCAGATCTCCAAGGTCCGGTCGGCCGTCAGCGCTGCCATGGAGGATGCCGGGCTGACGGATCCGGCCGATGTCCACCTCGTCCTCGTCAAGGCGCCGTCCCTGACCGCCGAGTCGATCGCGGACGCGAACTCCCGTGGCCATGAAACTGTCACCAGGGACGTCTCCATCGGAGCCGAGGGCGCCATCTGCTACTCCAACGACGGATCCGCGCTCGGCGTCGCCCTCGCCTTGGGCGAGGCAGACGACTACCAAGTACACGATTCGATGGTACGCAGGGACTGGTCGGTGTTCTCGGACGTCGCCATGACTTCCTCCGGGGGCGAGAAAACCCATGCCGAAGTTCTGCTGCTCGGCAACTCCACTGACTCTTCCAGCCCATTGCGTATCGGCCACCGATCAATGCGGACCATCATCGACGCATCCGCCGTAAGCGGTGCTCTCGAATCCGCAGGCATCGGAGCCGGCTGCGACGTCAGTGAAACGTCAAAATCTGTTGTGTACGCCTTGGCCAAGATGATTATGCCCGAAACAGCCGAGCTGGACGGCCGACGCATCACCATGCTGGACGACCAGGTCGGTTACCACGTCGCCAAGGCAATGGGCGGCTTTCTCTTGGCCTCGCAGACCGGCCACACCACGGTCTTCGTCAGCGGTGGTGAGCGGAATTCGCATCAAGGCCCTCCCAACGGCAACCCGCTGGCAGTCATTGTCAGAGCGACGGAATAACGGACTCGCCGCTGTTGCAACCTTATCTAACCCTTGGGGCCTATTTTCGAAGGAACCGATATGAACTCGCCTGAAAGCGCTAATAGTCCCGAACCGACTTGCTACTTGCGAGAGCGAGCAAACGGCGGCCCTCTCACGCGAGCAGATGCGAGGCCCCGATATTCTTAAGGCCGACGCCGCGTGACTAAATGACGGCTTAGGCGCGGAATCCGAACGTGGAACGTGCAGGTGCATGTGAACTGACTCACAAGGCTGCAACCTGCTCGCAACCCTCCCGCCCCTAGGCTGAAGCCAACGCTCCATCGACCTGCTCGCAACGGGGCTCGCGATGGTTGTGTTTCGGCCCCAGACGCCCAAATTTCATGCTCCATTTGCTCCACGCTTGAACGACGCAAGGATTTCGCCAATGACGACGACAATGCAAGCAGCCGTAGTAACTGAATTCGGTAAAGACCTTCAGATCCAGTCCCTTCCCATTCCTGTT
>NZ_JBIYDB010000009.1:0-142033 GCF_044908325.1 Arthrobacter sp. GAS37
GTCAGCGACACCACCGTGTTCGCCGCTGCATGCGCCGGTGCGGCCAACCCCACCCCGGCCAGCAGGCCGGCAACAATCAGCGCCGTGCTGCCAAAAGCGGTCCAGCGTTTGCGAAAGTGTTTGCCGAATCGAATTCCAGTGACGTTGGGCCGTGTGCGGCCCTCGCGTGGTGGTACCAAAGTCCCTTGTTGCTCATCCGTGGTCCTCATGGTCAACTCCTCCCCAGCCTGGGTAATGCACCAGAAGCCGAGTGATCCTTCGTTGATTTCCAAGAAGGTGCCGCTCGAAAAGGGAGTCCGATCTGGGTTCCGGCGGGTGGCACCCGGTTGTGATTAGTTCACACACGCGTACTTTAGAGGCTACGACTAACAGGTAGCCGCAAAAACGAGTGGTCAACACTCGTTCCTTCTGACGCTCCGTTAGGTAGACGTCCCGATGTAGCTAGTTAGTTGCCGCTGGATCGTTTCCAAGGAACGTTCCGGGCGGCATCCAGGCGCCGAACACGGGGCCCGGATCCGGCCGCTTTGCGTGCCGCCCGTCGTCGGAGATTCGTTGCTTGAGACGTTGCAGGACCCATGGGAACAAGTGCTCGCGCGCCCAGAAAATGTCATCGGTCCTTGCTTCGCGCCAGCTGCGCCCGGGTAGGTCTTTCGGTGTCATCGCTTCCAAGGTGTGGGTGACGTTGAGAGTATCTAGCACCATGATGGCGATGGTGTGCTGGCCCAGGGGAGAGAAGTGCAGCCGGTCCGGATCCCACATTCGAGGGTGGGTGAGTTGGCGCAGGGCCCAGAGGTCGGCGATTACTGCATCGTGGCGCGCAGCGATGGTGCGCAGATTCTCGTTGAAGATGGCCACCCTGGCGCGGGTGTGTCCCAGCACGGGAGTAGCGCCCCAGTCCGGTCCGGCAAACAGCACAACTGTTGCGCCGGCAGCGGCCAGGAGTTGCACGCCGGCGTCCATCCGGACGGCGAGTTTGTCGGGATCGCTCCTGCGGAAGATCAGGTCATTACCCCCGGCATTGAGAGTGATCAGATCCGGTTGCAGGGCCAGTGCGGGGCCCACCTGCTCATCCAGGATCTGATGGAGCAACCGTCCACGGACCGCCAGATTTGCGTAAGCAAAGTCTTCGTGTCCGGCGCTCAGTTCTTCCGCGACCCGGTCCGCCCAACCCCGCAGGCCACCCGGGCTGCGGGGCTCCGGATCTCCTACCCCTTCGGTAAACGAATCACCCAGGGCCACATAACGGCCCCACGGGTGCAGGCGGGCGCCGGAAACAACGGGGCCACCCTGCGCCGGACTATCGGCGCTGGGAGCGTTCATCCATCCATACTGCTCCTAGCAGGCCGAACGCGCCACGGCGGCCTCTTCCTCGCTCGCCCGATGCGCATCCTAGAGTTATCCTGTGAGCTTCGAATTGCCCTCGCTGATCGATCCTGAACTGTGGTCACTCGTCGATGAATCCCGCGCTCTCTACGCCGAGCGCCCGGCTGGCCGTGGTCCGGGCAGTCGGGAAGAGCTGCTCGCATTCCGAGCGAGAGCGGTGGCACCTGCGGAGTGCGATCCACGGCCAATCGCAGAACTGGCAAGCGCACTTGGCCGAAGCGTTCCGGTGCGGATCCACGTGCCGGTTAGCATGCCGGTGGCGGGCGTCTTCCTGGAAATCCACGGCGGCGGCTTCTACATGGGCTCGGCCGCCGGAAGCGATGTTCGCAACAGGCGGCTTGCGGATGCGCTGGGTGTTGCAGTGGTCAGCGTGGATTATCGACTCGCTCCGGAGCACCCGTGGCCTTCCGCGCCCGACGACTGCGAGGCAGCAGCGCTGTGGCTGGTGGAGCATGCCGAACGCCGTTTTGGCACAGCCAAACTCGCTATCGGTGGCTTCTCTGCCGGTGCGACGCTGGCGGTGTCTACGCTTGTGCGGTTGCGCGACCGCGGGGTCACGGCATTCAGCGGCGGCGTGCTGCAGTTCGGCACCTATGACCTCGCCGCGAAGACGCAGGCCGGACGCCTGATCGCCGACGAGTATTTTCTCGACGCCTATGCGGGGACCACCCCGGATCGCGCCCACCCCGACCTCTCACCGCTCTTCGCCGACCTCGCTGGCCTACCGCCGATCCTGATCGTGATCGGCGGCGACGACATCCTCCTGGAAGACAATCTCGCCATGGCCACACGGCTGTCGGCCGCCGGTGTCGAGGTCGATCTGCGAATCTATCCCGCCTCCCCTCACGGGTTCACCGGGCACGCGACGCCGATGGCACGAGCCGCTCTCGAACACATCGACGCATGGCTTCGGGTTCAGCTAGCCCTACACAAAAGAAGCCCCTGACGCGCGGAAGCGCAGTCAGGGGCTCTTTCGAAGGTGACGTTTACTCGGAGCGCTGGCCGTCGTTCGAGTAGTCCCCGGCGCTGCCGCTGAACATCAGGCCCTTGGGCTGGATGGAGGTAAGTTCCTTGATCGGGGCGAGAGCTCCCGTGCCCAGGTCGAGGTTTGCCAGGTAGGCGGGGCCGGCGTCGGGTACCACGGTGGAGACGGCTTCGCCGGCCTTGAACGGGCCAGTGATGGAGAAGACCTTGTTGTCCTTCGGGTCCGTGACCAGGAGGGTCTGGTTGGAGTCGGCCGCGAACACGGTGTCATCCAAGGGCTGGGCAACCGAAAGCACCTGGAGAGCTTGCTTGCCGGTGCCCGGGTTGGAAGCGAAGATCAACTGCCGGTCCGCCTGCGCGTCAAGCATGAAGGAGTTCTTGAACCGCGGAGCGGCCGCCGGAACCTGGGTGTTGGAGTCCGGGTCGGTGAGGCCAAGCGTGGTTGCCTTTCCAGCCTGGGGACCATTGGCTGCGGTAGCCGTAGCACTGTCGCCGAAGAGAGGCGTCAGTTTGGCGGTGGTGCCTTCCAATGCGACGGAATAGGCGGCGGGACCCGAAGTATCAACCGGCGCTGAGGCGCTGACGAGGATCTTGCGGTTCACGACAGATACCGCGTCGGTTCCACCACCGTGGGTGAGGCCCGAATATGTGTACGTGGTCAGCGGCTTCGCCTGGTCAGGGCTGAGGGTTGAGAAGCTCGAGTTGCCGTCCTCGTTGGCGGTGAGGAGGAGACGGTGGTGTTCCGGATCGGCCGTAAGCCCATCGACCTTGCCTGTGACTTGCCAGGACTTGCCCGGCTTTCCGTCGAGGCTGAACTGCTGAACGGTGCTGGCGGTGGCGCCGTTTGCAGAGGCCTCGCCCAAGGGCCCAACGCCATTCTGGAACGAGACGTACACGGAGTCGCCCATCCGCGTGATGTCGTCAGGTGCTGACTCGGTGCCGACCGGGGAGAAGGTCTTCACGGAGAATCCGGCGGCGGGGGCGTGTGCTTCGCCCTCGTCAGCGGCAGATGCCGGCAGGGCAACGGAGGCAAGAGTGGAGGCAGCGACTGCGGCGCCCACCAATACCATCGAGGTCCGCTTGAGCTTGTTGGGTGTAACAGGCATTGAAAATCGTCCTTAGATTGGGGAAACGATGTCCCTGACAAGCTATGGGGGCGGGCTGGGAGTGAACCGTGCAAAGGGCAAACACCGGGGGACCCGGAGGTTAACGGCAACTGTTTCCGCTTGTGCGGAGGACTGTCATTCCTGTAAGTTACTCACCAGTAACTTACCCGAAGGAGTGCCATGTCCAAGGCAGCAATCGACCTCGAGAATCTCCCGTACGCCGACGGCGACTTCTATGGCTTTGAGCAATTGCTCACGGGCAAGGAACAGGACCGGATTGCTGAAATCCGGGCTTTCCTTTCCCGTGAGGTCAAGCCGATTGCCGTCGATTGCTGGAACCGTGGCGAGTTCCCCATGGACCTGATCCCCAAACTGGCCGAGATTGACCTGGTCAGCCCGGTAAGGCGGCAAGGCTATTCCAACCTTTTCGCTGGCCTCGTCCACGCAGAGGCAACCCGCGCCGATGCCTCGATTGCCACATTCATGGGCGTTCACGATGGCCTGTTCACTGGCTCCATCGAGGCGCTGGCATCTCAAGAGCAACAGGACGCCTGGCTGCCGGACATTTACTCCCTCAGGAAAATCGGCGCCTTCGGACTGACCGAGCCATTAGGCGGTTCGGACGTCGCCGGCGGCACCCGTACCACTGCGCGGCGCGACGGCGGCAACTGGATCCTCAACGGGGCCAAGCGCTGGATCGGCAACGCCACCTTCTCGGACTGGGTTGTGGTCTTCGCCCGCGACCTCGGCGACAATCAGGTCAAGGGTTTCCTGGTGGACACGAGCCTCCCCGGATTCAAGGCCAGCAAGATCGAGAACAAGATCTCGCTGCGGACCGTCCAGAATGCCGATATCACCCTCGAGAACGTGGTGGTCCCGGACTTCTTCAAACTGGCCAATGCCAACAGCTTCAGGGACACCAACAAGGTCCTCAAAGTCACCCGGCTTTCGGTCGCGTGGCAGGCTGTGGGCCAGCAGCTTGCGGCGTTCGACGTCGCCCGCCGCTACGCGGTTGAAAGGATGCAGTTCGGGAGGCCCCTGGCATCTTTCCAATTGGTCCAGCAACAACTCGTGCAGATCCTGGGCAACACCGTCAGCTCCATGGGCATGATGGTCCGACTCGCGCAGCTTGAGGATGCCGGTGCGGCCAAGGACGAGCAATCCGCGCTGGCGAAAGCCTTCACCACGGCCCGCATGCGCGAAAGCGTTGCCCTGGGCCGGGGCATCCTGGGCGGCAACGGCATTGTCACGGACTACGAGATGGCCAAGATCTTCGCCGACGCCGAGGCGATCTACTCCTACGAAGGCACCCACGAAATCAACACCCTTGTCACGGGGCGGGCCATCACGGGGATTTCCGCCATCGTCTAGCGCCAGCAAATCGTCCAGAGGCAGCAACACGGACGGCCGGAGATCCGTGACGAAGGCAAGCGGGTTGACGTAGTCCTCCCCATGCCGCACTCCCCAGTGAAGGCACGGTGATTCCGCGCAGTGGCCGATTCTGACCACTCCGATGGCTTGGCCCTTATTCACAGTGGCCCCCTCTGCGAGTTCGCTGTCCACGGGCTCAAAGCTGCTCCGTAGCCCGCCCCCGTGGTCGATGGTGATCACGGGACGGTCCACCACGACGCCCACGAAGCTCACGATGCCGTCTGCGGGGGCGGCGACCGTCACGCCGTCGTCGGCTGCTTGTAAATCCACGCCACGGTGCCCGCTCAACCACGGCTTGTCCGGAGGGTCGAAGCCGCGCACGACGGCGGGCTTGGGGGAGAGTGGCCACGCCCAGCCCGGGCGGGTGCCGGGCGGTGTGCTCGCGCCCGGCGGTGGCGATGCAACGGCAGGCGCCGCGCCCAAGGTAACCAGCAAAAGAACGTAGGCCGGAAGATGTGCGGTTCTCATGGAACAAGCCTTCGTTGGCGCCGCAGGGTCCGAAAGCCGCCAGTTCGGCTATGTGGAAAACAGTGCGGGAATCCTGCCGAAGGATGGAGGCTGAATCCGGGGCTTTTGCGGTCATAAGGCTGGAGGCGCTGTAGTACACTTGGTGGAGCAGTTTGCTGTGCCCTCAAGCTTGTTCAGAAGCGCTTCTCATTCAGTTGCGCGGGGGTCCCAGGCTGACTACGCGTATCCAACCCTCCAATCGCGAATCCTCGCGGATTCAGTGCTGCGGAGGATTGTGCCTCTTGCGGTCCGGCGAGTCATTGGCCGGATGAGAAGTGCAATGGATGCCAGGAGCCAAGGCCCGTTCGGGTCCGGCTAATTAACCGTCAACTATTGGCAGGGTAAGAGCGGCCCGTGTGGCTCTCTCATGAATGACCTGCCGGAAGGAGCGTCGGCATGCCCGTCGTAACTATGCGCCAGCTGCTTGACAGCGGCGTCCACTTTGGACACCAGACCCGTCGTTGGAACCCGAAGATGAAGCGATTCATCTTCACGGAGCGCAACGGCATCTACATCATTGACCTTCAGCAGTCGCTGTCCTACATCGACCGCGCTTTCGAGTTCGTCAAGGCTACTGTCGCCCACGGCGGCACCGTCCTGTTCGTCGGCACCAAGAAGCAGGCTCAGGAAGCAATTTCCGAGCAGGCTACCCGTGTTGGCCAGCCGTACGTCAACCAGCGTTGGTTGGGCGGTATGCTCACCAACTTCCAGACCGTTGCCAAGCGCATCCAGCGTATGAAGGAACTCGAAGAGATCAACTTCGAGGACGTCGCAGGCTCGGGTTACACCAAGAAGGAGCTCCTGCTCCTCAAGCGTGAACTCACCAAGCTGGAAACCAACCTCGGTGGTATCCGCAACCTGACCAAGGCTCCTTCCGTTCTGTGGGTTGTTGACACGAAGAAGGAACACCTGGCTGTTGACGAAGCCAAGAAGCTGAACATCCCGGTTGTTGCCATCCTGGACACCAACTGCGACCCCGACGAAGTTGACTTCCCGATCCCGGGCAACGACGACGCCATCCGCTCCGTAAACCTGCTGACCCGAGTGGTTGCCGACGCCGTTGCTGAGGGCCTCATCGCCCGTAACCAGCGCGCAACCGGTGCTGCAGAGGCCCCGGAAGAACCGCTGGCTGAGTGGGAGCGCGAGCTCCTCGAAGGCAGCAAGGCCGAAGCTGCTGAAGCTCCGGCCGCCGAGGCTGTCGAAGCTCCGGCGGCGGAAGCTGTCGAAGCCCCGGCCGCCGAGGCCACCGAAGCTGCTGCTGGCGAAGCCGAAGCAGACAAGTAAATCCGGACCTTTCCTGCACCAATTTCGGTGCGGGGAGCTACTGACAGGATGGCGGCCCACCAGGTGGGCTGCCGTCCTGTCAGTCCGTAAACACATAAATTTCTAGACAGAGGGGTTCACATGGCGAACTACACTGCTGCTGACATCAAGGCCCTGCGCGAGCGCACCGGCGCCGGCATGATGGACGTCAAGAAGGCTCTTGACGAGGCCAACGGCGACGCCGAGAAGGCCATCGAGATCATCCGCATCAAGGGCCTCAAGGGCGCTACCAAGCGTGAAGGCCGCTCCACCGCTGAAGGCCTGGTTGCAGCCAAGGTCACCGGCGGCGTTGGCGTAATGATCGAGGTCAACTGCGAGACCGACTTCGTCGCCAAGGCTGACAAGTTCATCCAGCTGGCCGACAAGGTCCTGGCCGTCGCCGTCGAGTCCGGCGCTGTCGACCTCGAGACCCTGCTGGCCATCGACGTCGACGGCAAGCCCCTTTCCGAGGTTGTCGTCGAAGAAGGCGCCGTTCTCGGCGAAAAGGTTGTTGTCCGCCGTATTGCCCGCATTGAAGGCGGCACGGTTGACGCTTACCTTCACAAGACCTCCAAGGACCTCCCGGCCCAGGTCGGCGTCCTGTTCGCCGTTGAGGGCGAGGGCGACGCCGCTGCTACCGCAGCCCACGACGTTGCCGTCCACGTTGCAGCAATGGCCCCGAACTACCTGAGCCGCGAAGACGTCCCGGCCGAACTGGTCGAGTCCGAGCGCCGCATCGCCGAAGAGACCGCCAAGGCCGAAGGCAAGCCGGAAGCCGCTCTCACCAAGATCGTTGAAGGCCGCGTGACGGGCTTCTACAAGGGCGAAGTTCTCTTGGACCAGGCATTCGCCAAGGACTCCAAGAAGACCGTTGCACAGGTCCTCGAAGAGGCCGGCGTCAAGGCAACTGCCGTTGCCCGTTTCCGCGTCGGAAACTAGTTAGACATACAAAAGGGGTGGTCACTTCGGTGGCCGCCCCTTTTGCATGCAACGGCAGGCCCGCACCGAGTGCATCCACAGCCGGCAGCTTTCTGCCCGGCCCCCAGCAAGATAATCTAGCCAGAGTCCACAAACGGGAAGGCACCATGGAAACCGAGAACACTGCACTCCATCCGGAGAAGACCCGTCGTCGTGTACTGCTGAAGCTGTCCGGCGAGGTCATCGGCGGCGGAAAGCTTGGAGTGGACCCGGAAACCGTCCGCGCCATCGCCAAGCAAATCGCCGCCGCCGTTTCCGAGGTCGAGGTGGCAATCGTCGTCGGCGGCGGTAACTTCTTCCGCGGCGCCGAACTTTCGCAGAGCGGCATGGACCGCTCCCGCGCCGACTACATGGGAATGCTCGGCACTGTCATGAACTGCCTGGCCCTGCAGGATTTCCTGGAGCAGGCGGGCGTCGAGACCCGCGTTCAGAGCGCCATCACCATGGGACAGGTAGCCGAGGCCTACATTCCGCGCCGTGCCATCCGCCACATGGAGAAGGGCCGCGTCGTCATCTTCGGTGCGGGCGCAGGCCTTCCGTACTTCTCCACAGACACCGTGGCCGCCCAGCGTGCACTCGAAGTGCATGCCGACGTCGTCCTCATGGCAAAGAGCGGTGTGGACGGTGTGTACACCGCGGATCCCAAGAAGGACCCCACGGCTGAGAAGCTCGAAAAGCTCAGCTACGACGAGGCCCTGCGCCGTGACATCCGCGTCATGGACCAGACCGCCATGACCATGTGCAAGGACAACAATTTGTCCATGGTTGTCTTCGGCATGGAAGGCGAAGGGAACGTCACCCGGGCCATCCTCGGCGAAAAGCTTGGCACCTTGGTCACCCCCTAGCAAGGGCTAGGATATTTCTAGGACTCTTCCGCCCGCAGGGGCGGAAATTTATTGTGCATTGCGGCCCGTGGACCGGGGCGCGACTATTTCTGAGGAGAAACCGTGATCGAAGAAACCTTGCTCGAAGCCGTGGAAAAGATGGACAAGGCGGTCGAGGTAGCCAAGGAGGATTTCGCGTCGATCCGTACCGGTCGGGCGAACCCCGGACTCTACAACAAGGTGATCGTGGAATACTACGGCACCCCCACACCGCTGCAGCAGCTGGCTTCCTTCGCTATTCCGGACGCCAGGACCATCCTGATCACGCCCTTTGACAAGACCTCAATGCGCGATATCGAAAGGGCCTTGAGCGACTCCGAGGTCGGCGCCAATCCGTCCAACGACGGCAACGTCATCCGCATCACCATCCCGGAGCTCACCCAGGAACGCCGCAAGGAATACGTCAAGATCGTCAAGGGCAAGGGTGAGGACGCAAAGGTTTCCATCCGAAGCATCCGGCGCAAGGCCAAGGACGCCCTGGACAAGCTCGTCAAGGACGGCGAAGCCGGCGAAGACGAGGGTGCCCGTGGCGAAAAGGAACTCGACGCTATCACCAAGGCACACGTCGACGGTATCGACGAGCTCCTCAAGCGCAAGGAAGCCGAGCTGCTCGAGGTCTGATGAGCGAGGCTGAGCCGGCGCCCGCGCAGGGAATTCCCATACGCGCCAGACGCCAACGAGGCAACCCAACGCCCAAGGCCGGCCGGAATCTTCCGGCCGCCATCGGCGTCGGGCTCGCCATGCTCTTTGCCGTTCTCGGCGGGCTGCTGTTCCTGCCCCTGGGGTTCGTTCTCCTGACCACCGCGTTTGCAGTCCTCGGCGTGTGGGAAATTTTCCGTGCGCTCGAAGCCCAGGGCACCAGGATGCCGATCATCCCCGTGCTGACCGGTACCGTGGCGATGCCGCTGGCGGCTTACTTCGGTGGCACCGAAAGCCTGCTCTTCGCGATGGTGCTGAGCAGCACGGCCGTCCTGCTCTGGCGTTCCCTTGAAAGCGCTGCCGGAGCTCCGCGCAGCGTCTTCTCCGGAATCTTCACGCTTGCCTGGGTGCCTTTCCTGATCAGCTTTGCCATCCTGCCTCTCCATACAGGCGGGGGAGCGACGACGGCGGGTCCCTGGCCCGCCGGGCAGGTTCCGGCGGGTGCCTGGCAGATTGCCGTGATGTTGCTGCTGGTAGTGTCCAACGATACTTTCGGGTACCTCGTCGGGGCGCTGTTCGGCAAGCATCCGATGGCTCCCAAGATCAGCCCCAAAAAGACCTGGGAAGGGTTCGCTGGCTCGGTGGCAGGTGCCATGGTCATCGGGATCCTCGCCAGCATCTTCGTCCTGGGCAGGCCGTGGTGGGTCGGCGTGGTGCTTGCCGTGGGCATGGTGGCCGCGGCTACCGCCGGTGACCTCGCGGAGTCCATGGTCAAACGGGAACTTGGCGTCAAAGACAT
This sequence comes from Arthrobacter sp. GAS37, assembly GCF_044908325.1. Taxonomy (NCBI): domain Bacteria; kingdom Bacillati; phylum Actinomycetota; class Actinomycetes; order Micrococcales; family Micrococcaceae; genus Arthrobacter; species Arthrobacter sp. GAS37. The sequence continues at coordinate 10,014 of NZ_JBIYDB010000009.1, forward strand.
GAGCAGCATCCTGCCCGGACACGGCGGGGTCATGGACCGCCTCGACTCGATCGTCTTCGCGGCACCGGCAGCATATATTCTTTTCGCGCTGTTGAGCGGCGCCTGACAACCACCCAGAAGGAAAGCAGTGGCAGTGGACATTCGTCGCCAGATCCCCGCAGCATTTGAGCGCGTGGCGCACAGCAAGTACGGCTACAACGCAAAGCAAGTGGACCAGTTTTTCCAGCGCGCCCGGTTGTCGTTTGAAAACAGAGCCGAGGCAGCGGAGAAAATCGGCAGCAGCGATGTGCGCGCGGTTTCGTTTGATCCTGTCAAAGGCGGCTACGACGCCACCGCTGTGGACGCCGCATTGGACCGCCTCGAAGATGCCTTCGCCCGGCGTGAACGCGACGAGCTGATAGCGGCCGAAGGCGAGGAAGCCTGGTTGCTGAAGATCGGCAAACTCTCCGGAGTGTTGCGCGGCCGTTTGCACCGGCCTGATGGCGAACGTTTCCGCCGGCCCGACAAGAAGCATGCGCGCAGCTACAACATCGCCGAGGTCGATGCTTTGTGCGTCTCCCTGATCGGTTACTTGGAGAACGACAAACCGCTGAGCGTCGACAACGTCCGCCGAGCCGCTTTCTCCGAGGCCCGCGGGCGCGACGGCTACGAAGAGGCGCAGGTTGATGCCTTCCTCGACCGGGTTGTCGAGCTCATGGCGGCGATCGACTAGCAAAACCCAGGCGGACGCCCGGCGCCCTCGGCGCCCGCGCGCCTTCAGCGCCCTGAGCTGAGCCTCAGCGGAGCTGGCGCTCCGTGGCCACCGGTCGTTCCGGGACATGAAGCCTGGTCATCAGCCGGGCCACGGTCCCGGGGACCCGGTGTTTCGTAGCCCTCGAGACGAGTACCATCACGGCAAACGCGGCCGGCACCGTCCACGCCGCGGGCTGGGCAATCCATCCGGGTGCGGCTGAACCGATGATCGTGCTTGATACCAGCGCACCCCCGCACAGGACGGCTCCGGTCAGCATGCCGGCAATGGCCCCTGCGTCGCTCAGGCCACGCCACCAAATGCCCAGCACCAGGACCGGACATATGGTGGACGCTGTGAAAGCGAACACCAGCCCTACACTGCCGGCCAAGGCCATCGAATCCGTGGTGAATGCAAAAGCCAGGGGGACTACGGCGGCCAGGAGGGTGGCCACCCGGAATCCGTGCACGCTCCCGCCAAGGAGGTCCTGGCTGATGACGCCGGCCAGCGAGACGACCAATCCCGACGTCGTCGAGAGGAATGCCGCAAACGCACCGGCAACCACCAATGCCGACAGAAGATCGCCGGGCACCCCGCCCAGCAGCTTTCCAGGCAGCAGCAGGACCAGGGCGTCGGGCCGTCCGTTGCGTGCAAGCTCAGGTGCGAAGACCCGACCGAGCAGGCCGGACGCCGTCGGGAACAAATAGAAGACCGATAACAGGCCCAGCACGATAAGGGTGGTCCGGCGTGCAGATTGGCCGTCCGGGTTGGTGTAGAAGCGGACAAGGACGTGGGGGAGTCCCAGTGTTCCGAAAAGCAGCGCCACCAGGAGCGAGACAGTCTGGTAGAGCCCGGCTGCGGGGAGGCCGGTGGGATTGCTGGATGCCTCCGCCAGGACGGGTGATCCGCCGCCCGTCTGGTTTAGCAGCAGGAACACCACAGGCACGGCCAAGGCCGTGAGCTTGAGCCAGTATTGGAAAGCCTGGACGAAGGTGATGGAACGCATGCCACCAGCCACTACCGTCACGCAGACCACGGCGACGACGGCGATGGAACCCACCCAGGAAGGCAATCCCGTGCTGATCCGGATGGTGAGCCCGGCGCCCTGAAGCTGCGGCACGATGTAGAGCCATCCGACAGCAACGACGACAAGGCTCGTGACGCGGCGGACGGCTTTCGACTCGAGCCTGGCCTCCGTGAAATCCGGAATCGTGTAGGCGCCCGATCGGCGCAAGGGGGCGGCCACGAACAGCAACAGCATCAGGTAACCTGCCGTGTAGCCCACCGGGAACCACAGAGCGTCCGTTCCGGTCAGCAGGATCAGCCCCGCGACGCCCAGGAAACTCGCCGCCGACAGGTATTCGCCGCCGATCGCCGAGGCATTCCACCATGGCCGGACAGTGCGGGATGCCACGTAAAAGTCGCCGGTGGTGCGCGAAATGCGCAGGCCGTAGAAGCCGATCGCCGCCGTCGCGAGCGCCACACCCAGAAAAGCGGCGAGCCCGACGGCGGGATTCACTTCTCCTCCACAAGATCGCGATAGCGGGCTTCGTTCCTTGCCGCGGAGCGGTTGTACAGCCAGGCGCTCAGGCCGATCACCGGATAAAGTGCCGCTCCAAGAATGATCCAATTGACCGGGATGCCCAGAATCCGCATTTGCGCGAGCTGGGGGACCAGCGCCACCATGGAGCCGTAGGCGGCCAAGACCAGCAGGAATCCGGAAGCCACAACCACAGCCAGGCGCAACTGCGAACGGATGAGTGACCGGACGAAGACCTGCCCGACGTCCGAGTCCTCGGCAGCTTCGCGCGAATGGTATGGACGCTTGGGGGCTATCCGGGCAGCTGACTGCGGGGCCGTGACCCTGACCCGGGTCATCCTTGTGGCCGGATCCGGGTGGCCTCGAGCTTGTCCCGCACGGCCGGAAGGTGCCTGCGGCTGATCGGCAGTTCGGCTCCGGCCACCGTGACACTTGGCCGTGCCGCAGCGAGTTTCATATGCCCCACGTGATTGAGGGACATCAGATAGGAACGGTGGATGCGGATGAATCCGGCTCCCGCCCACTGCTGTTCGAGGTCGCTCAGGGGTACCCGGATCAAGTAGCTCGCCTCTGCGGTGTGCAGCCGGGCGTAATCTCCCTGGGCCTGGACGTAGCTGACGTCGTCCCTCCGGATCATCCGGGTCGTCCCGCCTTGGTCAACCGTGATCATCTCGGGCATCTTGCTCCCGTCCTTGATGAGCTCGCTGATGCGGCCGATGGACCGCGCCAGGCGCTCGGCACGCACCGGTTTGAGCAGATAGTCGACGGCGGCCAGTTCGAACGCCTCGAGCGCACAGTCCTCGTCGGCGGTAACGAAGACGACGGCGGGAGGGCGGGGGCTGCGCGAGATGGCACGGGCGATGTCCAAGCCGGAAAGCGCGGGCATGTGGATGTCCAGGAAGACAGCGTCCACGGATTCCGTTTCGAGGGCGCTGAGGGCTTCGGCGCCCGAGACTGCGCGGTGGATGGTACCGATGCGCTCGTCCCGGCCCAGCAGGAAGGCGAGCTCTTCAACGGCGGGGAGCTCGTCGTCGGCGACGAGTACGTTGATCATGGTTATAGATTAGCCTCAGGCATCATGGCTCGGCTGGGACTTTGGCACGCGGATGGTGATCAAGGTTCCCTCGCCCGGCGCGGTCTCGATCACGAGGCCGTGTTCGTCCCCGTAGACCTGCCGAAGTCGGGCATCGACGTTTCGCAGTCCAACATGGTCGCCGTCGGCGTGCCCCGCCAGGACCGAGCGCAGGTGTTCCGGATCAATGCCCACGCCGTCGTCCTCGATGGTGACCTCGGCGAACGCCCCGGAGTCGTTGGCGCAGATGGTGATGTGCCCGGGTCCTTCCTTCGCTTCAAGCCCATGGCGAACGGCGTTTTCCACGAGCGGCTGCAGGCTCAGGAAAGGAATCACAGTGCTCAGGACTTCGGGCGCGATCCTGAGGCTCACTTGTACCCGGTCACCGAAGCGCGCCTTCTCCAACAGCAAGTAGCGGTCGATGCTCCGAAGTTCCTCCGCCAAGGTAGTGAAATCGCCGTGGCGGCGGAAGGAATACCGGGTGAAATCCGCGAACTCGACCACCAACTCCCTCGCCCTGGCGGGGTCAGTGTTGATGAACGAGGCAATGGCGTTGAGGGAGTTGTAGATGAAGTGGGGACTGATCTGTGCGCGCAGGGCCCGGACTTCGGCCTCCATGAGCAAGGTGCGGGAAGCGTCAAGTTCGGCCAATTCCACTTGCACGGCCACCCAGTCGGCCAGCTCGTTTGTCGCGCGGACCAACCCGGCACCGGTTTGCGGGGCGAAGGCCGCGACGGCTCCCACCACGCGGTTTCCGGCCCTGATCGGCGCGACGACGGCGTTCAGTACGTGTGAAGCCGGGACAACCACGGTCCGTCCGTCGGAGAGAACTCCCGAGGCGAGCTCCATAAGGACGACTTTGAGTTCTTCCGCTGCGCCGTCCCACGCCAGGACGGACTCGGTGTCCGTGATCGCCAGGGCGTCGCAGCCAAGCAGGGAACGCAATTGCCTGCTCGCCTTGGCCGCTCCCGCCGCGTGGAGCCCGGTCCGCAGGTGCTGTCCCGCGCGCGACGCCGCGTGCAGGGTCTGGTAAGTGGCCCTCTCGGCGTCGGTTCCCAGCTCGCGGAAGGAACGGATCACCTTGAGGCCCACCCCGACGACCACCGCCACGGCGAGGACGATGACCGCAATGGCGGCGGCGGTGACGAGCGGGGAATCCGGCATGGAGCAAGACTAGCGAACCCGCCGTTCGGCGCAGCAACGTGTCCGCTGGGCGACGCCTATGCCGGTGAATCTGGAAGTGGCGCAGCTGCCCGGCGGATAGTGATTCCAGTCACGTCGGCCGGGAGTGTGTGGTCGGTGTAGACATCCACAACCAGGAGGAAGCCATGGGTAACGAGGCCCAGACACCGGACGCAGCGGCGTCCGTTGATTTCCAGGAAGTCCAGCAAACGGGGCAGTTTCAGGAGCTCCGCAAGCGCCACCGCAGTTTTGTCTTTCCAATGGCCATCGCATTCCTGCTTTGGTACTTCGCTTACGTCCTGCTGGCTGACTACGCGGTGGGCTTCATGTCCACCAAGCTGTGGGGCAACATCAACGTCGGCCTGGTCCTGGGCCTGCTGCAGTTCGTCTCAACTTTCGGAATTACGGCCTGGTACGTTCACTACTCCAACCGGAGACTGGACCCGATTGCCACGGAAATCCGGAATGAGATCGAGGGCCATGAGTTCGACAAGGGCAGCGCAATGCGGGGGGCAGCGAAATGAGCGCCATGGTCCCGATGGTCAACGTTGCCGCCCTTAAGGACACCACGCTGTTGAACATGGGCATCTTCGCCCTGTTCGTCCTGGTCACCATGGTGATCGTTTTCCGGGCCAGCCGGAACAACAAAACGGCTGCCGACTACTATGCCGCCGGGCGCTCGTTCACCGGTTCGCAGAACGGCACCGCCATCGCCGGAGACTACCTCTCCGCGGCCTCCTTCCTCGGGATCACCGGGGCGATCGCCGTCAACGGCTACGACGGCTTCCTGTACTCCATCGGGTTCCTCGTGGCGTGGCTTGTCGCGTTGCTGCTTGTCGCCGAACTAATGCGCAACACGGGCAAGTTCACCATGGCCGATGTGCTTTCGTTCCGGCTGCGCCAGCGCCCGGTGCGGATCGCCGCGGCCCTGACCACTTTGGCCGTCTGCTTTTTCTACCTGCTGGCGCAGATGGCCGGCGCCGGAAGCCTCATTTCCTTGCTCCTGGGCATCAGCGACTGGGGCGGACAAGCCCTGGTGATCGTCGTCGTCGGCGCCCTCATGATCATGTACGTGCTGATCGGAGGAATGAAGGGCACCACCTGGGTCCAGATCATCAAAGCCGTGCTGCTCATCTGCGGTGCGGCAGTCATGACGCTCTGGGTGCTGTCCATCTACGGCTTCAACCTGTCGAACCTGTTGGGTGCTGCCGCAGACTCTGCCAAGAACCCCAACGTGCTGAACCCCGGCCTGCAGTACGGCAAGACCGAGACCTCCAAGCTGGACTTCCTGTCCCTCGGCTTGGCACTCGTCCTCGGCACGGCCGCCCTGCCACACGTGCTGATGCGCTTCTACACTGTGCCCACGGCCAAGGAAGCCCGCAAATCGGTGGTCTGGTCCATCTGGCTGATCGGGTTGTTCTACCTGTTTACCCTGGTCCTCGGCTACGGCGCGGCAGCCCTCGTTGGAGCCGACACCATCAAGTCGGCCCCCGGCGGGGTGAACTCCGCTGCGCCGCTCCTGGCGTTCCACCTGGGCGGGCCGTTGCTGCTGGGCTTCATCTCGGCCGTCGCGTTCGCCACCATCCTTGCGGTGGTGGCCGGCTTGACCATCACGGCAGCGGCGTCGTTCGCCCACGATATCTATGCGAACGTCATCTCCAAGGGCAAGGCCGGCGCCGGAACCGAGGTCAAGGTGGCCCGGCGGACTGTGGTGGTCATCGGGGTCCTTGCGATCATTGGCGGTATTTTCGCCAATGGCCAGAACGTAGCGTTCCTCGTCGCCCTCGCCTTCGCCGTGGCGGCGTCAGCGAATTTGCCGACTATCCTCTACTCCCTGTTCTGGAAGAAGTTCACCACCCAGGGCGCCATCTGGAGCATGTACGGCGGACTGTCGGCGGCCATCATCCTCATTGCCTTGTCGCCGGTTGTTTCCGGTGCCAAGACGTCAATGATCCCGGGTGCCAACTTCGCCGTCTTCCCGTTGAGCAACCCGGGAATCGTGTCCATTCCGCTCGCCTTCCTGCTTGGCTGGCTCGGAACCGTCGTGGACAAGCGGCGCGAGGACACGGCGAAGCAGGCCGAGATGGAAGTCCGTTCCCTGACCGGCGTAGGAGCCGAGAAAGCGGTGAACCACTAGGACTACCGGTCCAACACAGCGATCCCTCCCGCACTCAGTGTGGGAGGGATCGCTGTTGCCGCTTGGCAGAGAGGTCTTAGTGGTTGTGGCCGCCCGGCAGCGAGTGCTCTCCATGCGGGACGGCGTGCGCTCCGGCCACCGAGGCGGCGAGCCCCGGCGTCGTAATTGCTGCGACCACCACGGCGGCGGCGAAGGCAGCGACCAAAAGCGCACCGGCCCGCGGGGGACCCGAGGTGGCTCCGCCGTCGTCGTCGAGGTACCTGCGGGAGAGCCAGGCAGAGGATCCCAGGGCCATCAGGACCAGGAAAAGAGCCGCCAGATGCCCGCCGTCGAGCACTCTTTGGGCCATGCCGCCAACCAGGAATCCAACGTGGACAAGCACGGCCGCGAGGAGGCCTATGGTTGTTGGCTTGCGGAACGGGAGCCGCCCGCGTTGCAGGCTGGCAATCGAGCTGGCGAGCAGGGCGAGGCCCCAGGCCGCGAAGACGCCGCCCGCCCACATAAGGGCTCCACGGCCCGAAATGTCGCTCGATGCGATGGAAAGCTCCACGAGGCCGGCCCCCATTCCCGCGAAACACGAAAACAGGGTGAGGGAGGCCCCAATGGTGGGTCCCACGGACGTCGCTGCTTGAGCTGACACGGACGGCTCCTTCCGGGTTTCGAGGTCTTCTAGACGTGGGCCCTGGCGGTGGTGGCCGGAACCTTGTCCTGCGAGAGACCGACGCCGAGAAGCACCACTGCGCTGGCCAGGTGCAGGACGTTGTCTGCGCCGTTAAGGGCAATGATGTTCAGAGCGGAGCCCACGAGGAACAGCCCGAGGATGCCGACAAGCAAGTAGACGGCGCCGACTGTGGTGTTGACGGTCTTGGACAGCACAGTGCTGTTCATGCCCGAGTAGAGCAGGGCAGCGCCGATGGCGAGGTGGATGATGTTGTGCAAGGGGTTTACCGCAAAGATGATCAGATTGGCACCCTCGGTGGCGAAGAATCCAATTCCCGAGGTGACGAAGAATCCAACGACACCCACGAGCAGGTAGACGGCTCCAAAGATGGTGGCGATCAGGCGGTTGGGCGAAGTGCGCATGGTCCAAACCTTCCGGTATGGCCGGTTTTGTATCCGGCCTGTGTTCGAAACCCCGGACGGGGCTCTCAACCAGATATTCGGACCACCCGGGGCTATGGATGGGTGGATGGGACGAATTTTTTCGACGCTAGCCCTGCGGCCGGAGACGGATGGCGTCCATCTTCAAATCATTGCCTTCGAAGCTGTACGCGAGATCAAGGATTTTGCCTTGGCACTGCAAGGTTCCAACAACGTCGGCCGTGTTGGTGCCGTTGACTGAACTGACGTTCACGGAGTCGTAGTGGGGCTTGCAGGTGCTGTCCAGTCCGAGTCCCTCGACGCCGGCAACGAACTCATCTTTCGACAAGTTTTGGGTGAGGGAAGGGTGCATGTACTGGTCGTAGGCTTGCGAGCTTTGGCCATTCACGATCAGGCGGGTGAAATCGTCGGAGATGGTCCGGGCCCTGTTCGTCGCACTTCCCAGTACGTTGACCAGCACGACGACCCCCACGATGATCAGCACGAGGGCCGCGCCCACCGCTCCAAGAATGATCCAGAGGAGCTTTCGGTTCTTCGCGGGCGGCAGGACAGGCATTCCGTAGGGGCCGGGGTACTGCCCGGGGGCCGGAGCCGGAAATTGACCCGGCGGGGCGTATTGGCCTGGCGGGGCGTAGGGGGCGGGATACTGGCCCGGTGGACCGTAAGGCGGCGTGCTGCCGTATTGCGATGCTCCGACTCCCGACGCCGGCGGGACGGCTTGGGGGTCCTGGTCCGGCTGTGGCGGTACTTGCGGGGTGCTCACGGTGGTTCCCCTTCCCGGCGGCCAGTCCTGCGTCGCCAACACCGGACGGGAGCCGCCAGCCGGCCCCCAAGGCGTCCACCTGCATCAAATCGCACATTCCAGTGAGGAGCAAGGGCATCCGCCGGAGCGGGCTCAGCCGGTTCGGAGCGCCGTCTTGGTATTGCGGTTCAACAACGGCTGCACGCGGAAGGGAATCAATTCGCCCATCGACATGGCGGTGTCCGTTCGTTCCACTCCGTCACACGCAAGGATCTTGCCGTTGATCCGGAACAAATCCTCGGCGTCGAGCGCCACTACGCGCAGCAGCAGGTCAGCTGAACCGGTCAGGCCGTACCCCTCCAGGATTTCCGGGATTTCGGCGAGGTCCAAGGCAAGCTGTCCAAGCTTTTGCTGCTGCACATGCACCGAGATGAACGCCATGAGGGGGTAGCCGAGGGCGGCAGGGTTGATGCGCCGTTCGAAGGAGAGAAACGCATGTTTCTTTTCCAATTGGGCCATCCGCGCCTGAACCGTATTCCGCGATAGTCCCAGCTTCTGCGCCAGGGCCACAACCGTGCCGCGGGGGTCCTTAGCCATGGCCGAAAGCAGGCGTGTGTCGGTGCCATCTAAAGCTTGCATAATGCGCAACGTTAGCACGGTGACAACCGTCCAGATAGGGCAGAATGCGCAGAATTTTCAACGGTGGTTGTACCCAATGAGCATTGTGAGTAGGGTCACAATTAATCCAGGCGACGACGCCCGGATGCTGGCCCGCGGCTGGATCACAAGTCCTTCCAAAGGCCTGCGATCACAAGCTGAAAGGTGCGATCAACTGTGTTGACGGACGAACCCGGCCAGGACGCCTACAAGGCTTCGAATCCCGGAATCAGTGCAACAAGCCCGCGTCGGACCGGCGGGGATCTGGTCCAACTGATTTCCCCGGAAGGGGAACGCATCAGCCACCCGGAGTTCGATCTCTGGGTCAGCGATGTCACGGACGAGCAGTTGTGCTCGCTGTACGAGGACATGATGGTCATCCGCCGCATCGACGCCGAGGCAACCGCCTTGCAGCGTCAGGGCGAGCTGGCCTTGTGGCCGCCACTGCTAGGCCAGGAAGCATCGCAGATCGGTTCGGGCCGGGCCCTCCGGGACGACGACTTTGTCTTCCCCAGCTACCGTGACAACGGCGTCGCCTACTGCCGCGGTGTGGAGCCAACAGACTTGGTCCGTGCCTGGCGCGGTAACGCTTCGGCCGGATGGGACCCGTACCGCCACAACATTGCCACCCAGCAGATCATCATCGGTTCGCAATCGCTGCACGCAACCGGCTACGCGATGGGCATCCAGCACGACGGAGCAGACTCCGTCGCGGTTGCCTACTTCGGCGATGGCGCCACGAGCGAAGGCGATGTCAACGAGGCAATGGTCTTTGCGGCGAGCTTCCAAGTGCCCGTGGTCTTCATCTGCCAGAACAACCACTGGGCCATCTCCGAACCCGTCCGGATTCAGTCCCATATCCAGATCGCCGACCGTGCTTCGGGCTTCGGAATCCCCAGCATGCGGGTCGACGGGAACGACGTCCTGGCTGTCCTAGCGGTCACCCGGATTGCACTGGACCGGGCCCGCAAGGGCGGCGGACCTACGTTCATCGAAGCGGTGACCTATCGCATGGGCCCGCACACGACGGCGGATGATCCCACCCGTTACCGCGACGCCAACGAGCTTGAGGACTGGGCGGCCAAGGACCCGATTACCCGGCTCAAGGCGCTGCTTCGCACCAAGGGCCTCCTGACGGAAGAGCTCGAAGCCAAGACCCAGGCCAATGCGGACGAGGTGGCACGAAACCTGCGGGCAGGCGTCATTAATATGCCCGATCCCGCGCCGCTCGACCTCTTCAAGCACGTTTACAGCACGCCCAACTCCTGGATCGAACGCCAGAAGGACCACTACTCCCGCTATCTGGAAAGCTTCAGCGGATCAACCCAGGAAGGGGCACTCTGATGAGCAAGCTGACCTTCGCCCGCGCCATCAACGCCGGCCTGCGCAAGTCCCTCGAAAACGATCCCAAAGTTATCCTTATGGGTGAGGACATCGGGGCGCTCGGTGGCGTTTTCCGGGTCACCGACGGTCTCCAGAAAGACTTCGGCAAACATCGCGTGGTTGACACCCCCTTGGCCGAATCCGCAATCATCGGCACCGCCGTCGGATTGGCCTACCGCGGCTACCGGCCGGTCTGCGAAATCCAATTCGATGGCTTCATCTACCCGGCCTTCGACCAGATCGTCAGCCAGGTAGCCAAGATGCACTACCGGACACAGGGCCGCGTCAAGATGCCCATCACCATCCGGGTTCCCTTCGGCGGTGGAATCGGTTCACCCGAGCACCACTCCGAGTCCCCGGAAGCCTACTTCACCCACACCTCGGGCCTCCGCGTCATCAGTGTCTCCAACCCGCAGGATGCGTACACCATGATCCAGCAGGCCATCGCCTCGGACGATCCGGTGCTGTACTTCGAGCCCAAGCGCCGCTACCACGACAAGGGTGAAGTGGATGAGACCGCGGATCTTTCCACGGCGCTGTCCATGGAGAAGGCCAGGGTGGTCACACCGGGCAGCGACGTCACCTTGGTGACATACGGCCCGCTCGTGAAAACCGCGAACGACGCGGCCATGGCCGCCGCCGACGAAGGAGTCTCCGTAGAGGTTATCGACCTGCGCTCGCTGGCTCCGATCGACTTCCAGGCAGTGGAGGCGTCCGTCCGCAAGACCGGCAGGCTCGTCATCACCCACGAGGCTGCGCAGTCCGGCGGGCTCGGCGCCGAAATCGCCGCCAGCATCACAGAGCGCTGCTTCAACTACCTTGAATCGGCGCCGGTCCGGATCACGGGATTCGACATCCCGTACCCGTACTCAAAGCTCGAGATGCACCACCTGCCGGATCTCGACAGGATTCTTGACGGCGTGGACCGGGCACTCGGCCGCGGCAACTCCCTGAGCGGGCTGGAAGGATGAGCGCCACCATGATCAAGGAATTCAGGCTGCCCGACCTCGGAGAAGGACTCACTGAGTCGGAAATTCTCAGTTGGAAGGTCGCGGTGGGGGACACCGTGACCTTGAACCAGGTCATTGCCGAGGTCGAGACGGCCAAGGCCGTGGTTGAGTTGCCTTCGCCCTTTGCGGGAACCGTCGCCGCCTTGCACGAACAGGCCGGTTCCGTTGTCGAGGTCGGCAAGCCGATCGTTTCCTTTGAAGTCGACGACGCCGGAGCCCCACCTTCCGCTGTTGCCGGTTCCGGTGAGGCCGCCTCCACGGAAAGCCCGGCGGAGACCGCGGCTAAGCGTGAGCCGAACCTCGTAGGCTATGGCGCCGTCGTCGAACAATCCGGACGCCCGGCCCGACGCCAGCGGATGTTTGACGGGGGCGCCGCCGAACGCGAGCGCGTCCGGGAACCCATTCCCGCCGTCGAACCCGTTCCCGTCGTTGAACAGCCCGCACCGCCCGCGGTTCCAAACGAGCCCGCGGCGGAACAGGAGCGTCCGCGGTCCACGCCTCCGGTCCGCAAGTTTGCGAGGGATCTCGGAATTGACCTTGAGCTGGTCAAGGGAACCGGGCCGGCAGGCTTGATCACCCGTGCGGATGTCCAGGACTTCGCGGCGGGGTCCCAGCCGCAGCTCGCCGTTCCCGAGGTCACCCCGGCCGCCGCGTCCGCCGTCGGGGTTTCCGCCGAACGCGAGACGCGCACCCCTATTAAGGGAGTCCGCAAGTTCACCGCCGCTGCCATGGTGCAAAGTGCTTTCACGGCGCCGCATGTGACGGAGTTCCTGACCGTTGACGTCACGCCCACCATGGAACTGCTGGCGCGGCTCAAGGCCAGTCGCGAGTTTGCCGGGTACAAGCTCACGCCGTTGACCATCGCGGCGAAGGCAGTGTTGATTGCCTTGCGCAGGAACCCGACCCTGAACTCCCGCTGGGATGAAGGCGCACAGGAGATCGTGCAGTTCAACTACGTAAACCTGGGTATCGCCGCCGCCACGCCGCGGGGACTGACTGTTCCCAACATCAAAGACGCGGACAAGATGACGCTGCTGGAACTGTCCACGGCTTTGTCCGCACTCACGGACACGGCACGTTCAGGCAAGACCTCCCCGGCCGATCTGACGGGCGGGACCATTTCCATCACGAACATCGGCGTGTTCGGGATCGACGCCGGAACCCCCATCTTGAACCCGGGCGAGGCTGCCATCGTGGCGCTGGGATCAGTGCGCAAAGCTCCGTGGGTGCACAACGACGAACTCGCGGTGCGCCAGGTGATGTCACTGAGCCTGTCCTTCGACCACCGGCTGGTGGACGGCGAACAAGGCTCGAAATTCCTGGCCGATTTGGGCGCGATCCTGTCCGATCCTGCAACCGTCATGACGATGATCTAGCAGGCCCAACTGACTCGCAATTGTTGTCGTTTTGAAGGCTCATAACGACAACAACTGCGAGTCAGTTGGGTTCTCGGCGGCAGGAACCTAGCGCACCGTCAAGGCTGCGAGGGCCATGCGCTCGAGGATCGGTCGGGCACTTTTGACCGCAATGCGCCGCCCGTGGTGCCGGACCGAGTGGGGAGTCGAGTTGATGAGGCCGAAGGCTGCGTGGGCGCGGACCCGGAGCTCGGCAGGATCCGTCTCGGGATGCAATTCGCCGAGCACTCCCACCCACAGTTCCACGTAGTTGCGCTGCAGGGTGCGGACTTCGGCCTGGTCGGAGTCGCTGAGGTTGCTGAAGTCGCGGTCCTGGACCCGGATGACATCGGGATTGCTGAGGGCGAAGTCCACGTGGAACTCCACCAGTCCGCGCAACGCAGCCTCGGCGTCGGGGGCCTCGGACGCCACGGTGCGGCCGCCGTCCAGCAGATTCCGGCTCACACTCAACAGCAGCTCTGCCAACACGGCCTGTTTTCCCGGGAAATGCCGGTACACCGCAGGGCCGCTGACTCCTGCCGCGGCCCCCAGGTCCTCAAGGGAAACGCGGTTGAAACCGTCAGCGGCGAATAACCCGGCTGCGGCGGTCAGGAGGGCCTTGCGCCGTGTTTCCTTGGCTTGGCTTCTTTGGGTCGGGCTGTCTTGCTTGGGGCTCCGCGGCGTTGGGCCGTCCTGCTGGGAGCTCCGCTGGAAGGTGACCACAATTCCTCCTTTTGCACGCGTCCAATTCAGCGCCGATACGGGGCGGGCCCAGTGCCGGGGTGATGGACAACACAGTTAATAGAGACTAACCTAAATTCCAGTTATGCGGTACTAACTGAGATGGCCATTGGCCGGGATGGGACACAGTCGATGGAGACACTCGCCAGCCAGCTGGACACCAGCAGCGATCAGTTCGCGGCCAACGAGGAAGCGCAGCTGTCACTGGTGCACGAGCTGAAGAAGCGCCTTGCCGTGGCCGCCCTCGGTGGCCCCGAGAAGTCACGTGAGCGGCATATCTCCCGGGGAAAGTTATTGCCGCGCGAGCGCATCAACTATTTGCTGGACGAGGGAAGCCCGTTCCTGGAGATCGCCCCGCTGGCGGCCAACGGGATGTACAACGATGACTCGCCGGGCGCCGGCGTGATTGCGGGGATCGGCTTGGTCCATGGCCGCCAAGTGATGGTGGTTTCCAACGACGCGACGGTCAAGGGCGGGACGTATTACCCGATGACGGTGAAGAAGCACCTCCGGGCCCAGGAAATCGCGCTCGAAAACAAACTGCCGTGCGTCTACCTCGTGGATTCGGGGGGAGCGTTCCTGCCCAAGCAGGACGAGGTGTTCCCGGACAAGGAACACTTTGGCCGGATCTTCTTCAACCAGGCGAAGATGTCCGCGGCGAAGATCCCGCAGATCGCCTCGGTCATGGGATCCTGCACGGCCGGTGGTGCCTACGTTCCCGCCATGAGCGACGAAACCGTGATTGTCCGCAACCAAGGCACCATTTTCCTCGGCGGCCCGCCCCTCGTGAAGGCCGCCATCGGTGAAATCGTCACCGCAGAGGAACTCGGCGGCGGAGACGTCCACTCACGGATTTCCGGTGTGACGGACCACCTCGCCGAAAACGACGAGCACGCCCTGCAGATCGTCCGCGACATCGTCGCCACCCTGCCCAAGCCCGCAGCCCCCGCGTGGGAGGTGGACACCGCCGTCGAGCCCGTGGTGGACCCGGGCGAAATCTATGGTGCCGTTCCGACGGACGTCAACGCGCAATACGACGTTCATGAAGTCATCGCCCGGCTGGTGGACGGCTCGAGGTTCCACGAGTTCAAGAAGAATTACGGCACCACCCTGGTGACGGGATTCGCGAAGCTGCACGGCCACCCCGTGGGCATCGTCGCCAACAACGGGGTGCTGTTCAGCGAATCCGCCCTCAAGGGCGCGCACTTTATCGAGCTGTGCGACCAGCGCGGGATCCCGCTGGTCTTCCTGCAGAACCTCTCCGGCTTCATGGTGGGCAAGGACTACGAGCACGGCGGCATCGCCAAGAACGGCGCCAAGATGGTCACCGCCGTCGCCACCGCCCGGGTGCCCAAGCTCACCGTGGTGATCGGCGGGTCCTTCGGTGCCGGAAACTACTCCATGTGCGGCCGGGCCTACTCCCCGCGGTTCCTGTGGATGTGGCCGGCCAGCAGGATTTCGGTGATGGGCGGGAACCAGGCCTCCAGCGTGCTTGCCACCGTCAAACGGGAGCAATACGAGGCCCGCGGCGAGGAATGGCCCGCCGAGGACGAGGAAGCCTTCAAGGACCCCATCAAGCAGCAGTACGAGGACCAGGGCAGCCCCTACTACTCCACCGCACGGCTCTGGGACGACGGCATCATCGACCCCGCAGACACCCGGCGCGTCCTGGGCATGGCCCTGGACACCGTCTCCCGCCAACCCCTGCCGGAAACCTCCTTCGGCCTCTTCCGGATGTGACCCCATGACAATCAACTCCTTCGACACCGTCCTCGTCGCCAACCGCGGCGAGATCGCCTGCCGCGTCATCCGCACCCTCAAGGCCATGGGCATCCGTTCGGTGGCGGTCTATTCAGACGCCGACGCCGGGGCCCGCCACGTGCGCGAAGCAGACACTGCCGTCCGGATCGGCACAGCCGCTGCGGCGGACAGCTACCTGCGGATAGACGCGATCATCGAGGCTTGCCTGCAAAGCGGCGCCCAGGCCGTCCACCCGGGTTACGGATTCCTCGCCGAGAACGTGGAGTTCGCCAAGGCCCTGGACGCGGCCGGCATCGCCTTCATCGGCCCCGGCATTGACGCCATCGAGATCATGGGCGACAAGATCCGTTCCAAGAACCACGTCATGTCCTACGGAGTCCCGTGCGTTCCGGGCATCGCCGAACCAGGCTTGAGCGACGAGGCCCTGATCGAGGCGGCGCCCGGCGTCGGCTTCCCACTGCTTATCAAGCCCTCGGCCGGGGGCGGCGGCAAAGGCATGCACATCGTGGAGCGGCTGGGGGATATGGCAGCCACGCTGCTGACGGCCCGGCGCGTGGCGGCGAGCGCCTTCGGGGACGACACCCTGTTCCTCGAGCGGCTCATCCAGTCGCCCCGGCACATCGAGGTCCAGGTCCTCGCCGACAACCACGGCAACGTCATCCACCTCGGCGAGCGCGAATGCTCGCTCCAGCGCCGCCACCAAAAGGTGATCGAGGAAGCACCGTCCCCCTTGCTCGAGTCGCTCGCTAACGGCGCCGAGGTCCGGGCACGGATCGGTGAGGCCGCCTGCCAGGCTGCCCGAAGCGTCAAGTACAGCGGTGCGGGCACGGTCGAGTTCCTCGTCTCGGACCAGGATCCGGAGCACTTCTTCTTCATGGAGATGAACACCCGTCTCCAGGTGGAGCACCCTGTCACGGAAATGGTGACGGGCGTCGATCTTGTCGAATGGCAAGTGCGCATCGCCGCAGGTGAGGTCCTTACGGTGGCGCAGGCCGACGTCGTGCTTGACGGCCACTCGGTGGAAGGGCGCGTCTATGCGGAGGTGCCCGAACGCGGTTTCATGCCCTCCATCGGCGAGATCGTGACGCTCAGGGAACGAGCCAGCAACGATCCGCACGTCCGCGTTGACTCCGCCATGCTGCCGGGACTGTCCGTCACCGGCGACTACGATCCCATGCTCGCAAAGGTCATTGCCTGGGGCCCGGACCGCAAAGCGGCGCTGGACACCCTTGACCACGCACTGGGGGACTACACGCTGCTGGGTGTGCACACGAACGTTGAGTACCTGCAGCTCCTGATCAACGATGACGACGTCCGTGCCGGCCGACTCGACACAGGCCTGATCGAGCGCAAGCTTGAGGGGATGGAATTCCGCCAAGTGACCGACGTCGAGCTGATCGCCGCAGCCCTGCTTAACCGCTCGGAACTGCTCAACCGCTCAGAACCGGCTCCGGCCGGGACGGCAGCACCCTGGAACACCGCTGATGGCTGGCGCGTCGGCGCCGCCGCGCCCTGGAAGACCACCGTCGGACGTCCCGACGCCGGCCTGGCCACAGTGGGGCTGACGGTGAACGGGTCGAGCTTTGCGGCTCGCGTGGATAACGGCGTCGAGCACTCTGCCGCCATGCGGCCGGGGTCCGCCGGGCATGCCGTGCTGGTGCTCGACGGCGTCGAGCACCATTTCGCGCACGGCTCACCATCTCCCGGGGGTGAGGCGCGCGAACTTTGGCTCGGCAGCGACGGCTGGTCCTGCCGGCTGGAGATCCTGGACCGCGAGGCCCGGCTCCAACGCATCCTCGCGGGCATCCAGCGCGAAGAAGGCGCAGCGGACCCCGAAGTCCGGTCTCCCATGCCGGGAACCGTCGTGTCCGTTTCGGTACACAACGGCGATCACGTGGAAGCAGGCCAGGTTCTCCTCGCCGTGGAGGCAATGAAGATGGAACACCAACTGGTGGCCTCCGTGTCCGGCACCGTACACCTCAGCAGCAAAACCGGGGACCTCGTCAAGGCTGACCAAGTCCTCGCCACCATCCACGTGGTGGCCGAACCCAACCCTGAAGTCACAGCGCAACCGACTGAAAACCAGAAAGACGAGGAAGTCTAGCCATGGCAAGTTTTGAACTCACCGAGGAATACCAGGACCTGAGCGACTCCGTCCGGGAATTCGCCGACGAGGTAGTGGCCCCGGTATCCACCAAACACGACGAGGAACACAGCTTCCCGTACGAGGTGGTCAAGCAGATGGGCGAGATGGGCCTTTTCGGCTTGCCGTTCCCTGAAGAGTTCGGCGGCATGGGCGGCGACTACTTCGCCCTCGCCCTCGCGCTGGAACAGCTGGGCAGGGTTGACCAGTCGGTGGCCATCACCCTCGAAGCAGGCGTCTCGCTCGGCGCCATGCCGGTGTACCGCTTCGGCACCCAGGCGCAAAAGGAACACTGGCTGCCCCAGCTGACCTCGGCCGAAGCGCTCGCAGGCTTCGGCCTGACCGAGCCGGAAGCCGGCTCGGACGCCGGAGGCACGAAAACGAACGCACACCTTGAGGACGGCCGCTGGGTCATCAACGGCAACAAGGAGTTCATCACCAACTCCGGGACCGACATCACCCGACTCGTCACCGTCACCGCCGTCACCGGGCAGCACGAACGCAAGGACGGGAGCATCAAGAAGGAAATCTCCACCATCCTGGTTCCCACCGACACGCCCGGTTTCACCGCGGAAAAGGCCTACAACAAGGTTGGCTGGAACGCTTCCGACACCCACCCGCTAACACTGAACAACGTCCGGGTACCCGAAGAGAACCTGCTCGGCGTCCAGGGCCGGGGTTACGCCAACTTCCTGTCGATCCTGGACGAAGGCCGCATCGCCATCGCCGCACTCGCCACCGGTGCAGCCCAGGGCTGCGTCGACTTGTCCGTGAAATACGCCAAGGAACGCGTGGCCTTCGGGCAGAACATCGGGAAGTACCAGGCCATCCAGTTCAAGATCGCCCGCATGCAGGCACGGGCCCACACTGCGCGACTGGCCTACTACGATGCTGCGGCGAGGATGCTGGCCGGCAAGCCGTTCAAGACCGAAGCGGCCATCGCTAAGATGGTCGCAGGCGAGGCAGCCATGGACAACGCACGGGACGCCACCCAGGTGTTCGGTGGCTATGGCTTCATCAACGAATTCACGGTGGCACGCCACTACCGCGACTCCAAGATCCTCGAAGTCGGGGAAGGCACCACCGAGGTCCAGTTGATGCTCATCGCCCGCGAGCTGGGCCTTTAACCGCCAGGGAAGGTAAACGATGATCGACAAAGTTGTTGCCAGCGCCGCGGAAGCGGTGAAGGACATCCACGACGGCGCATCTCTCGCCGTCGGCGGGTTCGGCTTGTGCGGTATCCCGGTGGCGCTGATCGACGCGCTCCACGATCAAGGCACCAAGGACCTTGAAACAGTCAGCAACAACTGCGGCGTGGACGACTGGGGCCTGGGCATCCTGCTGAGGGACGGGCGTATCCGCCGGACCATCAGTTCCTATGTCGGTGAGAACAAGGAGTTCGCGCGGCAGTACCTTGCCGGTGAACTCGAGGTGGTCCTCACCCCGCAAGGCACCCTGGCCGAGAAACTGCGCGCCGGCGGCGCCGGCATCCCCGCGTTCTTCACGGCGGCTGGCGTCGGGACACAGGTCTCGGAAGGCGGCCTTCCCCAAAAGTACGACGGCGACGGCACCGTGGCGATCGCGTCCTCACCCAAGGAAGTGCGCACCTTCAACGGGGCCGACTATGTCCTGGAGGAATCCCTGACACCCGATTTCGGACTGGTCCACGCCTGGAAGGGCGACCGCCACGGGAACCTCGTCTTCCATGCGACGGCCATGAACTTCAATCCGCTATGTGCCATGGCGGCCCGGATCACCATCGCCGAGGTCGAAGAGCTTGTGGAACCCGGCGAACTCGATCCGCAACATATCCACACTCCGGGCATCTTCGTCCAGCGGGTCGTACTTGCACCGGTCACCGAGAAGCGCATCGAAAAGCGGACCGTCGCGTTGACCCCGGCGTCGCGTTGACCCAGCAGACAGGAGCGTAGCCATGGAATCGAACATCACCCAGGATGTGCCGCCGCGTCCCGAGGCCGTCAGGCACGAGTACCGCCGCGCCGGCGCCGAACACCACGAGGGCAAAGGCTGGACGCGGAACGAACTCGCCGCCCGCGTAGCCCGCGAACTCACCAACGGGCAATACGTCAACCTCGGGATCGGCATGCCCACCCTGATTCCCAACTACATCCCCGAGGGGGTCGAGGTGATCCTGCATTCCGAGAACGGGATCCTGGGCGTCGGCCCCTACCCGGCCGAGGACGCCGTGGACCCCGATTTGATCAACGCCGGCAAAGAAACGGTCACCGTCAACGCGGGCGCCGCGTTCTTTGACTCAGCTACGTCGTTCGGCATGATCCGCGGCGGACATGTGGACGTCGCCGTGCTTGGTGCGATGGAGGTCGCAGCCAATGGCGACCTGGCCAATTGGATGATTCCGGGCAAGATGGTCAAGGGCATGGGCGGCGCCATGGACCTGGTCTTCGGCGCCAAGCGGGTGATCGTGATGATGGAGCACGTGGACCGCAACGGCAAGCCCAAGATCGTCAAGGAATGCTCGCTGCCCGTCACGGGGAAAGGCTGCGTGGACCGGATCATCACCGACCTCGCCGTGATCGACGTCGTCTCCGAAAGCGGGGTCTCGAGGCTCGTCCTGCGCGAGTTGGCACCGAACGTCTCCGCCGAGGACGTGGCGGCCGCGACCGGCGTCGAGCTTTTCGAAGAAGACCAGGAGCTGACTGTATGACCAAGGTGCCCGAACCCGGGGTCCGTGAACCCCGCGTTATCGAGCAGCGGGGGCTGTACTTCGAGGAACTCGAGGAAGACGTTGTCTACGCCCACAGGCCCGGGCGGACCGTCACCGAAACGGACAACGTGCTGTTCACGACGCTGACCATGAACACCCAAGCCCTGCACCTGGACGCTGCCTGGAGCGCCAAGCAGCCCTTCGGGCAGAGGCTCATGAATTCGATGTTCACCTTGTCCACCATGGTGGGACAGTCCGTCACGCAACTGACCCAGGGCACCATCATCGCCCAGCTGGGCCTCACGGACGTCTCTTTCCCGCACCCGCTCTACCACGGTGACACCCTCTACACGGAGACTGTCATCACCGGGAAACGGGAGTCGTCGTCACGTCCCGGGCAGGGCGTGGTGACCATGCAGCACACCGGCCGCAACCAGGACGGCACGGTTGTGGCGCTCGCCACGCGGGCCTGCCTCATGTGGATCCGGACCGCGCATCTGGAGGCGCAACAGGGGACAATCAATACATGACCTTCACCATGGGCCCCGCTTTGCTTTTCTGCCCCGCCGACCGCCCGGAACGGTTCCAAAAGGCCGCCGAGCGTTCCGACGCCGTCATCGTAGACCTCGAGGACGCCGTCGCGCCCGCGGACAAGAAGCGGGCCCGGGGCGCCATCCTCGCCCAGCTCGGCTCCGGCGGGGAGACCGCCGAACTCGA
Source organism: Arthrobacter sp. GAS37 (assembly GCF_044908325.1). NCBI lineage: Bacteria > Bacillati > Actinomycetota > Actinomycetes > Micrococcales > Micrococcaceae > Arthrobacter > Arthrobacter sp. GAS37. Next base: position 31,010 of record NZ_JBIYDB010000009.1, read on the forward strand.
CCCCAGCCGCACGATTGTGCGGGTGAATCCGGTGGGTACCCCGGACTTTGAGAAGGACCTGCACTGCCTCGCGCACACCCCTTACCGCACCGTCATGCTGGCCAAGGCCGAGACCGCCGAACAGTTGAAAGCACTCGAGGGCTACCACGTCATCGCCCTGTGTGAGACGGCCAAGGGGATCGTCAACGCGGGTGAGATCGCCCAGGCTCCCAACGTCGTCGGGCTCATGTGGGGCGCCGAGGATCTGATCGCCTCCATGGGCGGCACCTCCAGCCGCAGGGACGACGGCGGCTACCGCGCCGTCGCAACGCAGTCCCGGTCCACGGTGCTGCTGGCGGCCAAAGCCGCAGGCAAGGAGGCCATCGACTCGGTCTACGTCGACATCCCCGACCTTGCCGGGCTGGCCGTGGAATCCGCCGACGCAGTGGCCAGCGGATTCGGTGCCAAGGCCTGCATCCACCCGAACCAGGTTGCCGTTGTCCGCGAAGCCTACGCACCGTCGCCCGAGGCCGTCGCAGGGGCCCGGGAACTGCTTGACGCCGCGGCCGCGGCCGGAACCGGAGTGTTCCAGCACAAGGGCAAAATGGTGGACGGTCCTATCCTCAAACACGCAGAATCCACGCTTCGCAGGGCGCGGCTTTCCTGAAGGGTTGCTCAGGCCGGGCCTATCGACCGCGCCGTCGTCTATTGACCGCGCCGTCGTGACTTCGGCAGGGACAACGGGGCGATGACCTCGTAGAGCTCCATGCGGATCCAGCGCTGACCAGATTCGCGGAACTCGGCCCTCGTGGCGAAGCGGTACAGGAAGCTGCGCGCGCGCACCCAACGCGGCGGTGCGCCGTCGAATGGGTCCTGGCGCAACAAGCGCAAGGTGGGCTGGTCGGCGTCGAGCAGTTTGCCCAAGAACGCGTAGAACCATTCCTCATGCACCGTGCGCAAGGGCAGGAACCACATCAGCCAGTCGAGGCGCAGGTGGTACGGAGCCCACTGCCGGGGTAGCCTACGGACGTCGCCGGGCTTGCCCTTGAAGCCGTATTCGCGCCAATCGGCCTCATCGACGGGAACGTCGGCCTGGGTGCCTTCCACCACGATTTCCACCCGGTGCCGAGTCACCGTGCCGAACGCACCATAGGTGTTGACCAACTGCCATCGGTTGAAGCTGGCGTTCATGAGCTGTTCCCGCGAAAGCAGGTTGCGGATGGGCCAATAGCTGAGCACCAAGAGGAGCACCGTCACTGCGAGTACGACGGCGAGCCACCACACCGAGGTCTGCGGAACTGCCGCGGCCGTGTTGGTCCGTTGCGGTATGAAAGGCAGCACAGCGTGGGCGACGGGGTCACTCACCGCAGCGAAGGCAAGCACGATCGCGGACCAATTGAGCCACGCGAAGTTTCCGCTCCCCACAAGCCAAAGCTGCGTGAAGACGACAAATCCGGCGGCAATGGTGGCCAGCGGCTGTGGGGCGAACAGGAAGAAGGGCACCACCAACTGGGCGAAGTGGTTTCCGAGCACCTCCATGCGGTGCATCGGTTTGGGAAGGAGATGCGCCTGGCGGCTCAACGGTCCAGGCATAGGCTGCGTCTCATGGTGGTAGTACAGGGCGGTTAAATCACGCCACTCGCTTCCGCCATGGATCTTGATCATGCCCGCGCCGAATTCCAGCCTGAACAACAGCCACACGAGCAGGACGAGGATGGTCTTTGGCGGGGGAACCTGTTCCGAACCAAGGAAGCCGACAGTGAAGCCCATTTCCAGCAGCAGCATCTCCCAGCCAAAGCCGTAGAAGGTCTGGCCGACGTTGACGATCGACATGTAGAGCAACCACAAAGCCAGGAACGCGGCCAGGGGAAGCCACGGCGGGCCCAGTTGCGGCAACCCGCCTACGAGCGACAAGGAAACGGCAAGTCCGGCGGCGCACACGGCCCGGAGCAAGGTGTCAGAATACTTCCAGCGGAACAGGCTGGGCCTGCGCAGGATCCTGTGGCCGTCCACATACCTCGGGACAGGCAGGAGCCCGTGTTCACCAAGGAGTGCGGGGAACTGGTTGAGGCTGGACAGGAACGCGATGAAATAGAGCGCGGCCGTGCCGCGCTGGAGCACCTGCCGGGCGAATTCATAGTCCGGCGCCTCGAACCACGAGACCCAGTCCACAAACCAACGCTACGCCTGGGGTGCGGGATACTTAAGCAATGCAGCCGCGCAAGATCATCCTCCTCGGGTCCACTGGTTCCATCGGCACACAAGCGATTGAGGTCGTCGACGCCGCTCCCCATCTCTTCGAAGTCGTGGCGCTGAGCGCGGGCGGCGGGAATCTGGAACTCATCGCGCAGCAGGCCGTCCACACCAAGGCCCAGGCAGTCGGCATCGCCTACGGCGACGCCCACGAACTCCAGAAACTCATCAGCGCGGCCGCCTCCGCCGCCGGACTCCGGAACTACGATCCGGCGATCATCACAGGGCCGGATGCGTCCACCAAAATTGCCGCGATCGAAGCGGACGTCGTGCTCAACGGCATCACGGGGTCGATCGGTCTGGCCCCCACGCTGGCAGCCCTCGAGTCCGGCGCCATCCTGGCCTTGGCGAACAAGGAATCCCTGATCGTCGGCGGTGCACTGGTGAAGGCCGCGGCAGCCGTTGACCAGATCGTGCCCGTGGACTCCGAACACTCGGCCATCGCCCAATGCCTGCGCGCGGGGACCGACAAAGAGGTCGAGAAACTCATCCTGACAGCGTCCGGCGGACCTTTCCGGGGCCGCAGCCGCGAGCAACTCCGCGACGTCACCCCGGCCGAGGCACTTGCCCACCCCACGTGGGACATGGGCCTCATGGTCACCACCAACTCGGCCAGCCTGGTCAACAAAGGCCTCGAGGTCATCGAAGCGCATCTGCTGTTCGACGTCCCCCTGGACAGGATCGACGTCGTGGTGCACCCGCAATCGGTGGTGCACTCCATGGTGGAGTTCGTGGACGGCTCCATCATTGCCCAGGCCTCTCCACCGGACATGCGGCTCCCCATCGCGCTTGGACTCGGGTGGCCGGACCGCGTGCCCCGCGCCGCCAAGGCCTGCGACTGGAGCCAGGCCACCAGTTGGACGTTCGAGCCCCTTGACTCGGTAGCCTTCCCGGCCGTGGAGCTGGCCAAGGACGCCGCGAAGCAGGGGAGCACCTTTCCGGCCGTCTTCAACGCGGCCAACGAGGAAGCGGTGGAAGCCTTCCACGCTGGCAGGATCCGCTTTACCGACATCGTGGACACGGTGGAGTCCGTCCTCAGCGAACATTCAGGATCCTTGGAGCTGACGGTGGACTCCGTGTTGGATGCTGAGAGGTGGGCACGCACGCGCACCCACGATCGTTTAGCCAACAGCACCCTTTAGGAAGCAGTACTTAAGGCATGAATCCCGTCATTCTGTTCATTCTCGGAGTCGTCTTCGTGGCGATCGGCGTGGCCGTCTCCATTGCGCTGCACGAGGTGGGGCACTTGCTTCCCGCCAAGCTGTTCAAAGTGCGCGTCACGAAATACATGATCGGTTTCGGCCCTACTCTTTGGTCCACGCGGAAAGGCGAGACTGAATACGGCGTCAAGGCTATCCCGCTGGGCGGCTACGTCGCCATGATCGGCATGTACCCGCCCAACAAGGAAGATGGCAGCGTCAGGCCGTCCAGCACCGGCATGTTCCAGACCCTCGCCACCGAGGCCCGGTCCGCTGCGCATGAGGAAGTGGGCCCCGCCGACGAGAACAGGGTCTTCTATAGGCTCCCGGTCTGGAAAAAGGTCATCATCATGCTGGGTGGACCGGCCATGAACCTGCTCATCGGCTTGGTTCTGACCGCGGTGCTACTCATGGGCTTTGGAGTGTCCACGGCCACCACCACGATTGCCGAGGTGTCCAAGTGCCAGGTCAAGGCCGGCGAGACCGTCGATCCGAACTCGCCGAACTGCCAGCTGACCCCGGCCGCAGTGGCTAAGCTCCAGCCCAACGACGTTGTCACCAGCTTTGACGGCAAGCCGGTGACGAGCTGGGCCGAAATGAGCGGCTGGATCCGGGCGTCCGCCGGCAAAGCCGTCCAAATCACCGTGGACCGCGGCGGCAAGAGCGTCACCACGCAAGTGACCCCCGTGCTGTCTGCACGCCCCGTCATTGGAGGCAACGGCCTGCAGGCCAAGGGCGCGGACGGCAAGCCGTTGTACGAGGAAGTCGGGTTCCTCGGCATCGGCGCGCAGACCGCCATGGTGCCCCAACCGGCGTCGAGCGTTCTTCCGATGGCTGGCGAGAACATCAAGCAAATCGCGGGAGTCATCCTCAACCTGCCCGCCAGGGTGGTCGGCGTCGCGCAAGCGGCTTTCGGCTCCGAACCGCGCGATCCCAACGGCCCCATCAGCGTGGTGGGCGTCGGCCGGGTGGCCGGTGAAGTGGCTGCCATGGATCAGGTTCCGCTGCAATCGCGCGTCAGCGCCCTCGTGGGGCTCCTCGCCGGATTGAACTTCGCCCTCGCCGTCTTCAACCTGGTTCCGCTCTTGCCGCTCGACGGCGGACACGTGGCGGGCGCGCTCTACGAGGGAGCCAGGCGTCGAATCGCCAAGCTGTTCGGCAAACCGGATCCAGGCGCCTTCGACATCGCCAAGCTCTTGCCGCTCACCTACGTCGTGGCGAGTGTCCTCATGGCCATGAGCGCATTGCTGATCTACGCCGACATCGTCAAGCCCGTCAACCTCTTCGGCTGATCCGGAATGGGCTTGAACTCTCGGTGGACGCCCCGGAATGGGCTTGGGGGATAGGCTATCCATATGACTGTTTTCGCTGTTGAGTACGTGTACGACGCCGAGTCCGCCGAGGTGCGCGACGCGAACCGCCCTGCCCACCGTGCCTGGCTCGCCAGCCTCGCCGAGCAGGGAACCCTGCTGGCGAGCGGCCCTTACACCGACGGCGCGGGTGCGCTGCTGCTGCTCGAGGCCGCCGACGAGTCCGAGCTGAACGCCACGCTGAAGGAGGATCCGTTCGCCGCCGTCCGAGGGATTGCAGGCATCCGGACGTCGGAGTGGAACCCCATTATCGGAATGCTCTCCGCCCACGCTTCCTAGCAGCATGACCGGCCGGGGTCCTGACCCCGGCCCTACGATCCACCCATTTCAACCCAAGGAGTCCACGTGACCTCGGTCAGCCTGGGAATGCCGTCAGCCCCGCCCCCCGTTCTCGCTCCCCGCCGCAAGACCCGCCAGATCAAGGTGGGTTCGGTCGGCGTCGGCTCCGATTCACCCATCAGCGTGCAATCGATGACCACCACGCCCACCACGGACATCAACGCCACGCTGCAGCAGATCGCGGAGCTGACGGCATCCGGCTGTGACATCGTGCGTGTCGCTTGCCCTTCCGCGGATGACGCCGAGGCATTGCCGATCATCGCCCGTAAGTCCCAGATTCCCGTGATCGCGGACATCCACTTCCAGCCGAAGTACGTCTTCGCCGCGATCGAGGCCGGTTGCGCCGCGGTGCGCGTCAATCCGGGCAACATCCGCAAGTTCGACGACCAGGTGAAGGAAATCGCCAAGGCCGCCAAGGACCGCGGCACTTCCATCCGGATCGGCGTCAACGCTGGATCCCTGGAGCCCGGCATCCTGAAGAAGTACGGCAAGGCCACCCCCGAAGCGCTCGTCGAGTCGGCCGTGTGGGAAGCTTCGTTGTTCGAGGAACACGGCTTCCACGATTTCAAGATCTCCGTCAAGCACAACGACCCCGTCATCATGGTGGCGGCCTACGAGATGCTTGCCGAAAAGGGCGACTGGCCCCTGCACCTTGGCGTGACCGAGGCCGGACCCGCATTCCAGGGCACCATCAAGTCCGCTACGGCCTTCGGTGCGCTGCTGTCCCGGGGTATCGGTGACACCATCCGCGTGTCCCTTTCCGCGCCGCCTGTTGAGGAAATCAAGGTCGGCAACCAGATCCTGCAGTCCCTCAACCTGCGCCCCCGCAAGCTCGAAATCGTCTCCTGCCCTTCATGCGGACGCGCCCAGGTGGACGTCTACACGCTCGCCGAGCAGGTCACGGCCGGGCTTGAAGGAATGGAGATTCCGCTGCGCGTTGCCGTCATGGGTTGCGTGGTGAACGGCCCGGGTGAGGCACGTGAAGCCGATCTCGGTGTGGCCTCCGGAAACGGCAAGGGCCAGATCTTCGTGAAGGGCGAAGTCATTAAGACTGTCCCGGAGAGCCAGATTGTTGAGACACTGATCGAAGAGGCCATGCGTATCGCTGAAGAGATGGGGGAGGCCGATGGCGAAGATGCTGTCAAGGGTAGCCCCGTGGTTAGCGTCTCGTAACGAGACAGCTGCCGATGGGATTTCCGTCCGGGTGCTCGGCGCTGCCGACACCCGGGCCCTTCGCGTGCTCGCGATGGAAGATCCGGTAGCGAACGTCTTTATTCTGGCGCACCTCGATTCGTCGGGGAGCGCCGCACCTACTTCCGGTGGGGCGAGCGTCTTTGGAGTGTTCGACGGCGACGCCCTGGTAGGTGCCTGCTGGGCCGGTGCCAACCTGGTTCCGGTGCAGCTGGACCCCGAACTGGCTTCCCGCGTGGCTGCGGCTGCTCACCGGGCGGGCCGTCGCTACGCATCGATCTTCGGGCCCGCGGAGACCGTGCTGGCGCTCCATTCCCGCTTGGAGCAACTGGGGCATTTCGCCCACGAGGTACGTGCCGATCAGCCGCTTCTGGCCATATCGGGGCCACCCGCCGTCGAAGCCAATACGCAGCTCGGCTTCGGAAACATCGCGGACTTCGATCGGATCCTGCCCGCCTGCGCAGCGATGTTCGAAGAGGAAGTGGGTTATTCGCCCTTTCTCGGGAGCGAGGACTTCTACAGCCGCAGGGTCGCCGGACTGATCCGGCAAGGCCATTCCTTGGTGCACATCGACGCCGGCGGGACCGTGAAGTTCAAAGCCGAACTCGGGGCGGTCACGGCGCAGGCCACCCAGGTGCAGGGCGTCTGGATGAACCCGGAGTTCCGAGGCCAAGGACTCAGCGCCGGGTACATGGCGGGAGTGGTTGTCCTCGCCCAGCAGTTCGCGCCGATCACGAGCCTCTACGTCAACGAATACAACACCAGGGCACGCGCCACCTACGAGCGGGTCGGTTTCCAACGCCTCGGAACCTTCGCCACGGTGCTGTACTGAACTGACCAGCCCAACTAGACGATATGAGGGGTTGCAGGTCCTTCCCGTCCGGTTCGGCCATTTTCGCCGGGGCGGTCCCGCAGCGCCGGCTGGTGTGATCCGTTGGATCCCGCGAGGAGGGCGGCGCTGTGGGGCCTGAATCCCCGGCGGTGATGTCCTATATCCCGGACGGGAAGGGAACGGCCGAGAGGGATGGTGGGGCCGGGGCCTTCTGTTTCACAGGGCCGTGGGTTGCCATTGGAGGTTCCCTTGGCCTGACGGCTCCTCGGGGGTGCAATGGTAGTGCCACATGTGAGGTTTGGGAGGTCCCGGCTATGTTTGAGCATACTTTCATTGGTCTGGATGTTCACGCGGTCAACGTGGTGGGACATGCGCTGAACCCGGCCACTGGTGAAGTCAGCGCCCACACGATGCCCGCTGACCCGGCCATCGTGCTGGAGTGGATCCGCCGGTTCGCCCCGGACGTCACGGCCGTCTACGAATCAGGACCCACCGGGTTCGTCCTGGCCCGTTACCTGCGCGCCGCGGGCATCAACTGCGTGGTCGCGGCGTCCTCGAAGCTGCTGCGCGCTCCCGGGGACCGGGTGAAAACCGACCGGCGCGACGCCCGGGTGCTGGCCGAGATGCTCGCGGTCGGCTCGGTCACCGAGGTGCGGATCCCGGACCCGGACGAAGAGGCCCTGCGGGACCTGTCCCGGCTACGCTCCGGCACGGCCAAGGACCTCGCCCACGCCCGCCAGCACGTGAACGCCATCCTGCTGCGCCACGGCATCCGCTACCCCAAGGACACCCGCTGGACGAAGGAACACACCCGGTGGTTGCACCGCCAGAGCTTTGAGGAACCGGCGCTGCAGTTCACCTACGAAGCTGATCTCGAGCAGGCCGAACTGCTCGCCGTGCATATGGCACGGATCGACAAGCACGTCGCCGCCACGGCCGCGGCGTGCCGTTACGCCCCGGTGATCGACGCGCTGATGTGCCTGCGCGGCATCCAGATGACCACCGCGTTCGGGCTGGCCGTGGAAATCGGGGACTGGACGCGCTTCACCGGCTCCACGATCGGCTCCTACCTCGGGCTGGTGCCCAGTGAAGACTCCTCCGGCCAGTCCCGGCACCAGGGCCCGATCACCAAGGCCGGGAACACCTACGCCCGCAAACTCCTCATCGAAGCCGCGTGGCAGCACCGGCGCCCCTACGTCCGGCCCGGGGAACGGCTGTTGCGCCAGTTCGATGTCGTCGCCCCGGCAACCCGGATCCGCGCCATGGAAGGAAACCACCGGCTGCATCGCAAGTGGGAACACTTCGATGAACGGCACAAACTGTCGGTCAAGGCCAACACCGCGATCGCCCGTGAACTCGCCGGCTGGTGCTGGTCGCTGGCCGCCCCGCTCCAGCAAGGAGAACGCATGAACCCGGCCTGACCCCGGACGTGCCCCCGGCGTGGTGGACGTGCGATGGCAGCATCCGGAGCTAACCCGCGAGTGAGCTATGAGCAGACGAGACCGAATGCGTCGACGCTCGATACTAGACACCGATACGCTCCAGCCGAACACATCGTCATGCGGTAAACAACCCGCGAATATCAGCCTGACACTGCAGTCGAGAAAGACCCGCCAACACCTTCACGACGACCAGCCGGCACGCGATGAGCGGCCCCAGGAACCAACAACCAGGAGCCGCTCATCCATGCCTCTTGACAACCAGACCCACATATCAGCTCGCAGTAGATGTCGTTTTGACGCCTGATAACGACAACAAATGCGAGTCAGTTGGGAGGCGCGAGCTCGCCCGTGAGGTAGTGCTGGACGTTCGGTGCCACGAGCCGGACTACCTCGTCCTGGGAGGCTGAAGCCAGGGGTTCGAGCCGGACCACGTAGCGCATCAGCATGAGCCCCACCATTTGCGTGGCAACCAGGTTGCCGCGCATTTTCGCTTCCTCAAGGGAGCCTGGAAGACCCGCCGTGACCCTGGAGAGGATGGTCCTCGCCACCATCTCGCGCAGCAAGGCAGTCTTGGCCTTGGAACCGATCGTTCCCCTGACGAACGCGACAAGCCCGTGTTGGGCCGGGCTCTCCCACAAGCGCAACACGGCGCGGACGATTGCTTCCGAGCGTTGCGACGGATCCAACGATTCGACGCCGGCAAGGACCTCGTCGGGATCCGCCGGGAGTTCGATGCTCTGGGCGAAGAGTTCGTCCTTACCCTTGAAGAAGTGGTGGACCATGGCCGGGTCCACTTCGGCTTCGCGGGCCACTTGCCGCAGGCTCGTGCCGTCGAAACCGTGCTCGGCGAAGAGCCGGCGCGCTGTGGCCAAGATCAGTTCCCGGGAGTCGCTCCCGCCGCTGCGGCGTCCCCGCCGCAGGGGAGGCAAGGCGCCGCTCATGAGGTCCGCCGTCGGAGGGTGAACGAGGCCAGGACCAAAACTCCCACCACGATCGCCGCCATGACCCCGGCATCCTGCCACATAGCCTGCGTCGCCTCGGTGTTGTCGGCGATCTGTTGGAGCGCATCGACCGAAAACGTCAGCGGCAGCACATTGGAAATGCTCTCCAGGAGGCTGTTCATGTGGTCCCGGGCCACGAAGAGTCCGCACAACAGGATCTGCGGTATCACCACTACCGGCATGAACTGCACCGCTTGGAACTCGGTCCGCGCAAAGGCTGAGCACAAGAGGCCAAGGGCGACACCCAGTACTGCGTTGATGACGGCGATCATCACGACGTAACCAGGGCCACCCTTGATATCCAGATTGAAGATCCAGTAGGCCACGGCCGTGGCTACAAGCGATTGCAGGGCCGCCATGATCGAAAACGCCAACGCGTAGCCGAACAGGAGATCCGCTTTGTGGATGGGCGTCGTCAGGAGCCGCTCCAGCGTCCCCGAAGTCCTTTCGCGCAACATCGTGATCGACGTGACCAGGAACATCACCACAAACGGGAAAATGGCCAGCATCATGAGTCCCACACGGTCAAAGGTCCGGGGGAATCCGGGAGGCAGGGTTTCGTTCTCGAAGAGATAGTAGACGCCCGTGAGCAGCAGGGATGGAACCACCATGATGAGCGCGACGCTGCGGTGGTCGTGCCGCAGTTGTTCCAAAACCCGTCTGGTGGTGGCAAACATCATCCTTGGATTCATGACGCCACCTGGCTTTCATTGGCACCCCGGCGGTTCGAAGTAACGCTCGTTTCCTGGATGATGTGCAGGAAGGCCTGTTCCAGATCGTTGCTGTGTCCCCGCTCGCTGAGTTCCGCCGGACTGAGCTGCGCCAGCAGCAGGCCGTCGCGGAGCAGGAGCAACGAGGAACAGTGCGAGGCCTCTTCCATGACGTGGCTGGACACCAGCAAGGTGGTGCCCGATTCGGCCATGGCGGCGAACCGTTCCCACAGCTCGGCACGCAGTACCGGATCCAAGCCAACGGTCGGTTCGTCGAGGACCAGCAGCTTCGGATGCGAGACGAGCGCGCAGGCCAGCGAGACCCGGCTGAATTCACCGCCGGAAAGGTCTGCCGTCTTCCGCCGCGCCAGTGATTCGAGCCCGACGGCGGCAATCGCCTCCGCGGTGTCGGCCGCCGAGACGCCGTGCATGGCTCCGAAATACCTGACGTTCGCCTCGACACTCAGGTCCGTGTAGACGCTCGGTGCCTGGGTGACGTATCCGACGTCGTGCCGCAATGACGGCGTACCGGCAGGACGGTCCAATACTTCCACGCTGCCGGCTGTAAGTCGCTGGACTCCTACGATGCAGCGCATGAGGGTTGTCTTGCCGCTCCCGGAGGGTCCAAGCAAGCCCGTGATGCGCCCGGGCTCCATGGCGAAGTCCAAGCCGCGCAGGATCTTCTTGTGCCCGCGCGTGACATGCAGGCCCTCCGCTGTGACCGCCGGGGGCGCAGGGGACATGCCTGGTGCGGGACTTTCCGCTGGGCTGTGGGACATCGCGGCCTCCGATTTTATTCATCAGGTGATGAATAAAAGGTAAGTCCGATACACAGGCGCGTCAACTGTGAGCCTCGGGGACGGATCTGGCCCTTCGCTCTGCAACGCGGGGTCACTTACGGCCCATGTCGGACCTCCGGATGGGCGCTAAGTGACCCCGCGTTGTTCGTTGCTAGGGCTAGGGCCAGGGCGAACAAATATTGATAAGTCCAAGCCCTTGAAAAAAGTGTCCACCATCACATAAATTCAGAACCAGCCGTGTCGCTGGGGCGCGGGCGGTTTCAGAGAGGAAACACAAACCAAATGGCTGTAAGCGTTGATCTTTCGAAGGCATTCGACAAGTCCGATTAAACCTCCAGGACAACGCCCGCGGCCGACCGGCCGCTGAGCCACGCCATGGCAGGATGACCAGCCGACCAGCGGCCAGGGGCTTCCTCGCACCATGGCGTGGCTCATCTTCGTTTGGGGAGGCTTTGCTTTCCGGGGAACCAGAGGAGGAACCCCGGGGGACGGGCCCCGGCAGGTTCCTCGGCCACAAACCGGTAGATTGGTACCTAGTAGTTTTTGCCAGCTCTTGCCATAGAAACGGATTCTGACCCGTGGTCCTTCGCCTCTCCCAGCTGTTCCTGCGCACCTTGCGTGAAGATCCCGTCGACGCCGAAGTCGCAAGCCACAGACTCCTGGTCCGTGCGGGCTATATCCGCCGTGCCGCACCTGGCATCTACACGTGGCTGCCCTTGGGATTGAGCGTCCTCCGCAAGGTCGAGCAGATCATCCGCGAGGAAATGGCCGCCATCGGCGCCCAGGAAGTCCATTTCCCGGCACTGCTGCCCCGGGAACCCTACGAGGCCACCAACCGCTGGACCGAATACGGCGAGGGGCTGTTCCGCCTCCAGGACCGCAAGGGTGCCGATTACCTTCTTGCCCCCACGCACGAGGAAATGTTCACCCTCCTGGTCAAGGACCTGTACTCCTCGTACAAGGACCTGCCGCTGAGCCTGTACCAGATCCAGAACAAGTACCGCGACGAAGCACGCCCCCGCGCAGGCCTCCTCCGCGGCCGTGAATTCATCATGAAGGATTCCTACTCCTTCGACGTCGACGACGCCGGCCTGGACGCGAGCTACGCGGCCCACCGCGCCGCGTACCTGAAAATCTTCGAGCGCCTTGGCCTCGAGGTCATCCCCGTAGCCGCCACGGCAGGCGCCATGGGCGGATCCAAGAGCGAGGAATTCCTGCACCCCACCGAGATCGGCGAGGACACCTTCGTGCGCTCGGCAGGCGGCTACGCGGCCAACGTCGAAGCCGTGACCACCGTGGCCCCGGCCGAGATCGACTTCAGCAACGCGCCTCCCGCACGCGTCCTGGACACCCCGGACACGCCCACGATCGAAACCCTCGTGACGGCTGCCAACCAGCTCGCTCCCCGCAGCGATTCCGACGGCGGCGCCTGGACTGCCGCCGACACCCTCAAGAATGTGGTCCTCGCCGTCACGCTGCCCACCGGCGAGCGCCAGATCGTGGTCATCGGCGTGCCCGGTGACCGCTCGGTGGACCTCAAGCGCGTCGAAGCCAACATCGGGTCATTCCTGCCCATTGCCGGGGAGATCGGCTTGGAAGCGGCCAACGAGGATGACCTCAAGAAGATCCCGGAACTCGTCAAGGGCTACATCGGCCCCGGACTGGTCCTCGGCGAAGCCGTTCTTGGGCTCGAAGGCACGTCCAAATTGCTCTTCCTCGTTGACCCCCGCGTTGTCTCGGGTACCAGCTGGGTCACTGGGGCGAACGAAGACGGCAAGCACGTCTTCGGTCTCGTAGCCGGGCGCGACTTCGCCTGGGATGGCGTCATTGAATGCACCGAAGTCCGCGCGGGAGACGAAGCCCCGGATGGCTCCGGTCCCCTGGAGACTGCGCGCGGCATCGAAATGGGCCACATCTTCCAGCTCGGCCGCAAGTATGCCGAGGCCCTCGACTTGAAGGTCCTTGACCAGAACGGCAAGCAGGTTGTGGTCACCATGGGCTCGTACGGTGTCGGCGTGACACGCGCCGTGGCCGCCCTGGCCGAGGCCAACAACGACGACCGTGGCTTGATCTGGCCGCGCTCCGTGGCCCCCGCGGACGTCCACGTGGTCGCCGTCGGACGCGGCGAGGAAATTTTCGCGGCGGCCGAGAAGCTCTCCGCCGAACTCGAGGCCGCCGGCCTCGACGTGATTTACGACGACCGCCCCAAGGTTTCCCCGGGCGTGAAGTTCGGTGACGCCGAGCTCGTGGGCGTCCCCACCATCGTGGCGGTCGGCCGTGGCTTGGTAGACGGTGTTGTTGAGATCAAGGACCGTCGCACTGGTGAGGCCGAAAACGTGGCAGTCGAGAAGGCTGCCGACTACGTGGTCAACGCCGTACGACAGAAGTGATCTCCGGCTTCGAGTCGGTCCAGCTCGCCACGATCATCATGATCGTGGTGGCTGGATTCGCAGCCGGTTGGATAGACGCTGTGGTGGGCGGCGGGGGATTGATCCAGCTCCCTGCCTTGCTCCTGGTTCCGGGGATCACCCCGGTCCAGGCGCTGGCCACCAACAAGATGGGCTCCATCTTCGGGACAACAACCAGCGCCGTCACGTATTACCGCCGGGTTGGCCCTGACCTCAAGACGGCCGTTCCCATGGCGGTGATTGCCCTCGCGGGCAGTTTCGGCGGAGCCGTCCTGGCCGCCAACCTTCCCGCCAGCGTCTTCAAACCCATCATCGTGGTGGCGCTGATCGCCGTCGCGCTCTTCACCGCGCTGCGGCCCAATGCGGGCGAGTTGACCGCCCTGCGTCACGATGGCCACACGCACTACGTCGTGGCCTGCGCCATAGGCGCCGTGATCGGGTTCTACGACGGTTTGATAGGTCCCGGAACAGGCTCGTTCCTGGTGATCGCCCTGGTCTCCGCCATGGGCTATGCCTTCCTTGAGGCCAGCGCCAAGGCGAAGATCGTCAACATGGCCACGAACGCCGGTGCCCTGTTCTTCTTCCTGCCGCATGGATCGTTGTTGTGGGGCGTCGGCGCTGTGCTCGGCTTGTCCAACATGGCCGGTGGTTACCTGGGTGCCCGGACCGCCGTGAAACAGGGCAGCGGCTTTGTGCGGATTGTGTTCCTGATCGTGGTCGGCGCGTTGATCATTAAACTCGGCGTGGACGTCTGGAACGACTACTTCGCCAAGTAGCGTTCCGGTTGCCGCCAGCGATGGCCGGAGGGATCCCGCGGGCGTAGCATGCACTCATGTGGGTCGATTCCGGCGACTATGAGCAGGCACTCGAACGTGCATGGGAGCACACCCGCGAGTGGTTGAGGGCCTTGCCTGGGCGGCCGGTACGGCCAAGCAAAACCGCTGATGACATCACGGCGGTCTTCGGCGGACCCTTGCCGGCCAGCGGACTGGATCCGGCCGCAGTCATTGATTTCCTCGCCGAACACGCCGAGCCCGGGCTGATGGCCATGCAATCGGGGCGCTTCTTCGGTTGGGTCATCGGCGGTACGGTGCCGGCAGGCATGGCCGCGGACTGGATGGTTTCCGCATGGGACCAGAACTCCGGGCTTCGTTTCGCCACACCCGCCACTGCCGGGATCGAAGAGGCGGCCGGGCGGTGGCTCCTTGAGCTGCTCGGCCTTCCTGAAGGCTCCGACGTCGGATTCGCGACCGGCGCCAGCATGGCCAACTTCACGGCCCTCGCGGCGGCCCGATGGCGCCAGCTGGCCGGCGTCGGCTGGGATGTCAACGCCGAAGGACTCCAAGGAGCGCCGAAACTGCGCGTCCTCGTCGGAGCCGAGCGGCACGAAAGCCTGGACATGGCACTCCGCTTCCTGGGCTTCGGGGCACCCGAAGTTGTCGCAGCGGACCATCAAGGCAGGATCGATCCAGCCGCGTTGCGGGCCGCGTTGGAAGCCGGTTCCGGTCCGGCAATCGTGTGTCTCCAGGCCGGGAACCTGCATTCCGGAGCCTTTGATCCTTTCCTCGAGGCGATTCCGGCTGCGAAGGATCACGGCGCGTGGGTCCACGTTGACGGGGCTTTCGGCCTATGGGCGGCGGCCGTGCCGGGACTGCGGCATCTGGTCGAGGGCGTCGAGTTGGCCGATTCGTGGGGAACCGATGCCCACAAGACCCTCAACGTGCCGTACGACGCCGGAATCGTGGTGGTACGTGACGTCGCTGCCCTGCGGTCCGCCATCGGAATGCACGCCGAATACCTGATGCAGGATGACCACGGCCCCGGCGACCCTATGGAGAAAGTGCCTGAGTTGTCCCGCCGTGCCAGGGGAGTGCCGGTGTGGGCGGCCTTGCGCTCCTTGGGTGGCGACGGCGTGCGGCAGCTTGTCGCCGGACGTGCGGAGTGTGCCGCGGAACTGGCCCGACGGCTCGCCGAAGTGCCCGGCGTGGAAGTCCTCAACGATGTGGTGTTCACGCAGTTGTCCCTGGCCTTCGGCTCAGACGAGAGGACCCGTGCGGTGACGGACTTCATCATGGCCGACGGGAGGGTCTGGATGTCCGGTTCCCGCTGGCAGGGCAGGGATATCCTGCGTGTTTCGGTGACCAACTGGTCAACGGATTCGGCAGACTTGGATATCGCGGTGCAGGCTATCAAAGATGCGCTGAAGGCCACCGGCTAACCCGGGCGTCTGGACGACTCGGCGCCCCGGAGCTAATTCGAGGCGGCCAGTCCCGGTTCGGGCAGGTCGTGTGCGGCGGGCAGCCCGTCGAGGGGCCGTCCTGCGAGGGTGCTGGCCACCCATAAGGAGCGTGCCAGATCGCCCTCATGCCGTGGTTTTCCGGCGTACCACAGGGCGTTTTCGACCTCGCGGACCAGGCTCCATTCCCGGGCCGCTTCGCCGTCCAGGCCGGCCGCGCTGCTGAAGTCCGCGCAGCGCTCCAGGAGGCCAACTTCCGGAGCCGTCGTGGAGAGGTCGCGGATACGGTTCCACAAGATCGGGGCGACGGCGAATTCCGCCTCCCCGATTTTCGGTTGCGGGTCGATCGCCACGTAGGCGCGTTTGCCCGTGGACGCAGCGCCAATGCGGGCGCCACGGAGGGCGCCATTGAGATGGGGGAGGATGTTCATGAAATGCAGGTCGCAATGCACCAGGACGTCCCTGCCCGCCCGTCGTCCAACAGCACCCCGGGTCTGGCACACCTCCAACGCGGCTTCGAGGAGCCAGCGGGGGAAGGGCTGGCCAAGTTGCTCCCAGTCCGCAGGCAACTCATCGCTCCAGCGCTCGGCACGGGCCGCTATGTGTTCGAACTCTTTCCATTCGGGCCGCTCGTCCGGCTCGATACTGAGTTCCCTCACGAGCGATCCCCAGACGTCGCGGGCTTCGTCCATCGGGGCACTCTGCAGCCAGCTGACGGCGTCGAGCCGCTCCAGGAGCATCGCGCACGAGGCCGCATCGGCGTCGAGCAGCTTTACGGCCCCGATACCGCCCCAGAGGGCCAGCGCATGCCGTTCAACGAGGGCCTCCTCGTGGGGGAACGCTATCTTGAGCACCGAACGGGCGCCGTTGTAGAGGACCGGAATGACGATGCCGCCGTGGCCGTTCCATGGTTCCGCGCCGGGTTCCAGGTCAACGGACAGCTGCCAGCGTTCCAGGGCGGCATTGATCAGCCCGGGCAGCCCTGAGAGCCACGCCCGCCCCTCCGTTGTGCGGGAGTAGCGTGCCTGGAGGTCGCCAGGGATGGAAACGAAGGTAGTCATCACTGTCAGCCTACCCAAGCCGGTCCAGGAGCGGTTCAGACCACTCCGGAGGAGCCCAGGAGGCTTCCGATGAAGAACGTCGCGGCAAGCGCAAGGGCTCCGCCGATGACGACGCGCACGGCGGCGCGGGTCTTCGAGCTGCCGCCGATCCACGCTCCTATGGCTCCGGTGATTGCGAGCGCAAGCAGCACGGAAATAAAAGTCAGCGGTACACGCAGCCCCGGGGGCGGGAGCAGAATCGCGAGCATGGGCAGCACCGCGCCGAGGGTGAAGGCAATGGCGGATGCGAAGGCCGCATGCCACGGGCTGACGATGTCGTCCTCGTCGATGTTCAACTCGGCGGAAAGGTGTGCGGCCAAGGCGTCGTGCTCGGTCAACTCCGCGGCCACTTTCCGCGCGGTTTCAGGCCGCAGGCCCTTGGCCTCGTAGATCGCAGTCAATTCCGCCAGCTCTTCTTCGGGTTCCTCGGCAAGCTCCCGGCGTTCCTTCTCGATGAGCGCCTTTTGGCTGTCGCTTTGGCTGCTGACGGATACATACTCGCCGAGTGCCATGGACACCGCGCCACCCACGAGTCCGGCCGCTCCAGCAGTGAGGATGGCGCCGGTGTTCGTCGTGGCGCCGGCGACGCCCACCACAATGGCGGCAACGGAGACGATTCCGTCGTTGGCGCCAAGGACGCCTGCCCGTAGCCAGTTGAGCCGGTGGGCGAGGTCGTTGGCGTGTGGTTCGTTCTCGTGCAGGGCTGCAGTTTCGATGGAAGCCATGGTACAAGCCAAGCACTTCGAAACTGCTGCCGCCAGCAAAGAAAGGCTTTCCTATGGAGCCGGAGTGCCGGTCGGCAGCGGGGGCAGCGCCGTGTTGTCGATCGAAAGTCCGGCGAAGGGGCCAACCGGAGTTCCCCAGGCCTGGCTGCGTTTGGCTGCGTCGACAAGCCCGACGATGGCCCATTGGCGCGTCTCGCCGTCCGACAACGCCACGAGGTCGGCATAGGCAGTCATCGAGCTGGCCTCCATGCTTCCCAACGCGAGCCCGGGTTTGGCGGCGAAAGTGGCAGGCAGGCGATAGCCGGCTTCCCGCGGAGGTGTGGCGATGCAATGCAGCCGGCCCTGGGCCTCCGCTCCCCGGAGCAGCTCCTGATGGCGCGCCAACCAGGTGGCTGCCGTTGCCGACGCCTTCGCGTCCAGCTTGGTCAGGGCCACTTGGTAGGCATAGACCGCCTCCTGTTCGGAGCTGACGACGGCGGCAAGGGCTGCGGGCAGATCGGCCTTGGTGGGCGCCGTTCCGGGTGTCGGTGCAGTCGACGTGCCCGCCGAGGCAGGGCAGCTCGGCGGCGGTGTCGGCGCGGTACTCGCCCCGGCCGGGGTTGCCGGTAGCGGCAAGCCCCACGTTGAGGCCAGCCGCGATGACTCAAGCAGCTGGGCGGTCCCGACGGCGGCAAGCAGCCGTGCCATGCCGCCGTCGGCGTTCGCGGCGTCCGCCAAGCGACGGGAAGCGCTCGAGGCGAGCGCGGAGACAAAGCCGGCCCGCGCTGGGCGGTCCTGGGTCGCACGGGGGCTTGGGGAAGCCGTGGGGGTATTCGATGCCGAAGAGTTCGAAGGGGGGAGCAGCGCCTGCGCCTGGCTTGTCAGCAACATCACAGTGTCCGTGCTCTCCAAGAGCAATGCGCTGCCCAGGAGCGTCTCGGTCGAAGAGAGCGCTTCGGAACGGGCAGTTTCGGAAAACGGCACCGCTTGGGGCCTTCCGGCGTCCCGCGGGACAAGCACGGCGCCGACTCCGAGGACGAGGACTGCGAGGAAAGCCAGCAGGAGCGCCCTCATCCAGCCTTGGCTCCGTGGTTTCTCAACAGTCTCGTGCTTCACAACAGACTATGGTGTCACGCCCACGGACAACTTGCCTCCCCGCGGAGGGGCCCCGTGCACCACGCCGCCGTAAATATCGTTAAGCTAGTAGTCACAACATCATCTATCGGGAGGCGGCTGGCCAGTGAGTCATTCGGAAGCCACGACTTCAACAGACCAGGCTGGAACGGATCCGACAAGTCCAGCACAACACGAGGTCCGCAACCCCGAGGAGAGCAGGCTGAAGGCGCTTCTGGAGCCTGCCGTCCTGGCGAGCCGGCTGTATCTTGAGGATGTTGCCATCCAGGTTGCCGGTTCGCACCGGGTAGTCCACGTGGTCATCGACTTGCCCCAGGAGGAAACCGGCGGAGTCAGCCTGGACGTCATCGCGGAAATCTCCAGGGCCCTTTCTGACATCCTGGACAACGATCCCCGCACCGACGGCCGCCCCTACGACCTCGAGGTCTCCTCGCCCGGCGTCGGCCGGCCCCTCACGGAGCCCCGCCACTGGCACCGGGCCCGCGGACGCATGGTCAAGGTCAACGTGATCCAGGGAGAGAACCTGACGGGCCGTATCCAGTCCGTCGACGACGACGGCGTCACACTGGTTCCCGAGCAAGAGGTCAAGAAGGGCATGAAGTCCAAGCAGGGCGAACCCGTGAAGATTCCTTTCGACAGGATCCGCCAAGGAAAAGTCGAGATAGAGTTCAGCCACCTCAACGAGGCCGTGCTGGAAGACGAGTACAACAGACCTTCCGAGGAGGCCTAATGGATATTGACATGAGTGCGCTGAGACTCCTGGAGCGTGAGCGTGAAATCCCGCTGGACCTCCTGATTCCCACCATCGAGCAGGCGCTCCTGGTGGCTTACCACAAGACGCCGGGCGCTTTCGAAAAGGCCCGCGCGGAGCTGGACCGCAAGAGCGGGCACGTGACCATTTGGGCCACGGAAATCGACGACGACGGCGAAGCCATCGGCGAGTTCGAGGACACTCCTGCGGGATTCGGCCGCATTGCGGCGAGCACCGCACGGCAGATCATCCTGCAGCGCCTGCGCGACGTCGAGGACGACAACGTCCTCGGCGAATTCAAGGGCCGTGAAGGTGAACTCGTCGCCGGCCTGATCCAGCAGGGCAACAATCCGCACATGATCCAGGTGAACCTCGGTTCCGTGGAAGCCCTGCTGCCGCCGCCCGAGCAGGTGCCGGGGGAGAAGTACACCCACGGCAACCGCCTGCGTGCGTTTGTGGTGGACGTCCACCGCGGCGCCAAGGGACCCTCCATCACGCTGTCGCGTTCCCACCCGGGGCTCGTTCGGAAGCTTTTCGAGCTGGAGGTCCCGGAGATCGCGGATCGTTCCGTCGAGATCGTTGCACTGGCACGTGAAGCCGGACACCGGACCAAGATGGCCGTCAAAGCCAACACTCCCGGCATCAATGCCAAGGGTGCTTGCATTGGTGAAATGGGCTCCCGCGTCCGCGCTGTCATGACCGAACTCAACGACGAAAAGATCGACATCGTCGACTTCAGCGAAGACCCGGCGACCTTCATCGCCAACTCCCTGTCGCCGTCGCGCGTGAATTCCGTCACTATCACCGACGAAGCCACGCGCTCCGCCCGGGTGGTTGTTCCCGACTACCAACTCTCCCTCGCCATCGGCAAGGAAGGCCAGAACGCCCGCCTCGCAGCCAAGCTGACCGGCTGGCGGATCGACATCGTCTCGGACGCCACTCCGGCCAAGGGCAACTAAACACACCAAACGGCGCCCGGCCCCGGATCCTTGTACCTTGTGGATTCGGTGGCCGGGCCCTCGGGGGCTTAGAATAGATGGAACCGGGCCTATGCCCGGTATCCGCGCGCTTTGGCGTGCTCGCGACTTGTTGGACAATAATCCCGACAAGGCAAGGGCGGGCGCCGAGCAAAGCAGAACAGCAGAAGACAGGTAAAGACACTGAGGCAGGTTGATACACCCAGTGACTGAACTGCTTCACACCAGGCACCAGCCTGTGCGCACCTGCATCGGATGCCGGAAACAAGGCAAGCGGACCGAGTTGATCCGGCTTGTCGCCGAAGGCGGCGGGTCACCCGTCGTCCTGGTGGATGAACGACACCGGATGGCTGGCCGGGGTGCGTGGCTGCACCCCAGCACCACATGCCTGACGCTGGCAAGCAAACGGCGTGCTTTCGCAAGGGCCCTCGCGGGCGCAAGTGAAGTCACCGCCGTCGAAAGCTACCTGGCGGCAGTCATACCCCCTGCGGACACCCCGTGAAAGCAGGAAAACCGTCCAAACCTGAAAGCGGGTCAGAAAACTGATGGAAACCCGATGAGTTCCCAGCGATGAGTGCGCAACGATGACAACTTTGTTGCGCTCTGCACAGGGCCTATCCGCCGCGTTCGCGGCAGGGGCCCGCAGTAAGAATTAGACGGTTCGTGCCTGGCTCGGTGCGGACCGAGACAGGAGAAATGTGGCCAAGGTCCGCGTACATGAGCTCGCCAAAGAGCTCGGTATTACTTCCAAAGATGCAGTGACAAAACTGCAGGAACTGGGCGAATTCGTTCGCTCCGCCTCTTCGACAATTGAGGCACCGGTCGTGAAGAAGCTTCGCGACGCCTACCCGGGTGCCGGCGCTGCAAAGGCGGCTGCCCCGGCAGTTGCTCGCGTTGCAGCCCCCGGGGCACTTGCCGCACCCGCAGCATCCCGCCCGGCTCCGGGCCCCGCTGCGCCCAAGGCTCCGGTTCCCGCCCCCAAGGCTGAGACCCCCGCCCCGGCAGCGCCTGCGGCTCCCGCAGCTGCAGCAAGTCCTATTTCCGCAAAGCCGGGTGCCCGTCCGGCACCCAGGGCCGAAGCCCCTGCCCCGGCACGTCCGGGCAGCCAGGCACCGCGGCCCGGCGGCCCCCGTCCGGGCAACAACCCGTTCGCGACCTCGCAGGGCATGCCCCGCGGCCGTGGCGACGGCGAGCGTCCTCCCCGTCCGGGCAACAACCCCTTCGCAACATCGCAGGGCATGCCCCGTTCCGGTGGCCGCACCGACGGCGAACGTCCCGGCGGTCCGCGTCCCGCGGCCGGCGCAGGCGGTCCCCGCCCCGCAGCCGGTTCCGGTGGTCCGCGTCCGGGTGCTCCGCGCCCCGGTGCTCCCCGTCCGGGCGCTCCGCGTCCGGCAGGTGGCCCCGCAGGAAACCGTCCCAGCCCGGGCATGATGCCCAACCGCACCGAGCGTCCCGCTCCCGGTGGCGCAGGCCGTCCGGGTGGCGCTGGCCGTCCCGGTGGTGGCGGCCCCGGCCGTCCGGGTGGCGCTCCTGGCGCAGGCACCGGTGGCGGAGCTCCCGCCGGCGGTGGCTTCGGCAAGGGTGGCCGCGGACGCGGCGGTACCCAAGGTGCCTTCGGCAAGGGTGGCGCAGGACGCGGCAAGCAGCGCAAGTCGAAGCGTGCAAAGCGTCAGGAACTGGAGCAGATGAGTGCTCCGTCGCTGGGCGGCGTATCCGTACCCCGCGGCGACGGCAACACCGTAGTCCGGCTCCGTCGTGGCTCGTCCATTACGGACTTCGCCGACAAGATCGAGGCGAACCCCGCCGCACTGGTGACCGTGCTGTTCCACCTCGGTGAAATGGCAACGGCTACGCAGTCGCTGGACGAAGACACCTTCGGCCTGCTCGGTGTTGAACTCGGCTACAAGATCCAGGTAGTTTCGCCGGAAGACGAAGAGCGCGAGCTCCTCGACTCCTTCGACATCGACCTTGATGCCGAACTGGAAGCCGAAGGCGACGACGTCCTCGAACCGCGTCCCCCGGTTGTCACCGTCATGGGTCACGTCGACCACGGTAAGACCCGACTGCTCGACGCCATCCGGAAGACCAACGTGGTTGCCGGCGAACACGGCGGCATCACGCAGCACATCGGTGCCTACCAGATCAGCCACATCCACGAAGGCACTCCGCGCGACATCACCTTCATTGACACCCCCGGTCACGAGGCGTTCACCGCCATGCGTGCACGTGGTGCCAAGGTCACCGACATCGCCATCCTGGTTGTCGCAGCCGACGACGGCGTCATGCCGCAGACGGTGGAAGCACTCAACCACGCACAAGCGGCCAACGTGCCGATCGTCGTCGCGGTCAACAAGATCGACAAGGAAGGTGCGAACCCGGACAAGGTCAAGGGCCAGCTCACCGAGTACGGTCTGGTTCCCGAAGAATACGGTGGCGACACCATGTTCGTTGAGGTTTCTGCCCGCCAGAACATCAACATCGACGAACTGATCGACGCCGTCCTGCTGACCGCAGACGCCGCTTTGGACCTGCGCGCCAACCCGGACAAGGACGCTCGAGGCATTGCCATCGAAGCGAACCTGGACAAGGGCCGCGGTTCCGTGGCCACCGTCCTGGTCCAGTCCGGTACGCTGGCCGTTGGCGACACGATCGTGGCCGGTACCGCCCACGGCCGCGTCCGTGCCATGTTTGACGAAGACGGCAACGCCCTCGACGTCGCGCTTCCGTCCCGTCCGGTCCAGGTCCTGGGTCTGTCCAACGTACCGCGTGCAGGTGACACCTTCCTGGTGACCTCTGACGAGCGTACGGCCCGCCAGATCGCTGAAAAGCGTGAAGCAGCCGACCGCAACGCGGCACTGGCCAAGCGTCGCAAGCGCATCAGCCTGGAAGACTTCGACCAGGCAGTTGCGGCGGGCAAGATCGACACCCTCAACCTCATCCTCAAGGGTGACGTTTCCGGTGCCGTCGAAGCCCTCGAAGACGCACTGCTCAAGATCGACGTCGGCGACGAAGACGTTCAACTGCGCGTCATCCACCGCGGTGTGGGTGCCATCACGCAGAACGACGTCAACCTCGCCACGGTGGACAACGCCATCATCATCGGCTTCAACGTCAAGCCCGCCGAGCGCGTGGCCGACCTCGCCGATCGCGAAGGCGTGGACATGCGGTTCTACTCCGTCATCTACTCGGCAATTGATGACATCGAGCTGGCCCTCAAGGGCATGCTCAAGCCGGAGTACGAGGAAGTCCAGCTCGGTACCGCCGAGGTCCGCGAAGTCTTCCGTTCTTCCAAGTTCGGAAACATCGCCGGTTCCATCGTGCGCTCGGGCATCATCCGCCGTAACACGAAGGCACGCGTCAGCCGCGATGGCAAGGTCATCGGCGACAACCTCACCGTTGAGACGCTCAAGCGGTTCAAGGACGACGCCACCGAGGTCCGCACGGACTTCGAGTGTGGTATCGGTCTTGGCTCGTACAACGACATCAACGAGGGTGACATCATCGAGACCTTCGAGATGCGCGAAAAGCCGCGCGTCTAAGGACGAAAAATAGAGGGCGGGGCCGTTGGATTCTTCCGGCGGCCCCGGCCCTTTCCGCCGATATGGGGGCCCCGCCCCTTCGCTGGGTGGCTGACGTCTTGCGACGTCAGCCACCCAGCTCCGGCAGGCCCGATGCCACTCCCGGGCCCCCATATCGGCTCCAACGGCCTCCGAGGAACGCGGCGGCCGGTCGTAGACTCGCACTAGGCGCGTCGCGCATACAGAACTTAAGTACGCAAGTTGCTAACGCGCCGTCGTACGCGAAATTTAGGAGTAGAAATGGCTGATCCGGCACGCGCTGCCAAGTTGGCGCAGCGGATTAAGGTTGTTGTTGCTGAGGCACTGGGCCGGCGGATCAAGGATCCTCGGGTTGAGGGCATCACTATTACCGATGCCCGCGTCACCAACGATCTTCAGCACGCCACCGTGTACTACACCGTCTTCGGTGACGAAGCCGCTCACTCTGATGCTGTTCGGGCGTTGGAGAAGGCCAAGGGTGTTTTGCGGCAGGAAGTGGGCCGGAACATCACCGTGCGGCTGACTCCTACCTTGGAATTCGTTGCCGACCTCATTCCGGTCAACGCCTCGAACCTTGAGGAGCTGTTGCGCACCGCCAAGCAGCGCGACGCCGAGGTGGCCGCCCTGGCCGCCGGCGCCAAGCACGCAGGCGATGCGGACCCGTACAAGAGCGATTCCCCGCAGGATGCGGACATCGACGAAGACGACTTTGATGAAGAAGACATCGACCTCCGTGCCGATGAAGACATCGACGAAGACAGCGGCAAGTAGCCCAGCGCTTCCCGGGTGGGACCGGATCCGCAGTTCTTAGGACTGCCGGATCCGGTCCTTCTTGTTTAACCGTGAAAAGCAGGGCCAAATTGATGGGCCGTCGCTAAGATCGGAGCATGTCGGCGCACGATTCAGCTCAGAGTCCCGAAGACTACCTCGAACACGCCCTGCGGCTCGCGGTGCAGAACGTGGCCGACGGCGGCGGCCCTTTCGGCGCCGTCGTGGTCACCCCGGACGGACGGCTCCATGACGGCGTCAACCGGGTCACCCGCGACAACGACCCCACAGCGCACGCCGAAGTGGTAGCCATCCGGCGGGCTGCGTCTGAACTGGGAAGCTTTGATCTCAGCGGCTCGGTGCTCTACTCAAGCTGCGAACCATGCCCTTTGTGCCTCTCCGCCGCCCTGTGGGGCCGCGTAAGCCGGGTCTACTTTGCCGCGGATCGGCACGGGGCCGCAGCCGCAGGCTTCGACGATGCGGTGTTCTACGAATATTTCGACGGCAACAGGCCTGAACTGTTGCCCGTCCAACATAAGGAGGTCGCCGCATCGGAGGCTCCTTTCGATGCCTGGCGCGGGCACAAAAACCGGACCGCATACTGAAAGCGGCGGCCGCCAAGCAAAGCGCCGGGCCCTAAAGCGCCGCCCCTAAACGCGCTCCGGAAGCCGCCCGACGCCGTCGAGCAGTTGCTGCTGATCACCGCACAACGCGATCCTGATCCACCCCTCGCCGATGGAACCGAACGCGGTGCCCGGCGCCACCGCCACGCCGGAATCCCTGAGGAACCGACGCACCCAAGTACGCACGTTCCCTCCGCTCACATGGGAGACGTCCGCCCAGAGATAGAAAGCCCCCTGTGCGCCCAGGAAGGGAATGCCCTTTTCCGCAAGCACTGCCGAGGCGGCGTCGCGGTTGGAACGGTAATGCTCCCGCGCGGTGTCCACATAGTCCTGCGGGCCGGTCAGCGCCGCGACCGCAGCATACTGGGAAGGTGAAGCCACGCAGGAAACGATCGCTTCCATGACGTTGTTCATCCTCCGTTCGAGGCCCGGAGGGCAAACGAGCGCGCCGATCCGCAGTCCGGTCAGCCCATACGTTTTGGACAAGGTCAGGGACGTGAAGACCCGCGCCTCCCCGGGAACGGTGCTGTCGAAGCGGGCGGGACTCGTGTGCGGAACGTCGAAGGTGAAGGCTTCGTAGCATTCGTCCGAAATGATCCACAAATCGTGTTTGACGGCCAATTCCACGAGCTGGCGCGTCGTTTCCTCGCAGATCACCGCGCCCAGGGGATTGGACGGGGAATTAAGGACCAAAACCTTGGTCCGGGGCGTGATCAGTCCCTCGATGTCCTCGATGCGGGGTTGGAACTCGTGCTCGGGGTAGAGCGGATACCGCACCGGGACGGCGTGCAGCAAATGGCTCGTCATGGCAAAAGTGGGATAGCCGGGGTTGGGAATCAGGATCTCGTCTCCGGGGGAGAGGAGCAGGCTCATGGCGAAGTGTAGTCCCTGCTGGGCTCCGTCCACGACGTACACGCGCTCTGCCCCGACGTCCACCTTGTTGTGTGCCCGGAACCGATCGGCAAAGGCCTCACGCAGGGCCGGGATACCGGCATTGGGGGTGTAGTTGGTCTCGTCCCTGTCCAGGCACGCGATCCCCGCGTCCAGGATGTGGCGGGGCAGCGCGAAGCCGGGCTCGCCGATGCTGAGGACAATCGCCCCGGGGGTGCTCCACGCGGCCTCGGTGATCTCGCGGATCTGGTTCACGGGCACTTCGTCGACGTGTGCGGCAAGCTCAGGCATAGGAGCCATCTTAGCCGCGGTCCCGGACCGTACAGGGAAGCCGCGGGCCGCAGGATGCATGCCCCGGCGCGGATATACTGGGAGGCGTGCTTTCTGGACTGGTAATCGTTGACAAGCCGCAAGGATGGACCAGCCACGATGTGGTTGGACGGATGCGGCGACTGGCCGGTACCCGGAAAGTGGGCCATGCAGGGACCCTGGACCCCATGGCCACCGGGGTGCTTGTGATTGGTATCAACAAGGCCACGCGACTGTTGACGTACATCGTCGGCACCTCCAAGACGTACTCCGCCACCGTCCGGCTCGGCGAATCAACCATCACGGACGATGCCGAAGGCGACATCACCGAAAGCCGCAGCGCCGCCGGGGTCACCGAGGAAGCCATCCGCGCCGGCGTCGCGCAGCTCAGCGGCGAGATCCAGCAGGTTCCCAGCAGCGTCAGCGCCATCAAGGTCAACGGCGAACGGTCCTACGCGCGCGTGCGTTCGGGGCAAGAGGTCAAGCTCGCCGCCCGGCCCGTGACCATCCACCGTTTCGAGATCCACGCCATCCGGAGGGTCGACGACGGCAGGGTAGTAGACATCGACGTGACCGTCGAGTGCTCCTCGGGCACCTACATCCGCGCGCTGGCACGCGACCTTGGCGCGGCTCTCGGCGTCGGCGGCCATCTCACGGCGCTGCGCCGCACCCAAGTGGGGCCGTACACCCTGGAGCAGGCCCGCACCCTCGAACAGCTTGCCGAGGAACTGGAAGTCCTCGACATGTCCGCCGCGGCCCGCGCGCTCATGCCGAACCGGGAGTTGAGCGACGCCGAAGCCACCGAGATCTCCTTTGGCCGCAGGATCGCGGCGGGACCCGCTGCCGGCACAGCCGACGCGGCCACCGCCGAGAACCCGGCGGCCGCGTTTTCACCGTCAGGGGAACTCGTGGCGTTGTTGGCCGATGCGGGGAGTTTCGCCAAGCCCGTCCTGGTGTTCGCGCCTGACAACGAAAAGCAGGCACACTAGCCATGGACGGATACTTTTACGCCGTCCTGGTAGTGGGTTTGCTGTCCACCATCATTTGCGTCGTGGCGGGCATCATGAAGAAGGCCCCCAACGACGTCACCATACTGTCCGTTGCCGCCGTCGAACTCGTCTTGCTGGTCTATCTGGTGGGATCGATCATCCGTGTGGCGATGGGTGAAAAGATCGCGGGGGAGCCCTGGGAATTTTGGGGTTACATCATCACGGCGCTCATCCTCCCTGTCGTCGCGGTGTACTGGTCCATCCTGGAACGGACCCGTTGGAGCAATTTCGTCCTGGGCGCCGTGGGCGTCACCGCATTGGTCATGGCGGCCCGCATGAACCAGATCTGGTACTGACATTGGAAGAAGCACACGAAGTGACTGTTGAAACCACCGAGAAAAAGAACCGGGACACCCGCAATACCGGGCCCGGGAGGCTGCTGATTGCGGTCTACGCGGTTTTCGCGATCTCGGCCACGGCCCGTGCCGGCTATCAGATCCTGACCAAGTTCCCGGATGCTCCCTTGGCCCACATCCTTTCGGCCTTCGCCGCCGTGGTGTACATCGTGGCCACAGTCTCCCTTGCGAAGCCGGGCCGCACGTGGTTCAAGGTATCGCTGGCGGCCGTCCTCGTGGAGATGGTCGGAGTGGTGGTGGTTGGCGCCATCAGCCTTTTCGATCCTGTGGCTTTCCCGCACGACACCGTGTGGTCCTTGTTCGGACGCGGATACGGCTTTGTACCGTTGATCCTGCCGGTCCTGGGCCTGTTGTGGCTCTACCGTCGGCGCCCGGCACGGCTCCCGCACTAGAAATCGGGGCCCTGCCACCCGGGCATGCCAGCCCCGGGATAGCGGGTAACCTTAGAGAATTCCGGCGCCGGACCAGGCACCGGGCATAGCGAATACCAGCAGTAAAAGGCGAGGTTGATGGTCCACATCTGGAACGATCCCACCGAGGTCCCCGAGGATTTCGGTCCCAGCGTCGTTACCATCGGCAACTTTGACGGCGTCCACCGCGGACACCAGCAGGTGCTGACGCAGCTTCTGCGCACAGCAGGGCAGCATGGCGCGCGGTCCGTCGTCGTGACGTTCGATCCCCACCCGGCCCTGGTCCACCGGCCCGACTCCGCACCGGAGCTCCTCATGGGTCTGCAGGACAAACTCGATGCTTTGGCCGACACGGGCGTGGACGCCGTCCTCGTCATGAAATACAACCTCACGCTTGCGGCCATGACGCCCGAGGAATTCGTCGTCACCGTCCTGCTCGACGGGCTTCACGCGGCATACGTTGTTGTGGGCCACGATCTCCGTTTCGGGGTGGGAAATTCCGGCGACGTCGGCACTATGCAGGAATTGGGCAAGAAACTCGGATTCGGCGTCCACGTGGTCAATGAGTTCGGTGCGGAGGGCTTTCCAGTACACGACGACGGCGGCACGGACCGCCGCTGTTCCTCCACTTGGGTGCGCGAGGCTCTCGCCGAGGGCGACGTCGAGACCGCGGCCGCTGTCCTTGGCCGCCCGCACAGGATGCGCGGCGAAGTGGTCCACGGGGCGGCGCGTGGACGCGCCCTGGGCTTTCCCACGGCGAACCTGGACCACGGCGCCACGGGCTACGTACCCGCGGATGGAATCTACGCCGGCTGGCTCGTGGACGAATCCGGAACCCGCTGGCCCGCCGCGATTTCGGTGGGTTCCAACCCCACGTTCGACGGCGTGAGCCGCCAGGTGGAAGCCCACGTGATCGACCGCCCGGAGGAGGCAGTGGAGGACTTCAACCTCTACGGCCAGACCGTCGTGGTGGAATTCACGGCCCGGCTCCGAGGCATGGTGGCCTACCGCGGACCCGAGGCCCTGGTAGAGCAGATGCGGCTGGACGTCGTCCAGGCCCACGATCTCCTGCTGGACAAGTAGCCCCGCACCGTGAGCGTTGAGAAGAACACCCGGCCACTCGACGAAGGCATCGTCAAGGATTTCAGCTCACGCATGAGCTACGGCTCCTACCTGCAGCTGCCCTTGCTGCTCAGCGCCCAGCAACCTGTCAGCCAGCCCGAGCACCATGACGAGCTCTTGTTCATCATCCAACACCAAACCACCGAGCTTTGGCTGAAGCTGGTCCTGCACGAGCTCCGCAGCGCGGCCGCCTGGCTGCGCCAGGACGACCTCGGCTCCGCGCTCAAGGCCATCGCACGGGTCAAGCACATCCAGAAGACGCTCACCGAGCAATGGTCGGTGCTCGCCACGCTCACCCCCACCGAGTACTCCCAGTTGCGCGGCTTCCTGGGCAATGCCTCCGGGTTCCAGTCGAGCCAATACCGCGCTGTCGAGTTCATCCTCGGCAACAAGAACGCCAAGATGTTGCCGGTGTTCGAATCGGATCCGGAGTCCAGGACCATGCTGGAGGAGCTCCTGAACGCCCCGAGCATCTACGACGAATTCCTCGCTTACCTGGACCGGCACGGCTACGACGTTCCACGGTCCGTCCTGGACCGGGATGTGACCCATGCCCACGAGTTCGCCCCTGAGCTCTTGCCCCTCTTCAAGCACATCTACGAACACGCGGCAGACAACTGGCCGGCCTACGAAGCGTGCGAGGAACTGGTGGACCTGGAAGACAACTTCCAGTTGTGGCGCTTCCGGCACCTCCGTACGGTGCAGCGGACCATCGGCATGAAGACGGGAACCGGAGGTTCAAGCGGCGTTTCCTTCCTGAAGAAGGCGCTCGATTTGACGTTCTTCCCTGAGCTTTTCGCCGTCCGGACCGAGATCGGGCAGTGAGTGGCGCTCCTCTTTGAGGAGGGTCACACGGCAGCTTTCGACAAGATTGCCGGGCTGCCGGTAAACTGAGGGATGGATCCGGCTGCAGTCCGTGGCGGCTGGACCTGTTTTGTGTGCGGTCATCGGCACATCACAACCCGGCAGCGAGGCGCTGAATCGGGACGCACGGCACAACTCTAGGAGTTCACGTGGCACTTGAAGCCGCTGTTAAGCAGTCCATCATCGAGGCATACGCAACGTCCAAGGGCGACACTGGTTCGCCGGAGGTCCAGATTGCAGTCCTGACTCAGCGGATCAAGGATCTGACTGAGCACATGAAGGAGCACAAGCACGACTTCCACACCCAGCGCGGTCTGCTGGCTATGGTTGGTCGTCGCAAGCGCATGCTGGGCTACCTCAAGAAGACTGACATTGCCCGCTACCGTGCGCTCATCGAGCGCCTCGGCCTGCGCCGCTAGTTTGACTTCGGGCGGCCCGATCCTCCGCGGACCGGGCCGCCTTTTCTCCATAACTAAATCCAACACTTAACAGGAGTTCAACCGCATCGCGCATTCGCGGTCCTCGGTAGTGATCCCCGGGAACAGCCTTCTGTGATGAAGGCGCAGCCCGTGGGTCTCGATCGATGACCGGGTGTCGTACAGGCCAGGAACAGACGCTGGCCTGGGTCGATGCGGGAGGACTTCCGCTAAACAAGAAACGGAGGTGACTCTCAATGGAGGGTCCCGAAATCCAGTTCTCAGAAGCCATCATCGACAACGGTCGCTTCGGCAAGCGTGTTATCCGCTTCGAAACAGGTCGCCTCGCCAAGCAGGCAGCCGGCGCCGCGATGGTCTACATCGACGAAGACACCGCACTGCTGTCCGCAACCACCGCAGGCAAGTCCCCGCGTGAAGGCTTCGACTTCTTCCCGCTTACCGTCGACGTCGAAGAGCGCATGTACGCCGCCGGCCGCATCCCGGGCTCGTTCTTCCGCCGTGAAGGACGCCCGTCCACCGAAGCAATCCTGGCTTGCCGCCTCATGGACCGCCCGCTGCGCCCCGCGTTCGTCAAGGGCCTGCGCAACGAGGTCCAGATCGTCGTCACCGTCCTGGCGATCAACCCGGACGAGCTCTACGACGTGGTGGCCATCAACGCCTCGTCCATGTCCACCCAGCTCTCCGGACTCCCGTTCTCCGGTCCGATCGGTGGCGTCCGCGTCGCCCTCGTCGCCGACGAACAAGGCACCGAATGGGTTGCTTTCCCGAAGCACTCCCAGCTTGAGAACGCCGTCTTCAACATGGTTGTTGCCGGCCGCATCGCCGGCGACGACGTCGCCATCATGATGGTTGAAGCCGAAGCCACCGACAACTCCTGGAACCTCATCAAGGAACAGGGCGCCACCGCTCCCACCGAAGAGGTTGTTTCCGAGGGCCTCGAGGCCGCCAAGCCGTTCATCAAGGCCCTGTGTGAGGCCCAGGCTGACCTGGCCGCCCGCGCTGCCAAGCCGACGGTCGAGTTCCCGGTCTTCCTGGACTACCAGGAGGACGCCTACGCCGCTGTTGAAGCTGCCGCTGCTGAGAAGCTTGCTGCTGTCTTCCAGATCGCCGACAAGCAGGACCGCGACAACGCCTCCGACGAACTCAAGGACGAGGTCCTTGGTGCCCTCGCGGGCGAGTTCGAGGGCCGCGAGAAGGAACTGTCCGCAGCTTTCCGCTCCCTGACCAAGCAGGTTGTCCGCCAGCGCATCCTCAAGGACCAGATCCGCATCGACGGCCGTGGCCTGACGGACATCCGCCAGCTGACTGCCGAGGTAGAGGTCCTGCCGCGCGTTCACGGTTCCGCCATCTTCGAACGCGGCGAAACCCAGATCATGGGTGTCACCACGCTGAACATGCTCAAGATGGAACAGCAGATCGACTCGCTGTCTCCCGTCACGCGCAAGCGCTACATGCACAACTACAACTTCCCGCCGTACTCCACCGGCGAGACCGGCCGCGTCGGTTCCCCGAAGCGCCGCGAAATCGGCCATGGCGCACTCGCCGAGCGCGCCCTGGTTCCGGTGCTGCCGTCCCGCGAGGAGTTCCCGTACGCCATCCGCCAGG
This sequence comes from Arthrobacter sp. GAS37, assembly GCF_044908325.1. Taxonomy (NCBI): domain Bacteria; kingdom Bacillati; phylum Actinomycetota; class Actinomycetes; order Micrococcales; family Micrococcaceae; genus Arthrobacter; species Arthrobacter sp. GAS37. The sequence continues at coordinate 63,427 of NZ_JBIYDB010000009.1, forward strand.
TGTCCGAGGCCCTCAGCTCCAACGGTTCGACGTCGATGGGTTCCGTCTGCGCCTCCACGCTGTCCCTGCTCAACGCAGGTGTGCCGCTGAAGGCCGCTGTTGCCGGTATCGCCATGGGCCTGGTTTCCGACCAGGTTGACGGCCAGACCCGCTACGCCGCCCTGACCGACATCCTCGGCGCCGAAGACGCTTTCGGCGACATGGACTTCAAGGTTGCCGGTACTTCCGAGTTCGTCACGGCCATCCAGCTCGACACCAAGCTCGACGGCATCCCGGCATCGGTCCTGGCTGCAGCCCTGAAGCAGGCCCGCGAAGCCCGCCTGCACATCCTGGACGTCATCAACGCCGCTATCGACACTCCGGACGAGCTCTCCGAGTTCGCACCGCGCGTGATCGCCGTCAACATCCCCGTTGACAAGATCGGTGAGGTCATTGGCCCCAAGGGCAAGATGATCAACCAGATCCAGGAAGACACCGGCGCCGACATCTCCATCGAGGACGACGGCACGGTCTACATCGGCGCTACCAACGGTCCGTCTGCAGAAGCAGCCCGCGCCGCGATCAACGCCATCGCCAACCCGCAGATCCCGGAAATCGGTGAGCGTTACCTGGGCACGGTCGTCAAGACCACCACCTTCGGTGCGTTCGTTTCCCTGACCCCGGGCAAGGACGGCCTGCTGCACATCTCCGAGCTGCGCAAGCTGGCCAGCGGCAAGCGCGTGGACAACGTCGACGACGTTGTCTCCGTGGGCCAGAAGATCCAGGTCGAGATCACCAAGATCGACGACCGCGGCAAGCTCTCCCTCTCCCCGGTTGTGGCCGAGGAAGAAGGCGCCGCCTCTGAAGAAGCTCCCGCCGAAGAGGCTGAAGTTTCCGCCGAGTAGCCTTAACCGGCAAACACGCGGCAGGACCGGTGGACATGTCCACCGGTCCTGCCCGGTTTAACAACGAATTCCCGTCCCGCGGGCGATGCGCCCGCTGGTACGATTGCAGCCAGATTTGGCACCCGTGATTTCCCGCAGAACTGAAAGGTCTTGATGACTGTCGTACCCCTCCCATTGGCGCAGACCGTGCCCGGCGGCGAATTGATCCATGGCGCCGAAGGTGGCTCCATTGTCCGGCGTTCAGTGCTTCCGGGAGGCGTCCGGGTACTCACTGAGGCCATGCCCGGGCAGCGTTCGGCAACCATCGGATTCTGGGTGGGAGTCGGCTCCCGGGACGAGGCAGACGGCCAGCACGGCTCCACCCACTTCCTCGAGCACCTCCTGTTCAAAGGCACCAGGAAGCGCACCGCCCTCGAGATCGCGTCTGCTTTCGACGAGGTCGGCGGTGAATCGAATGCGGCCACGGCGAAGGAAAGCACGTGCTACTTTGCTCGGGTACTGGACACGGACCTCCCCATGGCCATCGACGTCATTGCCGACATGATCACCGGCGCCGTGCTGGATCCTTCGGAACTTGAACAGGAACGCGACGTGATCCTTGAGGAAATCGCCATGGACAGCGATGACCCCACCGACGTCGCACATGAAAACTTCGTGGCCGCCGTACTCGGCGTGCATCCGCTGGGACGCCCGATCGGTGGCACCCCTGCCGCCATCAAGGCCGTGTCCCGCGATTCCGTGTGGGCACATTACCAGCGCTACTACCGGCCGGACGAAATCGTCATCACCGCGGCGGGCGGCCTGGACCACGACGTCGTTTGCCGGCTCGTGGTCGATGCCTTGCGGACTGCCGGGTGGGAGCTGAAGGACACCGCTGCCCCCGTTGAGCGCCGTTCCACCGAGCGGGCGGATATCACCGGTACCGCAGGGCTGCATGTGATCAAGCGTCCCGTGGAGCAAGCCAACATCATCATGGGTTGCCCCTCGATCGTGGCTACCGACGATCGGCGCTTCGTGATGAGCGTCCTGAACGCGGTCCTTGGCGGTGGCATGTCTTCGCGCCTCTTCCAGGAGATCCGCGAAAAGCGGGGCCTCGTCTATTCCACCTATTCCTTTGCCTCCGCCTACGCGGACGCAGGCTACTTCGGCATGTACGCCGGCTGCACGCCGTCGAAGGTCAAGCAGGTTCTGGAACTTCTGGGCGCCGAACTGGACAAGCTCGCCTCTGACGGAATCACGGACGAGGAACTGCGCAAGGCCGTGGGCCAATTGTGCGGCGGAATCGTCCTGGCCCTTGAAGACACCGGATCCCGGATGTCCCGCCTTGGCCGCGCCGAACTCGTCTCCGGCGAATTCCAGGACATCGACGAAACGCTGGCCCGCATCAAGGCCGTCACCGCCGAGCAGGTCCAGGAACTCGCCCGGGTTCTCGCCGAAGCCCCCCGCACCGTGACCGTCGTCGGGCCCTTCGAAGAAACAGAGACGTTCGGCCTCTGAACTCCGCACTCTCACAGGGACATGCCCCCCGTTGGAGCCTAGGAGTGGACATAACCCTCATATGTCCATTCCTGGTTTGGAAGAGGGGGCATGTCCGGCGGGGAACATTGCACCGCACAGGGGACATGTCCCCCGCTGGAGCCTAGGAGTGGACATAGCCCTCATATGTCCATTCCTGGTTTGGAAGAGGGGGCATGTCCGGCGTGGGGAAGGCTGGACGTGCCTGCTCGATCGGGAACATGATGGTGACGTATCCATCGTCTTGCGCAGGAGTCGCCATGAACGAGCCATTGAAGAGTCATGCACACACTGCGTTGGAGGCGTTCCTAGGGCATTGGCGGGGGAGTACCGAGCTCTCGGCGTCGCCGTGGGGACCGGCCCGGACCGCCGACGCCGAAGTGACTTTCTCGCGCGCGGCAGGAGGTTACGCCTTGGTTCAGAGCTACCGGCACATTGAGCCCGATGGCACCCATTTCGAGGGGCACGGTGTCTTTACCGTTGACCCGGACCACGGGGACACCTTGTGGTACTACGTGGACAGCATGGGCCGGCCACCCGAAGCTCCGGCCCGGGGGCATTGGCAGGACGGCACACTGCGGCTTGAGCGGCGCAGCCCTCGCGGGACCGCGAGGCACACTTTCAAGGTCGACGGCGGCGTGCTGACCCACATGGCGGAACTGAGGCTCGGGGATGCCCCGACGTTCAGCCCGTTCATGATCTCTGTCTGCAGGCGCGTCTAAGGCCCACATCCAGCAGGCACGGCATTCAGAGGATCCTGGCCTCCATCGACTCAACGATCCGCGCATCGGGCATGCCGTCGAGCGACGCCGGCCGTCCAGGTCCACTCCACACCTTTGTCCGCAAGGTGTCCAGCATTGATTCAGCTTGCTCCCGCTCGGCGAAATCAAGCTCGATCAAGACGCGCTGCGAATCGTCCACAGGCCGGAAGACCCTGTAGGAAACAACGCCGGAGCCTGCGCGATCTGCCGGATCCGAGTCGAACGACCGCTTCCATGCGCCGAAGTCGTTCACAGCGTGTTCGATCAGGAGGGTGTACATGGCTGTTCCTTTGCTGTTGCGCGGATAGGCACAGCGTAGGCTCCTTCGACCCGGGGAACCACTCTTCGCCGTGGCCGGCTTAGCCCCCGGCAAACGGCGGGAGGACGTCGACGACGTCGTCCGCGCCGAGAGCGGCCGAACGGTCGCGGACTGCTACCTCATTGCGCAGGAAGCTGCTGCGCGAAATGATCCGGGCCAGTGGCGGTGTTCCGGCCGGTGGTTCCGGACGTTCGACGGCGAGCACTGCCGCGATCAGTCCGTCCAGGCCGGTTCCTTCCGGAAGATCGTGGTGTTCCTCTTCGACTCCTGCCGCGGCGCGCGCGGCAGCGAAGTATCTTACGAGCAAATTCTTACCCTCCGATGGCGCTCATGCTACGGTCCGGCTGGACGAAGTCGGGTGCGCCGAGTCCGGTGTGGTCCATGCCGTGTGCCTTGGGCTTGATCCACATGGCGTCCTGCCAGCGTTGGGCGAGTTCCTCGTCGTCCGCTCCGGAGCGAAGTAGTCCCAATAGGTCGAATTCCTCGCGGGAGAACAAGCAGCTCATAATCTTGCCTTCGGCGGTAATCCTTGTGCGCCGGCAATCGGAACAGAACGGTTCGGTGACGGAGGCGATGATGCCGACGGTGCCCAGAAGCGGACCCGTGGCTTCGGCAGATGCCGGGTCCCGCCGTCGTACTTCAAACCGTTCCGCCGGTGCGCCGTCGCGTTCGCGCGGGTCCGGGGTCAGCGCGAAGTCGCGTGAAAGCAGTTCGCGGATCTCGGCTGCGGTGATCATATCCCGCCGGGTCCAACCGTGATCGGCGTCCAGCGGCATTTGCTCGATGAAGCGCAGTTCATAGCCGCGGTCCAAAGCCCAGGCCAGGAGCTCAGGCGACTCGGCGTCGTTGATTCCCCGCATGAGGACGGCATTGATCTTGACCGGACCCAGGCCTGCAGCCCAGGCGGCATCGACGCCGGCCAGCACCTTGCCCAGGAAGGGGCGCCTGGTCAGCTTCGTGAACGTTTCTTCGTGGAGGGAGTCGAGGGACACGTTGATGCGCGTAAGCCCGGCTTCCTTGAGCCCTGCCGCCTTCTTGTCGAGTCCGACGCCGTTGGTTGTCATGGAGATCGGCAGGTCGGGGTGCGCCTCGCGGAGGGCCGAGATGATGTCCACGAGGTCGGCACGCACCAAGGGCTCGCCTCCCGTGAGGCGAAGTTCGCGGACCCCGAGTTGTTCGACGCCGATCCGCACCAGCCGGACAATCTCGGCGGCGGTCATGACGGCCTGTTTGGACAACCATTCGAGGCCCTCGGCCGGCATGCAGTACGTGCAGCGCAGGTTGCACTTGTCGGTGAGGGACAAGCGCATATCGGTGGCCCGGCGTCCGTAACGGTCGAACAGACCCGGGGGAGTTCCGGCAGGGCGCGGCGGGGGCGCAGACACGCTGCTTCCCGTCCCGTCGCCCGCGGGGGGCAACGGCATGCCTAGCTGAACACTCATGGGTTCAGGCTACGCCAGGCAACGCCCGAGCGTGATATCGCCCACCGGTCATGTTCGTCGTCCGCTCCCGGGGAAGGCAACGCAAGACGTGACTTCTTACGGAATGCAAACGGTTGGCCCTGCGGCGCCCGGAACCCGTACCACGGGCACCACGCGAATCTATGCTGAAGGTGTGAACATGCAGCCCGGCCCGCACGCTGCCGAACTCGGCAATCGGCGCATTCTTCTGGTCGAAGACGAACAGACCATCGCCGACGTCGTCCGGGACTACCTGGTCCAGGCAGGTTTCCAGGTCGATCTCGCGGGCGACGGCTTCACGGCGCTGAGCCTCGCGGCCGCCAGACGGCCCGACCTTGTCATCCTGGACCGGATGCTGCCCGGACTGGACGGCGTGGAAGTGTGCCGCAGGCTGCGCCTCGCCATGAGCGTTCCCATCATCATGGTCACAGCCCTCGGCACGGAAGACGACCGGATCCTGGGCCTGGAAACCGGAGCGGACGACTACGTTACCAAGCCCTTCTCACCCCGCGAGCTGGTCCTCCGGGTGAAGTCCGTGTTGCGCCGGAGCATCCGGGAATTCAGCCCGGAACCTCCCGTGGAGCTCGCCGGCTTCGAATTGGATCCGGCCTCGCGCACAGTGCTCCAGGACGGCAAACCCCTGATGCTTACGGTGCGTGAGTTCGATCTGCTGGCGTTCCTGCTCCGTCGGCCCAACCAAGTGTTCAGCCGCGAGGATCTCATCAAGGCAGTATGGGGCTGGGACTTCGGGGATTTGTCCACCGTGACGGTCCACGTCCGGCGCTTGCGCGAAAAGATCGAGGACAATCCGACCACCCCGGTGCTGCTCAGGACGGTCTGGGGAGTCGGTTATCGATTTGACGCGAAGGAAGGTGGACATGCAGGCAGCTGAAATGTTCACGATCCTGGGCTGGATGCTGCTGTGGGCTGTCCTCATCGGCGCCTTGACCCTTGCCTTGCTGCGTTTCCTGCGCGGCGCGTCGATCCTGGTGCAGATTTGCCTCGTGGTGGTGGCCACCGTTGCTGTTCTCGTGGCAGGGATGGTGAGCGCCTTCAATGCGATGTTCATTTCCGCCGTGGACCTCGAAGTCATGTGGTACATCCTCGGGGTGGCCTCGGTCGTGGCGATCGCGATTTCCCTGGTCCTCGGGGCCGGGGTGTCCCGCAACGCTATCCGCCTTGTGGCGGCAACGCGACGCCTCGGCAGCGGAGAAGCCCTCGATGGCTCGTTCCTGCAACAATCAGCATCGCGGCGGGCCGGACCGGCAATGAACTCCGAGCTTGCCCAGCTCGCCCAGGAACTCGAAGCGAGCAGCATCAAACTCGAGGAATCCCGGCGACGGGAAGCCGCCGTCGAAACCGCCCGCCGCGAACTGGTCTCCTGGATCTCGCACGACCTCCGGACCCCCTTGGCCAGCATGCGGGCCATGGCCGAAGCGCTGGAAGACGGCATGGCCTCCGACGTCCCCGCGTACTACCGCAAGATCATCGCCCAGACGGACCAGATGGCGGTCATGGTCAACGACCTCCTGGAACTATCCAAAATCCAGGCCGGAACGCTCCGGCTGAGCGCTGAATCCCTGGACCTCTACGACCTCGTGAGCGACGCCATCGCCGATCTCGCGCCGCTCGCCGCCCAGCGCGGCATCCGGCTCGACGGCGGCGGCGACCGCGAGTGCATGGCCGTCGCGGACGGCCCCAGCCTGGGAAGGGCCGTCCGGAACGTGCTGCTCAACGCTATTATCTACAGCCGGCCCGACGGCGGGGTCCTGGTTCGCGTCGGACGCGACGGAAGCGACGCCGTCGTCGACGTCGTGGACAGCTGCGGCGGTATCGACGACGAGGATCTCGCCCACGTTTTCGAGACCGGTTGGCAAAAGGACCGTTCCCGGGGAGCGGGAATGCCCGTCGAAGGGGGTCCGCCGCGATACAGCGGGGCAGGCGTAGGGCTCAGCATGGTGGCAGGCATTGTGAAGGCGCATGGCGGCACTGTCATGGTGGCGAACACGGGCGAGGGCTGCCGTTTCACGCTCCGCCTTCCCTCGGGTGCACGGGCAACCCCATCCCGCACCGAAGTATTTCCGATACAGACAGTTCCCGCGGACACCATTCCGGCAGAGAGCCCCAAACAGGCAGGCACATCATGAGCAGGACCACTTCGAAGAAAGCCGGTACCAGGACGGCGGCCCGATGGGCGGCGGCGTGCGGCGTGGTGGCCATCGGACTCGGGGTGGCGGCCGGCGAGTTGCTGGCCGGGTTCCTGAGCCCGTCCGTCTCGCCCGTTACCGCGTTGGGGGGTGTGGTGATCGACGCCGTGCCGGGTTGGGCCAAGGAACTGGCCGTCAACCTTTTCGGCACCGCTGACAAACTTGCCTTGATCGTCAGCATCGCCCTGGTGACCTTGGTCCTCGCAGCGGTCGCCGGCCTCCTGGAGTATCGGCGAAAGGGAGCGGGGCTCGCGCTTGCCTTGCTCGCTGGAGCGGCGGGGCTGGCCGCCGTGCTGACCCGTGCCCAAGCCGCGCCCACGGCGGCAATTGCCCCCGTCGTGGCCACTGTAGTCACCATGCTTTTCCTCCGGCTCCTGATCCAGCGGCTCGAAACCTGGCGACCCGTGCCCGAAGCAGCCGACATGCCATTGGCCCGCCGAAGCTTTATGCAATTGCTGGGTGGAAGCGCGATCGCAGCGGCGGCGGCAGGGATCGTGACGACAGTGGTGCGCAGGGCAGGAACAGTGGCATCCGATTTCCGTCGCGGGGTGGCCCTTCCCGCCCCGGTGACTCTTCCGCAGAAGGTTCCCGACGGCGCTGCGCTCACCTTGGCGGGTCTGCAGCCGCTCGTCACGCCGAACCCCGACTTCTACCGGATCGACACTGCGCTGATCCCGCCAGCCGTGAATCCGCCGGACTGGACCCTCAAGGTGACCGGTTTGGTGGAGCGCGAAGTCCAGTTGGATTTCGCCACGCTGCTGAGCAAGCGGATGATCGAGCGCTACGTGACCATCGCTTGCGTGTCCAACGAAGTCGGCGGAGACCTGATCGGCAACGCCCTCTGGCTGGGCTGGCCGGTCCGCGAACTCCTCGCCATGGCCGGGCCCAAGCCCGGGGCGGACATGGTGTTGTCCCGCAGCACTGACGGCTGGACTGCCGGGACCCCCCTCGAAGCACTCACCGACAATCGCGACGCGATCCTCGCCGTCGGAATGAACGGCGAACCGTTGCCGCTGGAGCACGGCTTCCCCGTGCGGATGGTCGTCCCGGGCCTCTATGGATATGTTTCGGCCACCAAATGGCTGACGGAACTGAAGGTCACGCGTTTCGCTGACGACCAGGGCTACTGGGTTCCGCGCGGTTGGAGCGACCACGGTCCCATCAAGACGCAGTCCCGTATCGACGTGCCCCGGGACGGCCGCTCGGTCAAGGCCGGAACGGTCCAGTTCGGCGGTGTCGCCTGGGCTCAACACCGTGGCGTTTCCCGGGTGGAGTTGCGCGTCGACCGGGGCAATTGGCAGGAAGCCAAGCTCGCCCCGGGGATCTCCTCGGACACGTGGTACCAATGGCAGCTGGGCCTTGAGTTGGGCCCGGGGAACCATGAAGTCCAGGTCCGTGCTACCGATGCCACGGGTACGCCGCAGCCCGAAGCCCGAACCCCTGTGGCACCGGACGGCGCCACGGGGTTCCACACCATCCATGTCACCGCCAACTGACACTAGGCTGAGTAGGTCTGAGCGAAACAACCCGGGAGGAACCCTCGTGGCACGATCCGTCGCAGCCCACCGCCAAGCCGTCCAGGAGCTGCTGTCCGGCCTTGCGGACCACGAGAGCACCGAGAAGCTGCCGTTGATAGCGGCACTCGGCCGGGTACTTGCCGCCGACGTCTTGGCCCCGCTCAGCCTGCCGCCCTTCGCCAACTCCCAGATGGACGGTTTTGCCGTCCGCGCAGCGGACCTTGCGCCTCACGCAGGGAGCGACGTCGGTGCAGAGCTGACGGTGGTGGATCCCGTCCCGGCCGGCGCGGCTCCGGTCCGACTCATGCCCGGCACAGCGGCCCCGATCATGACCGGCGCCATGATGCCCGAGGGCGCCGACGCCGTCGTGCCTATCGAACAGGCGGTGCCTGATGTCTTCCCTGCGCCCGGGGTGGCAGCAACCGTCCGCCTTCCCACCACCGAGCCGGGGACGTTCGTCCGCGACGCCGGGAGCGACATTTCCGCGGGAACCGTTGCCTTGCGTGCTGGAACTGCCCTCGGTCCCGGGCAGCTGGGGCTGCTCGCCGCCTTGGGGATGACCGCCGTCGAGGTCCGCACGCCGGTGCGCGTGCTTCTGGTGACCACCGGCGATGAAGTCGTGGAACCCGGCACTTCCCTCCCGGAAGGCAAGATCTACGATTCCAACGGAACCCTGCTCGAAGCCGCCATGCTGCAGTCCGGCCTCCACGTCACGCGGACGGGAATCAGCGGCGACGATCCCGCCGATCTGCTGGCGCTCCTCCGCAGCCAGAGCGGAACCATTGATCTCATCGTCAGCACCGGGGGCGTCAGCAAGGGCGCCTACGAAGTGGTCCGGCAGGCGATGAAGGGCCAGCCGGTTGAATTCGTGTCGGTGGCCATGCAACCCGGCGGCCCCCAGGGGATCGGAACGTTCGACGGCCTACCCTTCCTGGGATTCCCAGGCAATCCGGTGAGCTGCCTCGTGTCCTTCGAAATGTTCCTTCGCCCGGCGCTCGCCGCCGTCGTGGGAAGCCCCGCCTTGCGTCCGAGCCTGCAGGCGCGCCTTGCGGAGTCTCTGACCTCGCCCGCCGGTAAGCACCAGGTCCGCCGGGGCACGCTTCTTCCGGGTGGCATGGTCAGGCTTGAAGGGGGCCCCGGCTCCCATCTCATCCATGCGCTCGCCAACTCGAACGCGCTGGTCCAGGTGCCTGCAGCCGTCACGGAACTCGACGCCGGGGCGGAAGTGGAAGTATGGATGTTGTGAATGACACTCCAGACCCCGCAGACGTCGTCGGCGGCCTTACGCATTTGCGCCAGGATGGCGGCGCCCTTACGCATTTGCGCCAGGATGGCGGCGCCCTTACGCATTTGCGCCAGGATGGCACAGCCCAAATGGTCGATGTCTCCGAAAAGGCCGTGACCACGCGGGAGGCCACCGCCACCGCCACCGTCCACAGCACGTCCGAGGTGCTCACCCTGCTCGGCGCCGGTGACCTCCCGAAAGGCGACGCCCTTGCGGTGGCGCGGGTTGCCGGCATCATGGCAGCCAAGAAGACGCCCGAACTCATCCCGCTGTGCCACCCGCTGCCGATTTCCAAGGTCACTGTGGACTTCGAACTCGGCCCCGACACCGTGGTTGTCCTGGCAACGGTGAAGACCAGGGGCGTCACGGGCGTGGAGATGGAAGCTTTGACTGCGGCCTCGGTGGCCGCCTTGAGCGTCTACGACATGATCAAGGCAGTGGATAAGCACGCCGTCATCAGCGGCATCCAGGTGTTGGCCAAGAGCGGCGGAAAGAGCGGCGACTGGGCCCTTCCCGCCTCGACCGGTGCATCCGGCGAAGGAGCGCCAGCATGAACGCGTGTGAACCCCGCCGTGGTCCGCGGAAGGCCGGCGTCGTCATCGCGTCCAACCGTGCCGCGGCAGGAATCTACGAGGACAAGAGCGGCCCCGTGATCCTGGACTGGTTGGTCGAACACGGCTACGAGACCTTCCCCGTCATGGTGGTCCCGGATGGCGAGCCGGTCGGTGCTGCCATCCGTGCGCTGCTGACCCTGGAACCCGCCGTCGTCATTACCAGCGGCGGTACCGGGCTGAGCCCCGATGACCGCACTCCCGAGGTCACCCTGCCTTTGCTGGATCGCGAAATACCAGGGCTCATGGAAGGCATCCGGCGCGCCGGAGCCGCCAAGACCCCCATGGCGATGCTGAGCCGAGGCCATGCCGGTACAGCCGGGAAGACGTTCATTGTGAACCTGCCGGGTTCGCCGAAGGGCGTGATGGACGGCCTTGCCGTCCTTGATCCCGTCATCGCCCACCTTTGCGATCAATTGGAGGGAAGTCATGACCACTGAAACCGACTTCGAAGTCATCAGCGCGATCCTCAGCGCAGTCCCGATTTCCGTGGACCAGGCCATAGCAGCGGTGGAATCGGACACCGCGGGAGCGGTAGTGAGCTTCAGCGGTGTGGTCCGGAACCACGACGGCGGCAAGCCTGTCGACAGGCTCAGCTACAGCGCCCATCCCACTGCGCACCAGGTCATGGCCGACGTCGTCGCGAAGCTCGTGGCGGAGCACTCCGGGGAGGCTGCCCGGCCTGTCCGTCTCTGGGCAGCACACCGGATCGGCATGCTTGAGGTGGGCGAACCTGCGCTCGTCTGCGCGGTTGCCGCTGCACACCGCGGACAAGCCTTCGCAGTGTGCTCGGAGCTTGTGGACAGGATCAAAGCCCAAGTGCCCGTCTGGAAGGAACAGTTCTTCAGCGACGGCACGGTCGAGTGGGTCGGGGCCGGGGAGTAGGTCGCTTCCCGTCGAAATCGCCGGAACGGTGCCGGTTCGCCGGAGCGTTCGGGCGAACCGGCGCAGTTCCGGCGACCCCACGTTGGGGCAGCCACCATCCCGGCAGGGCAATCCCGGTGCGCCCCGCCCGGTAGGGTTAAGGGCATGACCGAACAACTTGCTGTCGCCGTTCTGGGCGCCCAGGGCCGCATGGGTATCGAAGCCGTCAAAGCGGTGGAGGCAGCCCCCGATATGAAGCTCGTCGCGGCGCTCGGACGCGGCGATTCCCTTGATAGCCTGCTCGACGCCGGCGCCAAGTATGTCGTCGACCTGACCGTTCCGGACAGCACCGAAGCGAACGTCCGCTTCGCCGTCGAACACGGCATGCATGCTGTTGTCGGGACCACCGGTTGGGATGCCGCGCGGCTCGCGGCGTTGCGCGGCTTGCTTGCGGCTAATCCGGAGGCAGGCGTTCTTATCGCCCCCAACTTCGCCCTCGGCTCCGTCCTCGCCTCGGCCTTTGCCGCCAAGGCGTCCAAGTATTTCGAATCGGTGGAAATCATCGAGCTGCACCACCCGAACAAGGTGGACGCTCCTTCGGGCACGGCCGTCCGCACGGCCCAGCTCATTGCCGCCGCCCGCGAAGAAGCCGGCGTCCCTGCAAGCCCGGACGCCACGAACACCGCCCTTGACGGTGCCCGCGGTTGCGATGTAGACGGTGTCCGCGTCCACAGCGTCCGCTTGCGTGGACTCGTGGCACATCAGGAAGTGCTCCTCGGCGGGCCGGGGGAGCAACTGACCATCCGCCACGATTCCTTCGACCGGGCATCCTTCATGCCCGGCGTGTTGCTGGGACTGCGCAATGTGGCGTCCCACCCCGGGCTGACAGTCGGCCTGGACGGCTATCTGGATCTGGGGCTGTAGGCGCATGGGCTCGCTCTGGAACGCATTCAAGGAGAACCGCACCAAGATCTGGGTGGGTGCCGTCACCCTGTTGTTGGTTCTCTACCTCGTGGTCACCTTCGAACGCTCGATCCTGCTGCTCAGTGACGCGAACCTGGTAGCCAAGGGAATCGGCGCTGCCTATCTGGTGCTTCCCCTCATCGGGGCATGGGCGCTGATCCGCGAGCTTGTGTTCGGTGCACGCACGGAGAAGATGGCGAAGGTGCTCGAAGCCGAAGGCGGGCTGCCTGTGGACAACTTGCCCCGCACGCCGGGAGGCCGCATCGTGCGTGCCGCCGCGGACGCCGAGTTTGAGAAGTACCGCGTGGAGGCCGAGGCCGCCCCCGAGGACTGGCGTTCCTGGTTCCGGCTCAGCTGCGCCTACGATGCCGCCGGCGACCGCAAGCGCGCGAGGGAAGCCATGCGCGATGCCATGCGCCTCTTCCGCGCTGAGCCCACCGCAGCGGAGCGGTAGCGGCTGTCGCCTCGAAGGAGGCACCTTGTATTCGAATATATGTTCGAATACCATGGCTCCATGAACGATCCTTCGAAGCGGCCGAACGGCTATCCCCAAGGCCTGGATGGGCCCATGAAGGCGATGAGCCCGGGCGTCGTCGATTTCCTCTTCCGGCAGCTTGTGGCGGGGGAGCCGCCTGAAGATGTGCAGTGGCGGCGCGAGGGAACCGTTCTGGGCGAACAGCAGCCGGGCGCCGAACTCGCCAGGCGGCTCGAGGAGACTGACCTCGAATCGTTGACCCCCGTTGAATTGTTCGACTATGTGCGGGCAGCCCAGCGGCTCGGGGCGTGGGCGGACCGCTTGCGGGAGTCTGCGGTTGCCCTGTATTGCTCGCCGGAGGCGCCAGCGAAGCCCGGGCACCATAGCGACGCTTCGGCCTGAGGCCATGCTCCCATTTCGCTGAATTTGACGACAATCACGCGGGCCCCATTCTCCTAACCCGCAGCTGACAGGGTAACGTTTTTCATATGTCTGACTCTCGTGCGAACGTTCCTGCTCTCGGTACCCTTCTGACCGCCATGGTCACCCCGTTCACCAAGGACGGCGAAGTTGACTACAAGCAGGCAGCGGAACTGGCAGTCAAGCTTGTTGACGACGGCTGCGATGGCTTGGTCGTCACCGGAACAACCGGGGAGACGTCTACGCTCACCGATGAGGAAAACCTCGGCATGTTCCGCGCCGTGAAGGAAGCCGTAGGCGGTCGCGCGGCAATCATCGCGGGAACGGGAACCAATGACACCGCGCACTCGGTGCACCTCTCCCAGGAAGCCGCGAAGCTCGGCGTCGACGGACTCCTGATCGTCACCCCGTACTACAACAAGCCGAGCCAGGCCGGAGTCCGGGCCCACTTCGAGGCCATTGCGTCCGCCACCGAGCTCCCTGTCATGCTCTATGACATTCCCGGACGCTCCTCCATTCAGATCACGCCGGAGACCATGATCGGCCTTGCCTCCCACCCCAACATCGTTGCAGTCAAGGACGCCAAAGCCGATTTTGCCGCGGCCACCCGGGTCATGGCGGAAACCGATCTTCTTTTCTACTCGGGGGACGACGGCCTGACCCTCCAGTGGATGGCCATGGGTGCGGTGGGCCTGATTGGCGTCACCACCCACGTTGTCACCCGCCGTTTCCGTGAGCTCATCGAGGCCATCAACTCGAACGACCTTGGCACGGCACGCAAGATCAACTTCGAACTCGAGCCCGTGATCCGTGCAACCATGACCCGGGTCCAAGGCGCCGTCGCCGCCAAACAAATTCTTAAATGGCAGGGAGTCCTGCCCAACTCGGTTGTCCGTTTGCCCCTCGTGGAGCCGGACGCCGCCGAGATCGCAATCATCCGCGAGGACTTGGCGGAAGCTGGAATGGACTTCACTGTCTAGAACGATTCCGCCGGAAAGTAGCGCATTATGACCCAAACCGCCCTTCCCGGACTTGTCACCCCGCCCAAACTTCCGCAGGGAACGCTCCGGATTGTGCCCCTTGGCGGGCTGGGGGAGATCGGTCGCAACATGGCCGTTTTCGAAATCAACGGCAAGCTGCTGGTAGTTGACTGCGGCGTGCTCTTCCCCGAAGAGACCCAGCCGGGTGTTGACTTGATCCTGCCCGATTTCTCGTACATCGAGGACAGGCTGGACGACGTAGTTGCCATCGTCCTGACGCACGGCCACGAAGACCACATCGGCGCTGTGCCGTACCTTCTGCGCCTGCGTCCGGACCTGCCGTTGGTCGGCTCCCAGTTGACGCTTGCCCTCGTTGAGGCCAAGCTCCAGGAACACCGGATCAAACCGTACACGCTCACGGTCGCCGAAGGACAGGTGGAGCAGTTCGGCCCCTTCGAATGCGAATTCGTTGCCGTCAACCACTCCATTCCGGACGCCTTGGCCGTGTTCATCCGCACCGCCGGCGGTAACGTGCTGCACACAGGCGACTTCAAGATGGACCAGTTGCCCCTCGACGGCCGCATCACGGACCTGCGCCACTTCGCCCGCCTGGGCGAAGAAGGGGTGGACCTGTTCATGGCCGACTCGACCAACGCGGATGTCCCCGGCTTCACCACGGCGGAAAAGGAGATCGGTCCCACCCTGGACCGCTTGTTCGGCCAGGCCAAGAAGCGCATCATCGTTGCGTCCTTCTCCTCGCACGTGCACCGCGTCCAGCAGGTGCTTGACGCCGCCGCCAAGCATGGCCGCAATGTCGCCTTCGTGGGCCGTTCCATGGTGCGCAACATGGCTATCGCCGCGAAACTGGGCTACCTTGACGTCCCGCCGGGAATCCTCGTGGACATCAAGAACATCGAGAACCTTCCGGACCACCGCGTAGTCCTGATGTCTACGGGCTCCCAAGGCGAGCCCATGGCAGCGCTGTCCCGCATGGCCAACGGAGACCACCGCGTGGTGGTCGGCCAGGGCGATACCGTCATTCTGGCCTCGAGCCTCATCCCGGGCAACGAGAACGCGGTCTACCGGATCATCAACGGGCTGCTCAAGCTCGGTGCCGACGTCGTCCACAAGGGCAACGCCAAAGTGCACGTCTCCGGCCACGCTGCGGCCGGCGAACTGCTCTACTGCTACAACATCCTCAAGCCCCTGAACGCGATGCCTGTGCACGGCGAAACCCGGCACCTCATCGCCAATGGCAACCTGGCGGAAGAGTCCGGAGTGCCCTCGGACCGCGTCATCCTCAGCGACAACGGCACAGTCATTGACGTCAGGGACCACAAAGCCAACGTGGTGGGCCAGGTGGAAGTGGGCTTCGTCTATGTGGACGGCTCCAGCGTGGGTGAAATCACCGACGCCGACCTCAAGGACCGCAGGATCCTCGGCGACGAGGGCTTCATCTCCGTTATCACCGTGATCAACCGGACCACCGGCAAGATCGTCTCGGGCCCCGAAATCCACGCCCGCGGCGTGGCCGAAGACGATTCCGTCTTTGACGAGATCATCCCCAAGATCAACGCGGCCCTTGAAGACGCAGTGCTCCACCACGCGGACCACACCACCCACCAGCTCCAGCAAGTGGTGCGTCGTGTGATCGGCACGTGGGTCAACCGCAAGCTTCGCCGGCGCCCCATGATCATCCCGTTGGTCTTGGAGGCCTAATCCTGGAGGCCTAGCCCTGCAGGCGGTTCCGGCACAGGCGTCGGTGTCAGGCTCCGAACGGCCCGGTTCAAGCGAACCGGGCCGTTCGTGTTTCAGGACCGGCTCGCTGTGAAACCAGGTCCGCAGATTGTTCAACAGGGGCAACATGGTTCCTCCGCGCCCCTGAAATCCGCGGGTTTCCGGACGGATTGGGGTAGCGTGGCCAATATGGCGACTCGTACTACCTCCGCGCCTAGAGGCAGCTCCAATAGCAAATCCGGCGGCTCGGGCAGCGGCCGGACCCCGGCCAAGACCGGCAGGAGCGGCACAGGCACGGCCCGCGGCAAGCAGGCCGCCGTCGTCGAACCCCAACAGCCGTGGGTCCTGCGCGCGCTTGCCGGTGTCTGGCTGGGAATCGGGCACGTGGTGGGTGCAGGCGTCCGCCGGATCGGTCGCGACGTCAGCGACCTTGATCCCGCAGACCGCCGGGACGGCGCCGCGCTTTTCAACCTGGCGCTCGGTGTCTTCATAGCAACCTTCGCCTGGTGGGGCTTCAAAGGCTGGTTCCCGGACGTTGTCTACAGCATCGTGAACGGAACCTTCGGCTGGGTATCCCTGCTTCTTCCGCTCATACTTTTCGTCTGCGCTTTCCGGCTCTTCCGGCAGCCGTGGGACAGCCGCGGCAACAACCGCGTGGGCATCGGCTTCCTGATCATGACGTTCGCCGGCACCGGCTTGGCCCACATCATCGGGGGCCAGCCGACCGTCGCCGATGGCTTCGAGGGCCTCCGGCGCGCGGGCGGGATGCTCGGCTTCCTCGCAGCCTCGCCTCTTGCCGCCATCCACCCCGCAGTCCCCGTCATCATCTACGGCGCCCTGGCGTTCGTCTCCCTCCTGATTGTCACGGCCACGCCGTTCGGCGCCATTCCCCGGCGTATCCGTGGCGCCTACGAGCACCTCATGGGCGTCGACCTGGTGGATGCCGACGCGCAACGCGGCGATTCCCACGACCGCAGCTACCTCTACGAAAACGAGGCGGCCGTTGAACCGAAGAAGAAGCGCCGCAAGCGCTTCTTCGGCAAGGATCACGACGACGGCACGCTTGAGGGCTACGTCGGCGACGAGGCCTTCGAGCACGCAATCGTCGACGATGATGCCCCTCCCGCAAAGGGCGGGCCGGCCGTACCGCCCGGGGTGCGCAGGCCGACCCAGGCCGAAATCGCCGTCGAGAAGATCAAAGCCGCCCAGGGACTTGGAAGTCCGAAGGCGGTTGCGGACAACGCGACCGAAGCGATCCCCCTGGTGGCGCCGACCGCGGCACTTTCGCCGGCTGTGCCGCCTGTCATCGTGCCTTCGGCGCCCGTCGGTCCGCCCCCGCCCCCGACGCCGATCCCGCAGCGCACCGAGCAACTTTCGCTCGCCGGGGACGTCACCTACACGCTGCCGTCCTCGGACAACCTGACTCCGGGTTCCATCCCGAAGGAGCGCACGGAAGCGAACGACGCCGTCGTGGCTGCCCTGACGGACACCTTGCAGCAGTTCAACGTGGACGCCACTGTCACCGGCTTCAGCCGGGGCCCTACCGTGACCCGCTACGAGATCGAACTTGCTTCCGGCACCAAAGTGGAGCGCGTCACGGCCTTGTCCAAGAACATCTCCTACGCCGTGGCATCGAGTGATGTCCGTATCCTCAGTCCGATCCCGGGCAAGTCGGCCATCGGCATCGAGATCCCCAACACCGACCGCGAGACAGTTTCCCTTGGCGATGTCCTGCGCAGCCAGAACGCCAGGCGGACAGACCACCCCATGGTGATGGGCGTCGGCAAGGACGTCGAGGGCGGCTACGTCGTCGCGAACCTCGCCAAGATGCCTCACTTGCTCGTGGCGGGTGCTACGGGTGCCGGTAAGTCGTCGTTCGTGAACTCCATGATCACCTCGATCCTGATGCGCGCCACACCCGATGAGGTCCGCATGGTCATGGTGGACCCCAAACGCGTCGAACTGACCGCGTACGAGGGTGTTCCGCACCTCATCACGCCCATCATCACCAACCCCAAGAAAGCCGCCGAGGCGCTTCAGTGGGTGGTCCGTGAAATGGACGCCCGCTACGACGACCTCGCCAACTACGGCTTCAAGCACATCGACGACTTCAACAAGGCCGTCCGCGCCGGCAAGGTTGTTCCGCCGGTTGACTCCAAGCGCATCATCAAGCCGTACCCTTATTTGCTGGTGATCGTGGACGAACTCGCCGACCTCATGATGGTTGCCCCGCGCGATGTCGAAGACTCGATTGTCCGCATCACCCAGCTCGCCCGTGCTGCCGGCATCCACCTGGTCCTGGCCACCCAGCGTCCGTCCGTCGACGTCGTCACCGGCCTGATCAAGGCGAACGTCCCTTCGCGGATGGCTTTCGCCACTTCCTCTGTCACCGACTCCCGTGTGGTCCTGGACCAACCGGGAGCGGAAAAACTCATTGGCCAGGGTGACGCGCTCTTCCTGCCGATGGGTGCCTCCAAGGCGATGCGCGTGCAGGGTGCCTGGGTCACGGAGTCCGAAATCCACCGCGTCGTGGAGCACGTCAAGGGCCAACTCAAGGCCGTCTACCGTGACGACGTGGCGCCCGAGGCGCAGAAGAAGCAGATCGACGACGACATCGGAG
The DNA here is from genome assembly GCF_044908325.1 of Arthrobacter sp. GAS37. Classification (NCBI taxonomy): domain Bacteria; kingdom Bacillati; phylum Actinomycetota; class Actinomycetes; order Micrococcales; family Micrococcaceae; genus Arthrobacter; species Arthrobacter sp. GAS37. Next base: position 82,045 of record NZ_JBIYDB010000009.1, read on the forward strand.
ACGATCTCGAGGTTCTGCTTCAGGCCACCGAGCTCGTGGTCACCACCCAATTCGGCTCCACGTCGATGCTGCAGCGCAAGCTCCGCGTCGGCTTCGCCAAGGCCGGCCGCCTCATGGATCTGCTGGAATCGCGTGGCGTCGTGGGTCCGTCCGAGGGTTCCAAGGCCCGCGATGTCCTGGTCAAGCCGGACGACCTCGCTCCCGTGCTGGCAGCCATGAAGGGCCAGGAGGCTCCGGCTACGCCTGACGCGCACACGGCCGCCCTGAGTGAGAACGCGAACGCGAACATCGCCGTCGGCGGCTATGCAGAGGACCTCGTGGCCACCGATCTCGAACGCCGCAAGCAGGCCACGGAATACCACGACGGAGCAGACGGCATCGATGACGAGGACGAGGGCGGCGAAGACGCCTGGTCATTGACCGGACGGTAGCCTAGAGGGGTGACTACATCCGACGGCAGCAAAGCCGGTTCCAGCAGCTCCGATATCTGGAACCTGCCCAACATCCTGACGATGCTTCGAATTGTCCTGGTCCCGTTCTTCGTTTGGTTCCTTCTGGAGGACAACAGCCAGCACGGCATCTGGCGCTGGGCCGCCGTAGTGGCCTTCGCCGTGGCGATCTATACAGACAAGCTCGACGGCGACATCGCCCGGAGCCGCAACCTCGTCACCAACTTCGGCAAGATCGCGGACCCCATTGCCGACAAGTTGCTTATCGGATCGGCCCTCGTTCTCCTGTCGGCGCTGGGGGAGCTGCCGTGGTGGATCACCATCCTCATCCTCGTGCGCGAATGGGGCATCACCGCCTTGCGTTTCTTTGTCATCCGCTATGGCGTGATGCCCGCCTCGCGAGGCGGCAAGCTCAAGACCGCCGTCCAGACTGTCGCGATCTTCCTCTACATCCTGCCGCTGAATTCTTTCGCGCCGTGGCTCGTTAGCGTGGCCTTCTGGGTCATGATCGTCGCCCTCGTCATCACGGTGTGGACGGGCGTCGAATACGTGATCGAAGCCGCAAAGCTTCGCTCGGCAGGCAAGCGCGCATGAGCCCTACCGCTGATGAGGTGGCCGCTTCCGCTGTCGCCCTCGCCATCGAGCGGGGCGTCACAGTGGCCACCGCGGAATCCCTGACAGCCGGGATGGTTGCCGCCACCCTCGCTGATACTCCAGGGGCGTCAGGCATGCTCCAAGGCGGGGTGGTCGCCTATCAGAATGCGGTCAAGGCCGGAATCCTGGGGGTGTCCCAGGAGCTGCTTTCCGCCGTCGGATCCGTCGACGCCGAGGTGGCGGCGGCTATGGCCGACGGCGCCAGGCGCGCGTGCGGGGCCGACGTCGGGATCTCCACTACGGGGGTTGCGGGGCCATTGCCGCACGACGGGAAGCCGGTTGGCACCGTCTTCATTGGCGTCGCCACGCAGGGCGGAGCCGCGGCGCATGCTTACTCCTTTCGGGGAGATCGGCCAAGTATCCGTGCGCAGGCAACGGCGGCCGCACTGGAGCGCTTGTTGGAGTGCCTTGTCCGTGCCGACCTACTGCACGTAAAGTAGCCGGGAACAAAAACAGCGGCCCAATAGTTGTTACATTGTGTCGCCCCGGAATGGCCGGGGCGCCTAGGATGTAAAACAACCGGTGCACCGAAAGGTGAACCGGACTCACGAGGGAGCAAGGCGATACAGATGGTTAAGCAGCCCGTATCCATAAACGGCGTTGTCCGCTGGAAGGATGTGGGCTTGGCCGAGAAGGCACCGAGCGAACAGAAGGAGCGCAAAATGGTTGTACTGCGTCACGAAATTGGTGATGTCCTGCGCGATGTCCGCCAGCGCCAGGGCCGTACGCTCCGCGAAGTCTCGCACAGCGCCCGCGTTTCCCTTGGCTACCTGAGCGAAGTTGAGCGCGGCCAGAAGGAAGCATCCTCAGAGCTGCTGTCCTCGATCTGCTCGGCCCTGGACGTTCCGTTGTCCGGCATGCTCCGCGAGGTCAGTGACCGGGTTGCCGTCGCCGAAGGCGTCGCTGTTCCGGACACCGTCCCGCAGGAATTCGCGCAGCGCTACGGCCGCGATCTCGACCGCGAGCTCAGCGCCGAACTGAACGACGATTTCACCCAGGGCATGCTCTCCGGAGCCCGCTAGACGGACCTGACTCCGGTACGCAGTTGCAGGAGTGCGATCCAGCACGTCGCTGACGGGATCCGTTGCGCCGAAACATCGACGCCTACTTGAAGTAAAGAAGGAGGGCCTCCATCTGGAGGCCCTCCTTCTTTGGTCTTTTGTGGCTGGCGCGGTCAGTCCTTGCCGATTCCTTCGCCGTAGGCAGCGTTGAGCCGTTCAATGTAGTCAGCCAGCGTCTGGATTTCTTCCAGCGGCCACTCACCCAGGCGTTCCCGGAAAACCTGCCGGCGTGCGTCCTGGACCTGGTGCATCTTTTCTTCGCCCTTGGGGGTGAGCCGGATCGATTGTGCGCGGCCATCCTGGGGGTCGGCTTCTTTGTAGACCATGCCGATGCTCTCGAGGAACGCGATCTGGCGGCTCACCGACGGCTTCCCGACGCCGATGCACGAGGCGAGCTCCGTCAGGCGAATGGGGCCCTCTTTCCGGATGATCGTCAGCAGTCCGTAAGCGGCTGGCTCCATGTCGGGATGGACCTGCCGGGATAACTGGTGGGACAGCGATCGGGCGCGTCGCCAGAACATGCTCAGCTGGTGTTCCACCTGCTGGAGGGCGGCGTCGACGTTGTCGCCTGCCTCCACCATCTCTGGTGCGTCGTCGGGAGTGTTGCTCATGACAACCATTCTAGAGTCCGCTCCCGTGAGAGACTCTATTGGTGCGGATCAGTGACTTCTGGCGGCTGATGGACGATGAATTCGGGGCTGGCTACTCCCGGGTCCTCAGCAGTTCCCTTGTATTGGCCGGCGTCGGCGGCCGTACGGCAAACGACGCCTTGGTAGCGGGCTACAGCCCCCGCGACGTCTGGCTTGCCTTGTGCGACGTCCAGGACGTTCCGCCGGAGCGACGGCTCGGCAGGGACGTCAAGCCCGCCGACAAGGGATCCGGGACGTTCTGAGTTCCGGTTCCTGGCGGACACGCCCGCAAATTTGTTCGAATATCTGTTCGGATGAGGCTATGCTCCTTTCAGAGGAAAATTGATCCTGGCGGGCCGCTTTTCGCATCATTCGAATCCTGTGGTTTTCCACATAGATGAAGTCGCACACAAAATTTTCAGCGGCTCGTACTAGCGTCGGATGAGACACGAAAGCGGCCGTTCAGGCCAGTCCACAGCGAGAAAGCATCAGAGGTGTGAACCATGGCGGCAAATCAGGATCGTGAGAAGGCGCTCGAGGCAGCGCTTGCCCAGATCGACAAGCAATTCGGCAAGGGCTCGGTCATGCGCCTTGGGGACGAAGTCCGGGCGCCGATCGAGGTCATTCCGACCGGCTCCATCGCCTTGGATGTCGCTCTTGGCATTGGCGGGTTGCCTCGTGGCCGTGTCGTCGAAATCTACGGTCCGGAATCCTCAGGTAAGACCACCGTCGCGCTTCACGCGGTGGCCAACGCCCAGCGCCAGGGCGGCATCGCGGCCTTCATCGACGCCGAGCACGCCCTCGACCCCGAGTACGCGGCGAAACTGGGCGTCGATACCGACGCGCTACTGGTTTCGCAGCCGGATACCGGTGAGCAGGCGCTCGAGATCATGGACATGCTGATCGGCTCAGGTTCCTTGGACGTCATCGTGATCGACTCCGTCGCCGCTTTGGTTCCCCGCGCTGAAATCGAAGGCGAAATGGGCGATTCCCACGTCGGCCTCCAGGCCCGTCTTATGAGCCAGGCCCTGCGTAAGATCACCGGCCGACTGAGCCAGACCAAGACGACCGCTATCTTCATCAACCAGCTCCGTGAGAAGATCGGCGTTTTCTTCGGTTCCCCGGAAACCACCACCGGTGGTAAGGCCCTCAAGTTCTACGCGTCCATCCGCATCGACGTCCGACGCATCCAGACGCTGAAGGAAGGCGCGGATTCGGTGGGTAACCGCACCAAGGCCAAGATCGTCAAGAACAAGATGGCTCCGCCATTCAAGATCGCGGAGTTCGACATTATCTACGGGCAGGGCATTTCCCGTGAGGGCGGCATCATCGACATGGGCGTTGAGCACGGCATCATCAAGAAGTCGGGTTCATGGTTCACCTATGACGGTGACCAGCTGGGTCAGGGCATGGAGAACTCCCGCCGCTTCCTGCGCGACAACCCGGAGTTGGCCGCGGACCTCGAGCGGCTGATCAAGGAAAAGCTTGGCGTCGGAGTAGTCAAGCCTGCCGAAGCCGAGAAATCTCCGAAGCTGAAGGCCGTTGACGGCTAAGCGCCAGGGCCACTCCCGGTCCTGGGGTCCGTCTGCGGATTCGTCCGTGGCAGCAGACCCTGAAGCCAATCCCGAAGCAGTTGCCCGGGCCATTGTGCTCCGTCAACTGACCAATTCGCCCAAAAGCCGGCTTCAGCTTGCGCGCAAACTGGCTAAGCGGAACGTGCCGGAAGACGTAGCCGAAGCCGTGTTGGACCGCTTCGAGGAAGTCCGGCTCATTGATGACGCCGATTTCGCCGAAATGTGGGTCCGCAGCCGTGCGCAGTCGAGGAAACTCGCCCGGGGTGCCCTGAGGCGCGAATTGGCGGACAAAGGCATCGAGGCTGAAACGGCGGAGAAAGCCCTCGCGCAAGTGAGCGATGACGACGAGCGGAACGCGGCCAGGGACCTGGTCGCGCGCCGTTTGAGGGCCGTAAGCGAGCTATCCGACAGGACCGAGAGCGACAAGCAAACCCGGCGGCTCGCATCGATGCTTGCCCGCAAGGGCTACCAACCATCGGCGGCGTTCCGGATTGTTGGCGAGGTCCTGGACGAAGCCTTGGCGGGGGAGCCGGTGTCCCACAATGCCGGGGCGCACGGTGGTCCTGAAGCCGACGACATCGGCTAGGCGGCGTCGCCCGGGAAACTGAGAGCTGCCTGTGAGTATTGTCCCGGGCGGCGGGGTTAGGTGGCTTCTTGGTGGCGGTCGGCTAGGGTTCTGGACTAGTGTTCCGAGTCGGGAAGCAGGTCAGATCCAATGAATCCGTTGTCGTTACGGCTTTCGGCAATCATTGTGCCCTTGCTTGTCGCTTCGCTTCTCCAAGCAGGCCCGGCTTCCGCAGACGACGATGCCCCGCCGTCGGGTTACCCGAGCTGGACCGAGGTACAGCAGGCCCAGGGGAACGAAGCTGCCGCAAGTGCCGAAGTGGACCGCATCAACCAGTTATTGGCCGGCCTTCAACAGAAGTCCGGCCAGCTTGGCGCGGCAGCCATCAAGGCGGGAACTGAGTACGCGAAGGCCCATGACGCCCTGCAGCATCAGCAGGCGGTGACCCAGAAACTGGCTGAGGCGTCCCAACAGGCCAAGGCAAAGGCGGATTCATTGAAGAAGGCCACTTCGTCCCTGGTTGTCAAGGCATACGAGTCGGGCGGCTTCGATCCAGGGCCCTGGTCCCTCGCGAATGCCGCCATCGCACCAGACAACATTCAAAATTTCGCCTTGCTGAACAGGGTTCTCGATCGCACCGCGAAGCTGCACGATGATGCGCTGAGCGCCTCCCAGGCATCCGCCGCGGCAACCGCCCAGGAACAAGCTGCCCGGGATGTCTTGGCCCAGTTGGACAGCGACGCCGCGGCAAAGGCCCAGGCCGCGGAGGCTGCCAGGCGCGCCGCCGAAGACAGCGTTGCCGCCACGGACGGCCAGCGCAAGACCATGGTCGCCCAGCTCGCGTCCTTGACGTCCACGTCTGCCGCTGTTGCGCAGAAATACCAGGACGGCCAAGTGGCGCTTGCCGCTTATCAGGCTGCCCAGGAAGCCAAGAGGGAGGCGGCTCAGCGCAAGGCGGAAGCCGACGCCGCCGCGGCGGCAGCCAACAGGCAAGCCCAGCAAGCCCAACAACCCGTCCAGCCGCCCATCAGCAGCGGAGGCGGCGGCGGCGGCTTCGGAGGCGGGGGAGGCAGTGGCGGAGGCAACGTCGTCAACGACCCCGCAGGTGCACGGCAATATGCGTCCTCCCGGCTCGGCGCCTACGGCTGGGGCCAGGACCAAATGCAGTGCTTGTCCCTGCTGTGGACCCAGGAATCAAGTTGGATGACAGATGCCACCAATCCCAGCAGCGGTGCTTACGGAGTTGCGCAGGCATTGCCGCCCGACAAGTACTATTCGGCAGGCAGCGACTGGCTCAGCAACTACCGGACCCAGATCGATTGGGGCCTCGGCTATATCCGCGACCGTTACGGTTCCCCCTGCAACGCGTGGCAGCATGAGATGGGCTTCAACTGGTACTAGTCCGAGGGGCTACCCTAGATTGGTGAGTTCCCCTTCCGCAGCACCAGCACCAGCCCCCGTCCAGCAGCCCATTCCGGCCCCTGTCAGCGAGCCCGCACCCGAGCACGGGGTGAAGCGCACCTACCAGGTCCGGACCTTCGGTTGCCAAATGAATGTCCATGACTCCGAGCGCATGGCAGGGCTCCTGGAGGATGCAGGATACGTGCCCTTCGACGGCGGTGTCGCCGACGTCGTGGTCTTCAACACCTGCGCCGTCCGTGAGAACGCCGACAACAAGCTTTACGGCAACCTCGGGGAACTCAAGCAAGTCAAGGCCGCCCATCCGGGCATGCAGATCGCCGTAGGCGGATGCCTGGCGCAGAAGGACCGCGAAACCATCGTGCGCAAGGCTCCGTGGGTGGATGCCGTGTTCGGCACCCACAATGTGGGGGCGCTGCCTGCGTTGCTGGACAGGGCCCGCCACAACAACGAGGCACAGCTCGAAATCCTGGAATCGCTGGACGTCTTTCCCTCCACCTTGCCGACCAAGCGTGACTCCGTGTACTCGGGCTGGGTTTCCATCTCCGTCGGGTGCAACAACACCTGCACCTTCTGCATCGTGCCTTCGCTCCGCGGGAAAGAGAAGGACCGCCGTCCAGGCGAGATCCTGGCCGAAATCCAGGCGTTGGTGGACGACGGCGCTGTCGAGGTCACCCTGCTCGGCCAGAACGTGAACTCCTACGGCGTGGAATTCGGGGACCGACTGGCTTTCTCCAAACTGCTCCGCGCCTGCGGTGACATCGAGGGCCTCGAGCGTGTCCGCTTCACGAGCCCGCACCCGGCCGCCTTCACCGACGACGTCATCGACGCGATGGCCGAGACCGCCAACGTCATGCCGCAGTTGCACATGCCACTCCAGTCCGGTTCGGACAAGGTCCTCAAGGACATGCGCCGCTCCTACCGCTCCACCAAGTTCCTGGGCATCCTGGACAAGGTCCGTGACAAGATTCCCCACGCTGCGATCACCACCGACATCATCGTGGGCTTCCCCGGCGAGACGGAAGAGGACTTCCAAGCTACGCTCGACGTCGTCGAGAAGTCACGCTTCGCCTCAGCCTTCACCTTCCAGTACTCCAAGCGCCCAGGCACCCCGGCCGCGGACCTTCCGGAACAACTGCCCAAGGCCGTTGTCCAGGAACGCTACGAGCGGCTGACCGCCCTCCAGGACCGCATCGCTGCCGAGGAGAACGCGAAACAGCTCGGACGCCGGGTCGAACTCCTCGTCACAGCCCAGTCCGGCCGCAAGGCCGAGGAAACGCATCGTTTATCCGGCCGCTCCCAGGACCAGCGGCTGGTCCACTTCTCCGTGCCCGAAGGCGCAGAGAGCCCACGGCCCGGCGACTTCGTCACCGTGACGATCACCGGGGCTGCTGCCTTCCACCTCGTCTCCGATCCGGTGACGACGGCGGACTACAGCTTGAGGCGCTCCCGTGCCGGCGACGCTTGGGACCGCTCGCAGGCCGACTCCTGTGGCGCTCCGGCACCGAGTGCCGCGGGCGCCGGCATCGGTTCTTCAGGGTCGAAGGGCGTCTCCCTCGGCATGCCGTCGCTCCCCGTGCGACGCGGCTAGTCCGACATGACAGCAGTACCGGCCGGATCAGTTGATCCGAATCCGCCCGTGATCGCCGTCGTCGGACCCACCGGTTCCGGTAAGTCCGATCTCGCCGTCCACCTCGCCCTCGCGATCGACGGCGAGGTCATCAACGCCGATGCCATGCAGTTCTACCGTGGAATGGATATCGGCACGGCCAAGATCAGCGTCCCTGAACGCAGGGGAGTGCCCCACCACCTCCTGGACACGATGGATGTCACCGAGGAAGCGAGCGTCTCCGTTTTCCAGGCCGACTGCCGGGCCGCCATCCGTGATATTCACAACCGCGGCAAGCGTGCCATCCTGGTGGGTGGCTCCGGCCTTTACGTCCGAGCCGCGTTGGATGTCCTGGAATTTCCGGGCACGGACCCCGGCGTACGGCAACGGCTGGAGCAGGAGCACGAAACATCCGGTCTTCCAGGCCTCCAGGAACGCCTGCAACACGTCGACCCCGTTTCTGCCGGAAGGCTCGGTGACGCCCGCCGCGTCATCCGCGCGCTGGAAGTCTTCGAGCTCACGGGGCGTCCGTTCAGCTCCTTCATGCCGAAGCGCGAATACTTCCAGCCGGCCGTGCAGATAGGGCTCGACGTCGACCGCGGAGTACTACGCGAACGTTTGGCCGCGCGAGTCCTGGGGATGGTCGACGCGGGACTTCTTGAGGAGGTCGAGCGGCTGGACGCCGCCGGACTGCGACAAGGCAAGACGGCATCACGGGCGCTGGGATACGCCCAGTTCCTGAGGGTCCTCGACGGCGAGTCCGATACGGCCACCGCGGCCGAAGAAACCGTCGTGGCCACCCGGCAATTCGCGCGGCGCCAGCTCACCTGGTTCCGGGCCGACCCCCGGATCCATTGGCTCGACTGGCAGGATCCGGATTTGGTGGCCAAAGCCGCAGAAATCTGCGTGAGCCCGGCGTCGGTGATTTAGGCGCAACCCCCAGTGCAGGTAGCCTTGAGCCATGGATGAAACCCTTGCATTTTCCGCCCCGCAGCCTGCCGCTGCCGGCGGTGCCGTACCCGCGTCCGGTCTTCACGGGCTGGCCTTCTCCAAGGGGCACGGTACAGGCAACGACTTCGTCCTCATTGCGGACCCCGAAGACGCGCACCAGATCTCCCCTGAGCAGGTCGCAGCGCTTTGTGACCGCCACTTGGGCATCGGCGGAGACGGGCTCATCCGAGCAGTCCCTTCGCGATTCCTGCCCGAAGGCCTCCAGCTGCTCGAAGCTGACTCCGATGCCGAGTGGTTCATGGACTACCGCAATGGCGACGGCTCATTGTCCGAGATGTGCGGCAACGGCGTCCGCGTCTTCGTCCAATTCCTGATCGAGCAGGGCCTTGTCACCCTCAACGCAGGTGAATCCCTGACCATCGGGACGCGCGGCGGCATCAAGAAGATTGTCCGGACCGCTGAGGGCTATGCGGTGGACATGGGTCCGTGGGAGTTCATTTTCCCCAAGGATGCCACCAGCAAGGCCATGGACTCCCTCGTCAGCGCCGACGGTCTTGAAGTCGCCCGGCCTGCCCTCTCTGTCAGCATGGGCAACCCGCACACTGTAGTGGCATTGGCCGAACTGTCAGAGCTCAAATCCACCCAGCTCTTCAGGGCACCCATCGTCGATCCCAAGCCGGCCAACGGCACCAACGTCGAATTCGTGGTTCCCGCGGAGCCCCTTGTTCACGATGGCATAGGCAACATCACCATGCGGGTCCACGAACGCGGCGTCGGTGAGACCCAATCGTGCGGCACCGGTGCCTGCGCGGCCGCCGTCGCCATCCGGCACTGGGCCGGGGAAGGCGCTCCCGACACGTGGCGCGTCAAGGTGCCGGGCGGCGTCGTCGGCGTGCGCTTCTTCCCGGGAGAAAGCGGTCGCGAACACGTGGAACTCAGCGGCCCCGCAGTGATTGTCGCTAGCGGGACGCTTTCCTGATTCGCAGCACGCGGAAGGATTTCGACGTATTTTCCCGGGATACCGAGAAGGAACCGTCGAGGGCATCGGCCAGCCAGCGCTGAAGCGAGTCCGCTCCAAGGTTTTTCTGCACCACAAGCCAGGCGTTCCCACCGGGAGCGAGCCGCGGCAGCCACCTGAGCAGCAGGTTGTGGAGTTCATCCTTGCCGATGCGGATGGGCGGGTTTGACCAGATGGTGTCGAACATCACGGCAGGGTCGACGTCGTCGGGCAGGCTCGCTGTGACATTCCCGAGCTCCAGCAGGGCGGCATTCTCGTTGGTCAAGGTGACGCAGCGCTCGTTGACATCAACGGCGTGGACGCGCGCGTGCGGAGCCATGAGCCCCATCGTCAACGCAATGGGACCCCAGCCGCAGCCGATGTCCAGCAGATTTCCCTGCGGGGCCGGCGGTGGAACCTCGGAGAGCAGGATCGCTGTTCCCTTGTCGATCCCGTCAGGGCTGAAGATGCCGCCCGATGTCTGGAGCCGGCGGGTCGCGCCGGCCAGTTCCACCGTGAGGGGCTTGCGGGTGAACGGCCCCGCGGGCTGTGCGCTGAAATAGTGAGCAGACTCCATAGCTTGCCAGATTAGTGGCCAGCAGCGGGCAAGGGAAACCGCGCACTGCTCCATGCCGGTTCAACCCGGGCTTGACGGGGTCTGATAGTCTGATCCGCATGTTCTTGATCTTTGAGTAGCCGGCACCGCCCGCGACGCAGGCCTGCTTCATTTGCAGCGCCATTCCGCCTTGGCAGGTCCGTTCCAGACGCCGCTTTTTTGGCGACTGGACACTCAGCAGATCGTCCCCTTCCCCTCCTGGGATCTGTGCACGCAATCCGCGCAGTCCGTCCGGGTGGAGGTCCGAGGCCATCGGCAGAGCCTTGCCAGGCATCAGCCCTGCGCGAATTCCGCGCCACAAGAGACGAATCGGCACTATTCTGGAAATGCCGAACCCCTAAAGGAGACCATGACCACGCAGAAGAACACCGGACCCGATTCCGACGCCCAGGACATGAGTCCTGAAGAAATCCAGGCTGTCATCGACCGGATTCTCTCCAAGGACGCACCTGCCATAGTCCAGGACCGCGACGAACCCCGGGGCGTGTTTGGCAAGGCCCAGGCGATTTCCCGCCTGGACGAAGAACACAGCATCTACGACGGCGATCAAGAGGATCTGGCCGAGCGCCGGGCCTTGGGCCGTACAGCGGGCCTGTCCACGGAACTTGAAGATGTCACCGAGGTCGAATACCGGCAGCTGCGCCTTGAGCGCGTCGTGCTGGCAGGCCTCTGGACCGAAGGCACCCTGGCCGACGCCGAGAATTCCCTGAGGGAACTTGCCGCCCTGGCCGAAACGGCCGGCTCGGAAGTCCTGGACGGGATCGTCCAGCGCCGCATGAAGCCGGACCCCGGCACGTTCCTTGGCTCAGGCAAAGCCATAGAGCTCAAGGACATCGTGATGGCCAGCGGCGCGGACACCGTGGTGGTCGACGCCGAACTGGCACCGTCCCAGCGGCGCGGCCTTGAAGACATCGTCAAGGTCAAGGTGGTGGACCGCACCACGTTGATCCTCGACATCTTCGCGCAGCATGCCAAAAGCCGCGAGGGCAAAGCCCAGGTTGAGCTGGCACAGCTGGAATACCTGTTGCCGCGCCTGCGTGGCTGGGGCGATTCCATGTCCCGCCAGGCCGGTGGCCAGGTGGGTGGTGCCGGCGCAGGCATGGGTTCCCGCGGTCCTGGTGAAACCAAGATCGAACTGGACCGCCGTCGAATCCGCACACGCATGGCCAAACTGCGGCGTGAAATCGCCGCGATGAAGCCATCGCGCGAGACCAAGCGGGCCAACCGCCGTCGTAATGCCGTTCCTTCGGTCGCCATCGCCGGTTACACGAACGCCGGAAAGTCGTCACTGCTCAACCGCCTGACGGATGCCGGTGTCCTCGTGGAAAACGCGTTGTTCGCCACCCTGGATCCCACGGTCCGCAAGGCCCAGACCCCTGACGGGATCGGCTACACGCTCTCGGACACCGTCGGTTTCGTGCGTTCGATGCCCACCCAGCTCGTGGAGGCTTTCCGCTCCACGCTGGAAGAGGTGGCCGACGCCGATCTGATCCTCCATGTCGTGGACGTTTCGCATCCCGACCCGGAAGGCCAGATCGCGGCCGTCCGCACGGTATTCAGCGAAGTGGATGCCCGGAAGATCCCGGAAATCATTGTCCTGAACAAGGCGGACGTCGCGGATCCGTTTGTCGTGGAGCGGCTCAAGCAAAAAGAGCCCCGCCACGTCGTCGTGTCCACCCGCACAGGACAGGGCATTGCCGAACTCCTTGGAGCCATCAGCGAGGCCATTCCGCGTCCCGGCGTGCGCCTTGAGGTTCTGATTCCGTACAACCGGGGCGAGCTCATCAACAAACTGCACAACACCGACGCCGAAATCCTCAGCCTCGAGCATGAGGAGGAAGGCACCCGCGTGGTGGCCATGGTCCATGAGAACCTGGCAGCCGAGTTGGAGTCGTTCGTCAGCAATGGTTGATCCAGAGGCGGGGGAGCGCGGCGAGACCGTGGGGGAACGGACCGCCCTCGAACTCCTGGACAAAGCCGTTGCCGGTATGGGCGGCCAAAACCGCACGGGCCAACACCAGATGGCCAGGCAGGTGGCGCGGGCGATCGAGACCGGCGAACACCTCCTGGTCCAGGCGGGCACAGGCACGGGCAAGTCCCTCGCGTACTTGATTCCGCTGATTGCGCACGCGATGGAAAGCAACAAGCCTACGCTCGTGTCCACGGCCACCCTCGCCCTGCAGACCCAGATCGTGGGCCGGGATTTGCCCCGGCTCCTGGAAACCATCAATCCGGAGCTGGAGCGCCCGGTCAGCATCGCCCTGGTCAAGGGCCGGGCCAACTATGTCTGCCGGCACAAGCTGGAGGGCGGGTTCCCCAGCGAGGAGCCTGCTGAGGGGCAGTTGTTCTCCCTCGGCGAGGACACGAGCGTTCCGCATCTCGCCGCAGCCATCGGCGGCCCGGCCTCGCAGCTTGGCAAGGAAGTCCTGCGGCTGCGTGAGTGGGCCGGGAAGACCGCAACGGGGGACCGGGATGAACTTATGCCGGGCGTGACGGACCGGGCCTGGCGCCAGGTATCCGTCACGTCGATGGAGTGCCTCGGGGCTCAGAAGTGTCCCATGGCGGAGGAGTGCTTCAGCGAGCTGGCCCGCCACCGTGCCGCGGAGTCCGACGTCGTGGTCACCAATCACGCGATGCTCGCAGTCAGCGCCTTCGAAGGCCTGGCCGTGTTGCCCGAATACGACGTCGTCGTGGTGGACGAGGCCCACGAGCTCCAGGACCGGGTGACCGGGGCTGTGTCCGGGCAGCTGTCCGTGGCGATGATCCATGCCGCGGCCTCCAGCGCCCGCAAACACACGGCCATCACCGTGGACGCGCTGAACGCCGTCGCGGACCGCTTGGAACTCGCGATCATCGGTGCGCCGTCCGGCCTCCTGCCCAACGGGCTCAATGATGAGCAACTTGATTGCGTGGACCAGCTCCGGGAAGCCTGCCGTGCAGCGCTTTCCGATTCGAAGGGAGATTCGTCCAACGCGGTCGACGGCGGACGCCAGCTCGCGCGCTCACGGCTGATGTTGATCCTCGAGCTGTGCGAACGGCTCCTCGCGGCGCGGGAAAACCGGGAAGTCGTGTGGTTTTCCCGGAACAGTACTTTTGATCCGCAGCAGGGCTACACGGCGCCCGACGAGGATTCGCCCGCGCTCATCAATATCGCGCCGCTCAGCGTTGCCGGACGCCTCCGGGAAGGGCTCTTCGCAGGCCATACCGTGGTGTTGACCTCCGCCACCTTGGCAATCGGCTCTGCATTCGAGGCCACAGCCGGAGGGCTGGGCCTGACCGGACAAGGCGCCCCCAGCTGGACAGGCGTGGATGTAGGCTCGCCCTTCGACTACCCGAAGCAGGGCATGCTGTACGTCGCCAAGCACCTGCCCAAGCCGGGGCGCGGCACCTCGCCCGAAGCGCTTGACGAACTTGAAGAGCTCATCAAGGCCTCGCACGGCGGAGCCTTGTGCCTCTTTTCTTCCCGACGTGCGGCGGAGGACGCGGCGGAAGCGATGCGATCACGCCTGGACGTGGACATCCTGTGCCAAGGCGAATCGACCATGGCCGCGTTGGTGAGGCAGTTTGCCGAGGAGGAGGACACATGCCTGTTCGGAACCATGTCCCTCTGGCAGGGCGTTGACGTTCCAGGCGGTTCATGCCGGCTGGTAGTGATTGACCGGATACCGTTCCCTCGTCCGGACGATCCCCTGATGACGGCACGGTCCCGCGCGGTGGCGCAGGCCGGCGGCAACGGTTTCATGGCAGTTTCGGCAACGCACGCGGCCATCCGGCTGGCCCAAGGGGCCGGCCGCCTCATCCGCTCAACCGGGGACAAGGGCGTCGTGGCAGTCCTGGATTCACGGCTTTCGACCGAGCGCTATGGCAACTTCCTCCGGGCAGCGTTGCCGCCCTTCTGGCCCACCACGGACCGTTCAGTGGTGCGGGGTGCGCTCGAACGGCTTTACGCCGAGTCGGCCAAGGCTTAGATCGGCCGCACCAGCAAGCAGCGGCCTGAGGCCCGCGAAAACCGGCGTTTGTTTCCGATCCCGGAGCCTGTTGCCCCGGAGCTGGAAACAAGCCCCGGTCCTGGGCCCAGTTCCCCGCTACCGCGAACTAAAGTGAACGCAGGACCGAGACGACTTTGCCCATGATGGTGGCATGGTCGCCCAGGATGGGCTCGTACTGCGTGTTCTGGGGGAGCAGCCACGTATGGCCGTCGCGCTGCCGGAAGGTCTTGACGGTGGCTTCATCGTCCAGGAGTGCGGCCACGATGTCGCCGTTGAGGGCGTCGTTTTGACGCCGTACCACCACCCAGTCTCCATCGCAGATAGCTGCGTCGATCATGGAATCGCCGGCGACCCTGAGCATGAAGAGCTCGCCATGGCCTACCAACTGGCGGGGCAGCGGCAGGACGTCTTCGACGGTCTGGTCCGCCAGGATGGGTCCGCCGGCGGCAATGCGCCCGACGAGGGGAACCATGGCCGTGTCACTGGCACTCGCGAGTTCCGTGACGGCCATGCCGCCGGCGCTGCGGAGTTTCGCCGGCGCTTCAACGCCGGGTATGACGGAGCCGCCGTCCAGGGTCAAGGGCATGAGGACTTCCATCGCACGCGGGCGCTTGGGATCGCGACGAAGATAGCCGAGCTTCTCGAGCTGTGACAACTGGTGCGTGACGCTGGACAAGCTGGCCAAACCAACCGTGTCCCCGATTTCGCGCATCGACGGCGGATAGCCGTGATCGTTCACTGAACGTTGGATGGTCTCCAGGATTTTCTTCTGGCGGACGGTCAGGCTCTTGGGGGCCTTCTGCGGCTGCTGGCTCCGCGCTGAGCCCGACCCGCTGCCAGTGGCTTTCGCTGCCATGTTCGCCAACGCCCTTCCGTTCCGCCCGTTCGGCCCTGAGGCGCTTGCCGGGACTGTCGGCCTGAAATGTCAGACCCTCCTGTTGCACTGGTTCAGTGCTCGTTCCTTCACTCAAACGTAGGGCAGGCACAGGCGTTTTTCAAACATTTGTTCTAGCGAGTCTCGACATCGTTCGTTGATAAGTGCTAAAAATGTCATAGCAAGGTTCGAATATGTGTTCTATAAAAGTGATGCAGGATCCGGGTGTTCGTTCGAATCGTTCGAACAGAACAACGAACAACCGTCCTGCAAGCACTGACTGAAGGCAAGAATTGGCAGCCGCAACCAGAGATTCCGGAACGCGGCATTGTTCAGAAGGGCTCCTCTCATGTCCGCAATCACCATCACCCACAGGTCCGGCCGCAGTACGGCACCGGGCCGGCTTCGCCTGACCCGCCGGGGCCGCGTGGTCTTCTTCGGCGTCCCTGGAATGCTCTTGGTCGCAGTGCTGCTCAGCCTGGCGGGATTCCTGAATTCGCCGGCCAAGGCTGCTGATTCCGCCGCCGAGCTGCAGCCCACCTCCAGTACGAGCGTCACGGTGCAAGTGGGCCAGTCCTTGTGGGGGATTGCGGGCATTGCCGCGCCTTCCCGGGATCCGCGCGACGTCGTTGCCGAGATTATCCAGCTGAACAACCTTCAGGACGGCCACATCGTGCCGGGCCAGCAACTGTTCATTCCTGCCACCTGACAGCAACGTTGGCCGGGCTGACAGTTCGCCTGGACGGGCGCCGGGCCGTCACAGTTTCAGTGCATCCACCGTGGCGCCTTAAACTGTCATGGTGAGTGACCAGCTTGAGCGACTTGACCGACTTCCCCTCCGGACCAACCTCCGCGGCCTGAGCCCGTATGGCGCGCCGCAGCTTGATGTTCCGATTTTGCTCAACGTCAACGAAAACACGCATGGCGTACCAGCCGATGTCCAGGCAGCCATCACCGAAGCGGTAGCGGCAGCCGCCGTCGGACTGAACCGCTATCCCGACCGCGAATTCACCGAACTGCGCGAGGCCCTTGCGGAATACCTCGGCCACGACCTTGCGGCCGAGAACATCTGGGCTGCCAACGGCTCCAACGAAGTACTGCAGCAGATCCTCCAGGTTTTCGGTGGCCCCGGCCGGACCGCGCTCGGTTTCCCGCCCACGTACTCCATGTACCCTCTGCTTGCCAGCGGAACCGACACGGCATACATAGCTGGAGTTCGCGCTGAAGACTATGGACTCGATGCAGCCTCGGCCGCCGCGCAGGTCCGCGAACTCAAGCCGAATGTCGTGTTCCTCTGCTCCCCGAACAACCCCACCGGCACGGGGCTTGGGCTGGACGTCGTCGAAGCCGTTTACGAGGCCGGCGAGGCGAGCCAGACAGTCGTGATCGTGGACGAGGCCTACCACGAGTTCGCCCACGACAACACGCCAAGTGCGTTGACGCTCCTCCCTGGCCGGGAGCGCCTTATTGTCTCCCGGACCATGAGCAAGGCATTCGCCCTGGCCGGTGCACGCATCGGCTACATGGCAGCTGCACCCGAGGTCGCCGATGCGATCCGCTTGGTCCGCCTTCCGTATCACCTGTCCGCCATCACCCAGGCAACCGCGCTGGCTGCCCTCCGGCACCGCGAAGCCCTCATGGCCGACGTCGAGGACATCAAGATCCAACGCGACCGCATTGTCAGCGAGTTGACCCGCATGGGCTTCAAGCCCGCCGCCTCGGATTCGAACTATGTGTTCTTCGGCGGAATCGAAAACCCCCACGCCCTGTGGCAAGGCCTCCTGGAGCGCGGTGTCCTGATCCGCGACGTCGGCATACCGGGCCACCTCCGTGTCACCGCCGGTACAGAGCCGGAGACCACGGCCTTCCTTGAGGCGCTTGAAGCCTTGCTGGACGGCCAGGTCTCCGCACCGGCCTAGACTTGAACAAGTCCCACCACACCTTCCTCCTAAGGATCATCAATGAGCGAAAACGGCGCCAGCACGGCGGCCGCCCGGACAGCACGCATGGAACGCACCACCAGTGAGTCCTCCGTCCTGGTTGAAATCAACCTCGACGGCACGGGAGTCTCGGATATCAGTACCTCGGTGCCGTTCTATGACCACATGCTGACGGCGCTCTGCAAGCATTCGCTCATCGACATGACCGTCAAGGCGACCGGAGACACCCACATCGACGCCCACCACACCGTGGAGGATGTTGCTATCACCTTCGGTGAGGTCCTCCGCACCGCCTTGGGTAACAAAGCCGGCATCCGCCGCTTCGGCGAGGCCACGGTCCCTCTGGATGAAGCGCTGGCCCACGCCGTCGTCGACGTCTCCGGACGCCCTTACCTGGTCCACAGCGGTGAGCCCGCCGGCCAGGAATACCACCTGATCGGTGGACACTTCACCGGTTCGCTGACCCGCCACGTCTTTGAGGCCATCACCCTGCACGCCGGCATCTGCCTTCACATGAATGTCCTGGCCGGTCGGGATCCGCACCACATCGTGGAAGCCCAGTTCAAGGCGTTCGCCCGTGCGCTCCGTTCCGCCGTCGAGTCCGACCCCCGCGTCGAAGGCATTCCGTCCACCAAGGGCGCCTTGTGAGTAGGCACATCCTCAAGGATGGCGCTGTCGTGGATCCGAAGGCCGCCAGCCGCACTGCCTCGCCTGAGGGAAAACCGACCGTAACGGTCCTTGACTACGGCTCGGGCAATGTCCGCTCGGCGGTCCGGGCGCTTGAGCGTGCCGGAGCGGCAGTCACGTTGAGCGCCAAGCCCGAAGATGTCCTGAACGCTGACGGGCTCCTGGTCCCCGGCGTCGGCGCCTTCGAAACGGTGATGCGCGAACTCAAGGCAGTAGACGCCATCCGGATGATCGGCCGCCGTGTCGCCGGGGGCCGGCCCGTCCTGGGCATCTGCGTCGGGCTCCAGGTGTTGTTCGAGGCCGGAGTGGAGCACGGTACCGAGGCCGAAGGCATGGGCGAGTGGCCCGGGAAGGTGGAACTCCTCCCTGCGCCCGTTGTCCCGCACATGGGCTGGAACACCGTGGACGTGCCCGAAGGCTCAAAGCTGTTCGCCGGCGTCGAGCACGAACGCTTCTATTTCGTTCACTCGTACGGCGTGCAGAAGTGGGAATTCGACGTCGTCCAGCCCCGCATGGCTCCGCCGAAGGTGACCTGGTCCGAGCATGGCGCCCCCTTCATCGCCGCCGTGGAAAACGGTCCGTTGTGCGCCACGCAGTTCCACCCCGAGAAGTCGGGCGACGCCGGAGCGCGGCTCCTGCGAAACTGGGTCGATGGCTTGCGCCCGCAGGCAAAAACCCAGCCGCAGGCGGCCGGGGCCGGAGGCGCTGCCTAATATGTGGTCTGTTATCTTCATGGGCGCGGCCGGGCTGTTGGTTGGCGGCGGAATCTCCTTCCACCAGCAGAAACGCCCCGCCTGGGTCTCTATTTCGTTCTACGTCCTGGCCGGCCTGGCATTGCTGGCGGCCTACCTCTTCACCCTGCCTTCCAAATGAGTGCACCTGCCAAATGACTGCGCCTGCCAAATACCTGCCGGGCAACTGACGCCCCTCCCCACAAGACCGAGGACTTCAATGACCACCGCCTCCGAACTGCCCGTCCTGGAACTCCTGCCCGCCGTCGACATCGTGGACGGCCAGGCCGTCCGACTCCTTCAAGGAGAAGCCGGCTCCGAGACCAGCTACGGCACCCCGCTGGAAGCAGCACTGAACTGGCAGAACGCCGGAGCCGAGTGGGTGCATATGGTGGACCTGGACGCAGCTTTCGGCCGCGGCAACAATGCCGACCTCATCAGCGAGGTCGTCTCGCAGCTGAACGTCAAGGTGGAGCTGTCCGGCGGACTGCGCGACGACGAATCCCTCGAGCGTGCACTTGAGCTCGGCGTCGCCCGCGTGAACCTCGGAACCGCCGCGTTGGAGAACCCCGAATGGACCCGTCGGGCCATCGACCGCTTTGGTGACAAGATCGCCGTCGGGCTCGACGTCCGTGGCACAACGCTCGCGGGCCGGGGCTGGACCAAGGAGGGCGGGGATCTCTGGGAGGTGCTGGCCCGCCTTGAGGAGGCCGGTTGCGCCCGCTACGTGGTCACCGACGTCACGAAGGACGGAACGTTGCAGGGTCCCAACGTCGAGCTGTTGCGCCAGATGGTGGAAAAGACGGGCAAGCCTGTCGTTGCGTCGGGCGGCATCTCGAGCCTCGAGGACCTGCGTGTCCTGCGGGAGCTCGTACCGCTCGGGGTCGAAGGAGCGATCGTCGGCAAGGCGCTGTACGCCGGTGCCTTCACGCTTCCGGAAGCCCTGGACGTCGCCGGCCGCCGCTGATGTCGCAGGATCCACGGTCCCCGGCTGACAAGGCTTCGATTCCGGCACCCCGGCAGTTGCCCGGGCACATTGCTGCAGCCCTGGCGGGTGCCGGGGGAGCAGGCGATTCTGCCGGCCGGCCCTGGGCGGGCCGCAACCTGGGCGGAGACGCCGCCAAGATCCACAATTTCGAGGACGACGACGGAACGGCCGACGCCGGGTACCTCGCCGCCGTCGCGGCCCTGCTCGCCGGTACCGGCAGCGAGGCCGGCGTAGTGGCTTCGTTGGCAACGGCCAGGGTCTTTGTCCCGGTGGTGGCCCAGCTCGCTGAGGAAGCCGAAGGCGTGGACGGCCTGCATGCCGACAAGCAGGCCGACATGGCGCTCGTGACACTGAAAGCGCCGGATGGCCGCACGGCTATGCCCGTGTTCACCTCGGCTGCCGCCCTCGAAGCGTGGCACCCACAGGCTCGTCCCGTCGCGGTTTATGCGGCCCGGGCGGCGTTGTCTGCCGTGTCGGAGGGAGCCCAGCTGCTTGTCTTGGATCCCGGTTCGGATGTCACCTTCGTCGTGCGCCGGCCTGCCATGTGGTCACTGGCGCAGCAGCGCGACTGGACGCCGTCGTACCTTGATGATGAACTGGAGTCTGCTCTCAATTCCTTGGCTGGGACGTACCCGGCCGTGCGCAGCCTGGAGATGCGGCCAGGATCGGGTATGGCTTCGCGCACGGCTGATGGATCGGCCATGGCCGGCGGGGGACCCGGGCCCGAATTGCGCGTGGTTCTGTACCTCGAAGACGGTCTGGATGCCGCCGCGGTGCAGGATCTCGTCTCCGGGCTGAACGGACGTTGGGCGCAGAACGAATTGTTCGCCGAGCGGGTTGACTCGATCGAAGTCAGCTTGCAGCGGGCGGCACAGTAGCCGAAGGCACAGGGGGAACGTCCTTGTCCTGCCCTCGGCAGAACAGAGGATGTATCTCGTGAATTTCTCTCTCTACCGGGAGATGCTTTCCATCACGTCCGTGCGGCGTCTCCTGCTGGTGGGCATGGTGGCCCGCATACCGCACTCTGCGGCGGGGGTTCTGCTCACCCTGCACATCGTGCTGACCCTGGGCAAGGGATACGCTGCCGCAGGTGCTGCCGCCGCGGTATTCACCATCGGCATCGCGATTGGCGCTCCGTGGCGAGGGCGGCGCGTGGACACTGTCGGCCTGCGCAAGGCGCTTATTCCGTCGGTGGTGTCTGAGCTGGTGATTTGGTCCGTGGTGCCGCACGTCAGCTACGAATGGATCCTTCCGCTCGTCTTCGTCGGGGGCCTGTTAACGCTGCCGATCTTCAGCGTCATCCGGCAGTCCCTCGGTGTGCTGGTTGACGGCGAGCAGCGGCGTTCGGCCTATGCCTTGGACTCCATTGGCACCGAAGTGGTCTTCATGATCGGCCCCGCGGTGGGCGCGGTCGTGGCTACCAGCGGGTTCACGGTCCTCGGCCTGACCATCGTGGGTGTGTGCACCTCGGCCGCCGGGCTCTTCCTGCTGTGGTTCAACCCGCCCACCCGGAGCGAGAGCGTCCTGGATGCCGGCCAGACGGCTGACCGGGATGCCGATGAGCTTCATGCGGCCGAAGCTGCGGTGGTGGCGTCGGCGCCGGCCCATCTCCAGGAAGCCGCTGCAGAGATGGCTCCGACGGTCTCGCAACCTTCCGGGCTGCGGGGAAAGATGGCCAGGAACTTCACGTGGTTCACTGCGGCGGTCGCCGCCGTGTTCGCCGTCGCCGCAGGATCCGGCATGGTACTGAGCGGTACCGACGTCGGAATCGTCGCGGTGTTGCAACGCGGCGGGCACGAGAGCGAGATCGGAATTGTTTTCTTCTTCTGGTGTGCCTCTTCGGTAGTCGGCGGGCTCATCTACGGCGCCATGCACCGGCCCGTCTCACCCATCCTGCTCCTGCTGGGCATGGCGGCCTTGACCATCCCGATGGGCTTCGCCGGGGACACCTGGACCCTTGCTTTGTTGTCCCTGCTTCCCGGCCTGCTCTGCGCGCCGGTGTTGTCCGCGGCTTCGGAAAAGGTCGCCGACATCGTGGATGAGGACCGGCGCGGCGAGGCAATGGGCTGGTATGGCTCGGCTCTCACGGCGGGCGTGGCCTTCGGTTCGCCGGTCGCGGGGCTCTTTATCGACGGCGTGGGGCCGTGGGCCGGCTTCGTCGCCATCGGGACGGCGGGAGTGGTGCTGTGCCTTGCCGGGCTGTTCCTTCAGCTGCGTCGGCGCAGGATCATGACCACCACCCGGGCGGGCGCGGAGGATCCCGCCAACTGAGTTGCGCCTAAGCGGCCAGGATACGACGACGGCGGGCCGGCCAAGGAGGCCAGCCCGCCGTCGCGGTCGTACGGGTTAGTCCGTGTCAGTTGACCGGGCCGGTGAATTTTTCGCCCGGGCCCTTGCCCGGTTCGTCGGGGATCAGGGAAGCTTCGCGGAACGCGAGTTGCAGGGAGCGGAGGCCATCGCGCAACGGGCCAGCGTGCTGCGAACCGATTTCCGGTGCTGCGGCGGTGACCAGACCGGCCAAAGCGGTGATCAGTTTGCGCGCTTCGTCCAGGTCCTTGAGCTCCCCGGCTTGGGGGTCGTCGGCCAAGCCCACCTTGACGGCCGCTGCGCTCATGAGGTGAACGGCGCCGGTGGTGATGACCTCAACAGCCGGAACTTCCGAAATGTCGCGGATCTGCTGGCCTACTCCGGCGTCGGTGCCGGTGGGCTCGTGGTCGAGGGAATTGCTGTCAGAAGTGCTCATGCTGGTAAGCTTGTCACAGACCGACTGGAAGTTGCCATTTCCCATGGCACACGCAGCGCTCGGCCACCCATCGTTAATGTGCGGTTGGTTGCCGATTTCTGTAGAATTGATTTTCAGTTTGCAAGCGGAGTTCTCTCCCACCCGCGTCAGCCGTTTCCCTTCGGGGATGTAAGTTGCCGGGTACCTGGTCGGACACCGTTCAAGGTCAGCCTTGAATGGTGCGAACGCTCCATTGAGGGGCCGTCTCCGATCTTCGAGGCCTTCGATTGCGCCAGCAATTGGGGGCCTTCTCTATTTGCCGGTGGAATACTCATCACAACAACAGGAGCTTTGACATTAGCGAGCCAAGAATCAATGAGCGTATCCGCGTCCCCGAGGTGCGTTTGGTCGGCCCTGCCGGCGAGCAGGTTGGAATCGTCCGTATTGAGGACGCCCTGCGTCTGGCTGCCGAGGCTGACCTGGATCTCGTTGAAGTTGCACCGCAGGCGAAGCCTCCGGTGTGCAAGCTGATGGACTTCGGCAAGTACAAGTACGAAGCCGCTGTCAAAGCCCGTGAGGCCCGCAAGAACCAGACCAACACGGTTCTCAAGGAAATCCGCTTCCGCCTGAAGATCGACACCCACGACTACGAGACCAAGCGCGGCCACGCGCTTCGCTTCCTGGGCGCCGGTGACAAGGTGAAGGCCATGATCCAGTTCCGTGGACGTGAGCAGCAGCGTCCTGAAATGGGCATCCGCCTGTTGCAGCGCTTCGCTGAGGACGTTGCCGAAGTTGGCGTGATTGAGTCCAGCCCGCGCATCGATGGCCGCAACATGGTCATGGTGATTGGTCCGTTGAAGAACAAGGCTGAGGCCAAGGCCGAGGCCCGCCGCGCGGCGCAGCGGGCAGAAGCCAAAGCCCAGAATGAAGCCAAGGCTGCAGGCCGGATTGACGTCTCAGGCGAGGATGCTCCCTTGACCCAGTCACTCGCGGACTTGCTCCCGGCGGAACTCTTGACCCAGGCTGGGGAAACCCAGACCGAGGAAACCCAGGCCGAGGAAACCGCTCCCGACGCCGTTGAGGCGGAGGCTGCTGAAGTCGAAGAGACTCCGGCCGCTGAGGAAGCGGTTGCCGAAGAAGCCCCTGTGGTTGAAGCAGCCCCCGTAGTTGAAGCAGCCCCGGTTGTCGAAAAGGCTCCCGTGGTTGAAGCAGCCCCGGTTGTCGAAAAGGCTCCCGTGGTTGAGGCAGCTCCGGTGGCCGCTCCGGTTGCCGCACCGGCACCAGTGAAGGCACCGGCACCGGCAAAGGCTCCTCAGCAGGCAGCTTCGAAGCCTGTTGTACCGGCTGCCCCCAAGCCTGCTGCCACGCCAGTACCGAAACCGATGGCGAAGCCCGCGGTTCCGAAGCCCCCTGCTCGACCGGCAGCCCCCAAGGCCGCTCCGAAGCCAGCGGCACGCAAGACCAACTAGTCACGCCGCCGGAGGCATCCCCTCCGCCCGGCACGAAAGCAGCAGCCGCCCCCTATGGGGTAGCTGCACGAAAGAACTGCAGACCCAATCTGCGGACACGTAAGGAGATCGGTTCCCATGCCGAAGATGAAGACCCACAGTGGTGCTAAGAAGCGCTTCAAGCTGACCGGTACCGGCAAGCTGAAGCGTCAGCAGGCCAACCGCCGCCACTACCTGGAGCACAAGTCCTCCACCCTGACCCGTCGCCTTGCCGGCGACAAGATCGTCTTCAAGGGCGATGCCAAGGTCATCAAGAAGATGCTCGGCGTCTAAGTTCCAAGTTTTCTGGTTGCTGCCATCCGGTAGCTGCCGACTACACCAAAGCCTTCTCAGGCCGGCCGGGTTTCCGGCAGTAGCAGCTTGGGATAAGAATTTTGAAGGAGTACGCACGTGGCACGTGTGAAGCGGGCGGTAAACGCCCACAAGAAGCGTCGGGTTGTCCTTGAACGGGCCAAGGGTTACCGCGGTCAGCGGTCTCGCCTGTACCGCAAGGCAAAAGAGCAGCTGCTGCACTCGTTTGTGTACAGCTACGGCGACCGCCGCAAGAAGAAGGGTGACTTCCGTCGCCTCTGGATCCAGCGCATCAACGCTGCATCCCGCGCCAACGGCCTGACCTACAACCGTCTGATCCAGGGCCTGAAGGCCGCTGAGGTCGAGGTTGACCGCCGCATGCTGGCAGAGCTGGCCGTTTCCGACGCCAACGCTTTCGCCGCGCTGGTCAAGGTTGCCAAGGATTCCCTGCCTGCCGACACCTCCGCTCCGGCCGTCAAGGCCGAAGCCGCTCCGAAGGCTGCCGCCAAGACTTCTGCGGCTACCAAGGCTGCTCCGGCAGTCAAGGCCTCCGTTTCCGAGGAAGAGCCCGCTGCCAAGGCCCCCAAGGCCAAGGCTGCGAAGAAGCCAGCCGCTGAAGCTGCTGAGTAGCACTCGTAGCCTCAGTTCATGGGACAGTGGCAACTGCCACTAAAGTTCTGTATATGAACGAAACCGGGCGCCCGCAAGAACTTCCGATGTCCAACCCCCGAGCCGATCGGGTCAGGGATGTCGCGAAGCTTGCAGGGCGCCCGGCCCGTTTAAAGCGCGGTCGGTTCCTCGCGGAAGGCCCCCAGGCCGTCCGCGAGGCGCTCGTCCTGCACCGGGAGCGGGCCGCGGCGGGGGAGCCCGGCGTCGTACACGAAGTCTTCGCGAGCGAAAGCTGCCTGGACCGGCTCCCTGAACTGGCCGAGCTCGCCGACGGCGTTGCCTTGCGGCTCGCGAATGACGATGTCCTGGCCGCCATGGCGGACACCGTCAATCCCCAGGGGATTGTGGCCGTCTGCGGTTTTGTGGACGTCAGCCTTGAATCAGTGCTCGACGCCGGACCGCGGCTGATCGCCGTCATGTGCCAAGTGCGGGATCCCGGCAACGCCGGAACGGTACTTCGGGCCGCTGATGCGGCCGGGGCGGATGCAGTGGTCTTGACGGCCTCCAGCGTTGATATTTACAACCCGAAGGCTGTGAGGTCCACGGCTGGTTCGCTTTTCCACCTGCCGGTTGTCCTGGGTGCGGACGTCGAGGAGCTCGTGGCCCTCTGCAAGGAGCGCGGCATCGGGATCCTCGCCGCGGACGGTTACGGCACCCTCAACCTGGACAAACTTCAGGACGAGAACGCGGCACGCCGCCTGGGCGCGTCGGCAGCGCCTTCCGCCTACGCACTCGAAGCCCCGACGGCCTGGCTGTTCGGCAACGAGGCGCAAGGACTTTCAGACTCGGAGCTGGCCCTTGCCGACCATCGTGTCGCAGTGCCCGTCTACGGTTCGGCGGAAAGCCTGAACCTCGGCACAGCTGCCACCGTCTGCCTTTACGCCAGCGCACGCTCCCAGCACGCCTCCTGACAATTTCTCGGCAGGTACGGTATTGCTTGCAGGGGCGCGACCCCGCGGTCCGTTCCTGCCGATTCACTCACATCCCCTGAACCGAAGAAGAGGTGGAGCTTTCGTGGCTGCAAATGGCGGTACCAAGGCAATCGTGGCGGCATTGAGTGCCAACCTGGCGATCGCTGTGCTCAAGTTTGTCGCATTCGTCCTGACGATGTCGTCGTCGATGTTGGCCGAGGCAATCCACTCGGTAGCCGACTCCGGCAACCAGTTGCTGCTGCTGCTTGGCGGGAAGCGGGCGCAGCGCGCCGCAAGCCCCGAACACCCGTTTGGCTATGGCCGTGAACGCTACATCTACGCCTTCATTGTCTCGATCGTGCTGTTCAGCGTTGGCGGCCTCTTCGCGCTGTTCGAATCCTGGGAGAAATTCCAGCACCCCCACGCCATTGAAGGCGATTTCTGGTGGGTCCCGCTGGCCGTGCTGCTCGGTGCGATTGTGGCGGAATCCTTCTCTTTCCGCACCGCAATCCACGAATCCAATCCCTTGCGCGGCAAACAAAGCTGGATCAAGTTCATCCGCAACGCCAAGCAGCCGGAACTGCCCGTGATCCTCCTGGAGGATTTCGGAGCTCTCCTGGGCCTCGTTTTCGCGCTGTTCGGCGTGAGCCTGACCCTCATCACGGGCAACGGCTTGTGGGACGCCGCGGGCACAGGGATGATCGGCCTGCTTCTTGTGGGAATCGCCGTCGTGCTCGCGGTCGAAACCAAGTCCTTGCTACTCGGCGAATCAGCCACCAAAGAGGACAACGCGCGGATCACGGAAGCAATTGAGTCCGATGGCACGCGCATCATCCACCTCAAGACCATGCACCTGGGCCCGGAGGAGTTGCTTGTCGCTGCGAAGATCAGCGTGGGCGCGGCAGATACCGGTCAGGCGATCGCCAAAGCGATCGACGCCGCCGAACTCAGGATCCGCACTGCAGTACCGATCGCCCGGGTCATCTACCTGGAGCCCGACGTCGAGCGGGTCCAGGTCTAAGCAGCCCCGCGACAAGAGAGCGGCGGGGGGCGCGTTATCCGCCAGCACTATGCCGCCAGCGGCCGCTTGCGCTCCAACCAGCCACTGATGCCCGCGACGCCGAGCCCAAGGATGGCCAGGACAGCGCCGACGAGGGCAGGGGCGACGTATCCCCAGCCCCAAGCGATGACCACGCCGCCGAGGAACGCGCCGAGGGCGTTGGCGATGTTGAGGGCGGAGTGGTTGAGCGAAGAAGCCAAGGATGGGGCGTCCGGCGAAGCGTCCAGGAGGCGCGTCTGCAACGGCGGGATAAGCATGGAGCCGATACCGCCGACGATGAAGACCATGATGAATGCCGACCACGCCCAGTGGGCGGCGACCGCGTAGGCCACCAGCGCCAAGGCGATGAGGGGAAGGACCCGGTAGATGGTTCCCATGACGGACTTGTCGGCGATGCGGCCGCCGAGGATATTGCCTGCCACCATGCCGAGTCCGTAGAGGGCGACTACGAGGGGTATCAGCGACTGTGGGATGCCGGCCACGGACGTCATGGTGTGGGAGATGTACGTGTAGGTCGCGAAGAAGCCGCCAAAACCGATGATTCCGATCAGCAATGCCAGCCACACCTGAATGCGCTTGAGGGCACCAAGTTCCCGGCGGATGCTCGCCTCCGGGTGGGCAGGCTCAAAGGGGACAAACTTCCACAGCAACACGCTGGTGGCCAGGCCGATGACTCCCACCACCACGAAGAGCAGGCGCCACCCGAAAGTCTGGCCGAGCCAGGTAGCCGCAGGAACACCGATGACGTTGGCGATGGTAAGGCCGCCCATGACCATCGAAATTGCCCAACCGCGCTTGGTGGGAGCAACCAGGCTCGCCGCAATGACAGCGGCGATCCCGAAGAAGGCGCCATGCGGCAGTCCCGAGGCAAACCTCGTGATCAACATGGTTCCGTAGTCCGGTGCAATGAAGGACGTCAGGTTCGCTATGGAGAGGAACAGCATGAGTCCCAAGGCAAGTTGCTTGCGGGGGAGCCGGGCGCCCAGCGCCGCGAAGATCGGCGCACCCACTACGACGCCCAAGGCGTAGGCGGAAATGAGGTTCCCGGCCTCGGGAGTGCTGATGTTGAGTCCCTGCTCGATCTCCTTGAGCAAGCCCATCATGGTGAACTCCGTGGTTCCGATGGCGAATCCACCCATGGCAAGGGCGAAGATCGCCAGCGACACGTGACGGCTTCCGGTCTTTTGGGAGGTCTTGCTGACAGCGGTAGTGGTCATCGTCCTGTTTCTTGGGGGGCGAGCGGGATGTCACTCGAAGGGAATAAAGCCGACTTTTAAGCTTAGTGCGAGTCTCCGGCGAATGTGCCTGAATGTGACAACTTCCATAGGCAGGGGTGATGACCTGACGGCCAATAGACTGTTGCGGTGACTGGACTGATAAGCGTGGCGGGCGCCGCCGTCGTCGATTCCCTTGAAAACCCGAAGCGGCTGCTGGCCGCAAGACGCAGCGCCCCGCCGCAATTCGCGGGAATGTGGGAGTTTCCGGGCGGCAAGCTGGAGGCGGGGGAGTCCTTCGAAGACGCGCTGCACCGCGAACTGCTCGAGGAACTCGGGATCACTGTCCGGCTTGGGGCCGAAGTGGAACCGGACGCAGGCGCCGGTTGGCCCCTGAACGAGCGGGCCGTCATGAGGGTATGGTTCGCCGAACTGCTTGACGGCGAACCGCGTCCGCTCCAGGACCACGATGAACTCCGATGGGTTCCGCTTGGCAATGGAGAGGAGGCGTTCACCTTGCCGTGGATTCCTGCTGACCTGCCGATTGTCCGCGCACTGCTGGAACGGGTGGCCTCCGGCCTGCTCGGCTAGAAAAGAGTGGACTGACCAGTTGTTGGAAAGGAAGTCGGTGGAAGGGAAGCCGATGTCTCCTTGCCCGCGGTCGCGTTCCTGTGGCTGAAACCGCTGCTCCCGGAAAAGCCGTGACGGGCCTTGAAGTAGTTGATGCGGCCGGTTAACCATGTCCTGTATTCCTTCGAGGCGTACGAGCCTTGGCCGTAGAGACGCTGGTACTTGCCGACAAGGCGGGGGTGGTGTGCCGCCAGCCATTGCATGAACCATTCCCGCGTGCCCGGCTTCAGGTACAACGCCCCGGCAGTCACCCCAGTGGCGCCGGCTCCGGACAGGGCGGTAAAGAGCGACTCCAGGGCGTCATCGCTGTCCGTCAGCCACGGCAGGATGGGCATGGCCATGACACCACAAGGCAGCCCGGCCTCGCGCAGCCGGCGGATGAGCTTGAGCCTGGCGCGCGGTGCGGGCGTGCCCGGTTCCACCGCCGAGGCCAGGGCTTCGTCAGTCATGGCCAGCGAGATTCCCAGATCCACGGGCACTTGGCTGGAGGCGTGCTTGAGGAGGGGGATGTCGCGGCCCAGGAGGGTTCCCTTGGTGAGGATGGAGAACGGAGTACCGGAATCGGCCAGGGCCCGGACGATCCCCGGCATCAGCTGGTAGCGGCCCTCTGCCCGCTGGTAGGGATCCGTATTGGTGCCAAGGGCCACATGATGGTGGCCCCACGACGGTTTGGACAGTTCCTTACGCAGGACCTCTGCCGCGTTGATCTTCACTATCACTTGGGAATCGAAATCGTGTCCGGCGTCGAACTCCAGATAGGTGTGGCTCTTGCGGGCGAAGCAATAGACACAGGCGTGGCTGCATCCGCGGTAGGGGTTGACCGTCCATTCAAAAGGCATCTGGGAACCGGACGCCACCTTGTTGAGCACCGATTTGGCGGTGACCTCATGAAAGGTGACTCCGGAGAATTCGGGAGTTGAGACGGAACGCACAAGCCCGGCCAGCGGCAGCAGTGCGTCCGAAGCTGGGGCGGCTCCGGACAGAACGCTGTTGCTGTTGTCTCCGGGTGCCGGACCACGTTGTGGTGAAAGTGCTTGTGCGTCCCATCTCATGGCCTCCATTCGAATATATGTTCTAACACTTGTCAAGGCCTGTGAAAGAAGGCCTGTGAAAGAAGACCTGTGAAAGATCGAGCGGGGAACCCGGAAGCCGGGTCCGCTGTTGCTAGGGTGGGTTCATGATTCTGCTGACGGGATTCGAACCTTTTGGCGGCGATTCCAGCAATCCCTCGTGGGCTGCAGTCCTCGAAGCGCAGGAAATTTTGCGCGCCGAAGGGCATGAAGTGGAAACGCTCGAACTACCGTGCATTTTCGGGGAATCCGCTGCGGTCCTGCGCGAGGCCATGGGGAGGGTGCGCCCGGAGTTGGTCGTCTGCGTCGGGCTCGCCGGCGGCCGGGACCGGCTCTCCCTGGAGCGCGTGGCCATTAACTGCGATGACGCCAGAATCCCGGACAACGCCGGAAACAGGCCCATCGACGAACCGGTGGTGCCGGGAGGGCCCGCGGCGTACTTCAGCACACTGCCGGTGAAGTCCGCGCTGCGAGCGCTGCAGATCGCCGGAATCCGCGCCGAAGTCTCGCAGACCGCCGGGACGTACGTATGCAACCATGTGTTCTATGCCCTGATGCATGAGCTCTCCAGAGCTGTTGCGCGGCGCGCGCGAGGTGGCTTCATCCACGTTCCCTATGACAAGGCGCACCTGCCGCAGGGTAGTGCCGCGCCCGGCATGGCGACGCAGGACATGGGCCGGGGGATCGCCGTCGTCGTTCGCACTGCGCTTGAGACTCCGGTGGACGCGAAGCTGTCCGCGGGAGCTGTTCACTAGACTGGCGCCGCCCACCTAGGGTCACGGATCAGCCGGCGTCACTCTCGGGCGAATCCAGCTCCCACTGCACCACAACGCTCGCGGAAACCGCTACCAGTCCCGCTTCGATGGCCACGCCTTCGCTCGCTGAGGCGCGCTGCAAACCGGCCAACATGGGCACCGGCGATCCATGCTCCGGCCGCTGATCGATGGATAGCACTTGCCCCAAGCGGGCGCCGGCAAGTGCGGCAAATCGGGCCGCCTGCGCTTCGGCTTCCCGCCATGCAGCCTCTTGTGCCCGCGCCGCGACGGCCGGGGCATCCGTGAATCCTTGTTCGATCCCGTTGATGCGAAGGCTGTCACCGCCTGCAGCCACCGCGGCGGAAATGGCCGCGGGGGCCGCTGACGACGGGCCGACCCGGGCAACCAAGGTGGTTGATGCAACATAACCAGTGACCTTTTGCCCCTGGTGTTCGGCCCAGACGAGTTCGGCACGCAGATTGAGGCCACTAGTCCGCAGGTCAAGACCGGCCACACCGTGCCCTCGCAAGGCCTCCGTCACAGCCGAGGCGATCGCTCCGGCGTCGCCATACGCAGCTTCGGCGGCGTCGCGCCTGACCTCGACGGCGAGCGTGAGCGTGAGCAGGTCGGGAACGGCTTCAGCGGTTCCTTCTCCGGTGACAGTGATGGTGCGGACCGGTGTCATGAGGCCATGCTAGCCCCGGGCGCTGGCGAACGCCGTCCGGACGGTGTCACGGGTTAAAGCCCCGCCCAACCCTTCTACTAGACTGGATGTTAGTGCTCGCCGGACGCGTCCAGCGAGCATCGCTCCTGCTTTTGCCATGGCCCTGCCTGGTGAAGACTATTTCCGACTCGTAGCTAAGAACAGTAGATGACTGACACTTTGCCGGGCGCTGCCATCCCGAACCCTCTGGATGAGGCCGCCATCACCGCTGCCGTTGAGGAAGCCGTCGCCGCGATTGCTGCTGCATCCTCCCTCGAAGAACTCAAAGCCGTCCGCTTGGCGCACACCGGCGAGAAGTCGCCCTTGAGCCTAGCCAACCGTGAAATCGGTGGCCTGCCCAAGGAGCAGAAGGCCGCCGCAGGCAAGCTCATGGGTTCCTCCCGTGGCCGCGTCAACCAGGCGCTCGCGGCACGGACCGCTGTGCTAGAAGCCGAAAACGACGCCCGCATCCTTGTGGAGGAAACCGTCGATGTCACGGCAGCGCCGCGGCGGCGCCGTGCCGGTGCGCGCCACCCGCTGTCCACCCTGCAGGACCGCGTGGCGGACATCTTCGTCGGCATGGGCTGGGAAATCGCCGAAGGACCCGAGGTCGAGTCCGAGTGGTTCAACTTCGACGCCCTCAACTTCAAGCCCGACCACCCCGCCCGCGAAATGCAGGACACCTTCTTCGTGGAGCCTCCCGAGGCGCACCTGCTCATGCGCACGCACACTTCCCCGGTACAGGTCCGCTCCATGCTGGAGCGCGAAGTGCCCATCTACGTGCTGTGCCCGGGCAAGGTATTCCGCACCGATGAACTCGATGCCACCCACACGCCCGTGTTCCACCAGTTCGAGGGCCTGGCCATCGACAAGAAGCTGAGCATGGCCGACCTGCGCGGCACTTTGGAGCACTTCGCCCGGCAGATGTTCGGAGACGAGGCACAGATCCGCCTGCGTCCCAACTACTTCCCGTTCACCGAGCCGTCCGCGGAGCTGGACATTTGGCACCCCGGCGCCAAGGGCGGTCCTCGCTGGATCGAATGGGGCGGCTGCGGCATGGTCAATCCCAACGTCCTGCGCGCTGCCGGCATCGACCCGGACGAGTATTCAGGTTTTGCTTTCGGCATGGGCATCGAGCGCACGCTCATGTTCCGCAACGAGGTCGGCGACATGCGCGACATGATCGAAGGCGATGTACGTTTCAGCGAGCACTTCGGGATGGAGATCTAACAGTGCGTATCCCACTTTCATGGCTGCGTGAATTCGCGCAGGTTCCGGCCGACGCCACGGCCGAAGACGTCATGGCGGAACTCGTCAAGGTCGGCTTTGAAGAGGAAGCCGTCCACCGCCCCACGGACGAACTCAAGGGTCCCATCGTGGTGGGCCAGGTCCTGAGCCTCGTCAAGGAACCGCAGAGCAACGGCAAGACCATCAACTGGTGCCAGGTCCGCGTGGTCCCTGAAGGCCAGGAGCAGACCCTGACCGGCAAGGGCATCGACCCTTCCGGGGTTCAGGGCATCATTTGCGGTGCCCATAACTTCGTCGAGGGAGACAAGGTTGTGGTGACCCTCCCGGGCGCCGTGCTCCCGGGTGATTTCCACATTTCCGCGCGCAAGACGTACGGGCACCTGTCCGCAGGCATGATCGCCTCCGTCCGTGAACTTGGCATCGGCGAGGACCACGACGGCATCCTGGTGCTTTCCCGCATTGGCCTCGATCCCGAAATCGGCACCGACGCCATGTCCCTTCTGGGCCTCTACGACGAAGCCGCCGAAATCAACGTCACTCCGGATCGCGGCTACGCGTTCTCGATCCGCGGCGTGGCCCGCGAATATGCCCACGCCACCGGAACCGTCTTCACGGACCCGGCAGCGAAGGTCAATGCCCCTGCGGCAGTCTCCGGCGGCTACGGCGTCAAGCTCAACGACGACGCGCCCATCTACGGCAAGCCCGGTTGTGACCGCTTCGTGGCCCGCACGGTCCGCGGTGTGGACGCCACCCGCCCCACCCCGCCATGGATGGTCTCCCGGCTGCGATTGGCAGGCATCCGCTCCATTTCGCTGCCTGTCGACATTTCCAACTACGTGATGCTCGAACTCGGCCAGCCGAACCACTGCTACGACCTCGACAAGCTTTCGGGCGACATCGTGGTCCGCCGCGCCGTCGCGGGGGAGAAGATCACCACCCTCGACGACAAAGTGCGTGCGCTCGACGTCGAAGACCTCCTGATCACCGACGACTCCGGCGCAATCGGCATCGCCGGCGTCATGGGTGGAGCCAACACCGAGGTTTCCGATTCGACCACCAACATCCTGGTCGAGGCAGCGCACTTCGACGAGGTCTCGATCGGGCGGTCCCGCCGCAGGCACAAGCTGCCGTCAGAGGCGTCCAAGCGCTTCGAACGCGGAGTGGATTGGCAGGTTGCCAGCGTTGCTGCCCAACGCGTCGTCGACCTCCTGTTTGAACTGGCCGGCGGGACGGCAGACGAAGCCGGTACCGACGTCGGGACCGCGCCTGACGCGGTGACCATCGAGCTGCCGGCCGGCTACGCGGCCTCCCGGATCGGCATCGACTTCACCGAAGAACAGATCACGGGTTCCCTTAAGGACCTCGGCGCCATCGTCCTAAGGGACGAGGTGGGCGGCTCCTATGTGGTCACGGCACCGAGCTGGCGCAATGACCTGGAAACCAAGGAAGACCTCTCCGAGGAAATCGCACGGCTGGTTGGCTACGACAACATCCCGGCCACCCTGCCTGTGGCCCCTCCAGGCCGCGGCTTGACCCGGACACAGCAGCAGAAACGCCGCGTGGTCCAGGCGCTCGCCGACGCAGGGCTCACCGAGGTCCTCTCTTACCCGTTCGTTTCCAAGTCGGCCAATGACACCTTCGGCGTTGCGGAGGAAGGCGCGGCACGCACCGCCCTCAAACTGGCCAACCCGATCAGTGAGGAACACGGTTACCTGCGTACCTCCGTGCTTCCCGGCCTGATCGAGGTTGCCCGCCGCAACCACTCCCGCGGGTTCCGGGACCTCGCCCTCTTCGAGGCAGGCTCGGTGTTCCTTCCCGACGGTCAGCTGGGCACGGCATCCATCCCGCCGCTGGGCGTCAAACCTTCCGACGAGGTTCTTGACGGACTGTACGACGGCGTCCCGGACCAGCCGCTGCACATCGCCGCTGTTTTGACCGGCCATGATTCCCCGGCCGCGGCGGCCCACACTCCGCGTGCCTGGGACTGGGCCGACGCCCTGGATGTTGCCCGGCTCGTCGGCGACGTCCTCGGGGTGGAACTCGTGGTCAGCCAAGGCAGCCACCAGGCGTTCCACCCTGGGCGTGCCGCCCAGTTGGCGCTCCGCTCCGGCGACGTCGTGGGCTACGCCGGCGAATTGCACCCCAAGCTGCTCGCCGCACATGACATGCCCGCACGTTCCGTGGCGCTCGAGCTCAACGCGGATGCACTCTTCGACGCCGCTCCGGACGTCATTGTTGCCAAGCACATCTCCGGTTTCCCGGTGGCCACCCAGGACGTTGCCCTCGTGGTGCCGCAGGACGTTCCTGCGGACGCCGTACTGGCCGCCCTCCGGGAAGGCGCCGGCGAACTCCTCGAAGACGTCGCCCTGTTCGATGTCTACGCGGGCCAGGGCATCGAAGACGGCAAGAAGTCGCTCGCCTTCGGGCTGCGATTCCGTGCCACGGACCGCACCTTGACCGCCGATGAGGCATCGGAGGCACGCGAGGCCGCCGTCGCCGTCGCCGCAGAGCGATTCGGGGCGGTCCAGCGCTGACGAGTACCAACCCGGGGATCCAGGGGCTGGCTGTTCACATCCAGCCCCTGGATCCTGCTGATTCCGCCGCCATCGAGAAGACGGCGGCGGAATTGTTGTCTCCGGCCGAGACCCTTCGGGGAGACGCCATGGCCCCGGTCTTCCGAATGGAGTTCCTGGCGTCCCGGCTGGCGCAACAAAACTTTGCCGCAACCCTCCTGGGTGTTCCCGCTTCGAG
Source organism: Arthrobacter sp. GAS37 (assembly GCF_044908325.1). Taxonomy (NCBI): domain Bacteria; kingdom Bacillati; phylum Actinomycetota; class Actinomycetes; order Micrococcales; family Micrococcaceae; genus Arthrobacter; species Arthrobacter sp. GAS37. Next base: position 117,310 of record NZ_JBIYDB010000009.1, read on the forward strand.
GCTCCATGCGGCCTATGAGTGCCCGGAATGCGGTGCCGGTCCGGACATCGCACATGGCCGGCCCGGGTACCTGCTCGACGGCGACCCCGCACCCCTGGTGCTCAGCGCCTCACGGTCGTCGGGCTGGGTGCTGTTTGCCGCCGTCGTGAATCCGGAACCCGGGCTCCGGGTGGGCGTCGATCTGGAGAATACGGCGGGCACGGAGTTCGCCGGCTTTGACGACGTTGCCCTGACCGCACGAGAGCGGCGCCATCTCAACGCGCTGGAGCCCGGGCGTCGGGCTCAGGAGCGCGCACGATTGTGGGCACGCAAGGAAGCCTGGTTGAAGATGACTGGCGAAGGGCTCAGGGTGGCCCCGGATTCCCTCGATGTGCTTGAAAGGCCGGGGCTGTGGGACCTGGACCTCCCGGCCAGCGCCGACGGTCGGGACCTTCCGGCCGGACTGCTTGCCGCCCTGGCGGCAACGTCCCGCTGAATCCGGGGATCAGCCGAAGGCGGGCAGCCTTGCTTGGTACAGCCACGGTTCCAGGACGGTGGCCGCATCGAGCCCCGGGACGTAAGCGTTCGTCGCGGCGATGAATTCCGCCGTGGACACCGAGCTGTGGCGCTTGACCTCGGTCCAATGCCGCAACAATCCGAAGAACACTGCGTCCCCGCACGCGAGACGGACGGCGTGGAGGGCAAGGGCCCCGCGCTTGTAGACGCGGTCATCGAACATGTGCTCCGGTCCGGGGTCGCCGATCACCAGGTCCTGGGCGCCCGCGTCGAGCTTGCGCCACGCGGCCCTTGCACGGTTGGCGAGGGACATGACGCCGGCTTCCTCGGACCAGATCCACTCGGCGTAGCACGCGAAGCCCTCATGCAACCAGATGTCCCGCCAACTGCTCACCGTGAGCGAGTTGCCGAACCACTGGTGGGACAGCTCGTGGGCGATGAGGCGCTGCGCGTCCCACGATTGCTCCATGTGGTTCCTCCCGAAGATCGAGAGGGTCTGGGCCTCAAGGGGGATTTCCAGTTCGTCCTCGGTCACGACGGCCGTGTATTCCGCAAAGGGATACGGACCGAAACACTCCACGAAGGTGCGCATCATGTCGGCCTGCCGTGCCAGGCCTTCGCGGGCCTCGGTCAACAAACCAGGGGTGACTGCAACGAACTGGGGCACCGGGGCCTGCCGCAGGGCTTCGGCATGAGGGGCGGTCCCGGTGCGGGCCCCACCGAGGGAGGGGCTGAGTTGGTGAAGCCGGTAGCGTCCGATTTGCACAGTGGCGAGATAGCTTGCCATCGGCTCGCCCTGTTCGTAGACCCAGGTTTCGCGGCTTGATTTCCTGCTGTGGGAGACGAGGCGGCCGTTGCAGATGGCGCGGTAGTTGTCGTCGGTGGTGATACTGATCAAGTAGCTGGACTTGTGCCGCGGATGGTCGTTGCACGGGAACCAGGACGCGGCACCGTTCGGCTGCCCGGCAACCAGGACGCCGTCGTCGAGCTCTTCCCAACCGACCTCGCCCCACAGGCCCCGGCGCGGCTTAGGATTGCCGTCGTAGCGGAGCTCAATTGTGAAATGCCGGCCTGTCCGCAACCGGTCCTTGGCCGTAATCACGAGGTGCTCGCCGCGGGTACTGAACTTCGGCACTTTCTTGCCGTCCATCAAGATTTTGGAAGCCTTCAGGCCCACCAGATCCAGGATCACCGAGTCCGTGTCTTCGAGGGCTATGCAACGAAGCATCGCGCGGCCGTTGAGCCGGTTGCTGCCCAGGCTATAGTCCAGGTCCAGCTCGTACCTCAGCACCTGGAATGCCGTGCTCCCGTGGTGCAGGGTGTAGGGGTCGACGGCAGTTGTGGTTGTTCCTGGTTCGCTGCGGCTCATGTGCGCTGGCTGCCTCCGTGTAGCTTGCTGTGCTGCTGTTGTCATGCGCTGGTGGTTTTCACCGGTCCTCTTGCCAATCTACGCTACGGCCCGGACCACGGGCTGACGGGATTGCCCATCCAATAGGTGCCCGCAGGAACAGTCTCGCCACGCATGACCAGCGACGCCGGTCCCACCGTTCCGCCGGCCCCGATGCTGGCCCGCGGCAGGATGACGCCATGCGGGCCCATCGTGGCGCCGTCCCCAAGGACAACGGTGTCGATGGCCATGATGCGGTCGTGGAAGAGATGTGTCTGGACCACGCAGCCACGGTTGACCGTGGAGCTTTCGCCGAGCGTGACAAGGTCGGCTTCGGGCAGCCAATAGCTCTCGCACCAGGTACCCCGGCCGATTTTCGCGCCGAGCGCCCGGAGCCACCACACCAACGCCGGCGTGCCGGACGCCGAACGTGCGAACCACGGAGCGCTCACCATCTCGATGAAGGCGTCCACCACTTCGTTGCGCCAGATGAACGAGCTCCACAGGGGATGCTCGCCCGCTTTGATGCGGCCCACCAGTATCCACTTTGCGGCAACCGAACTTGCTGCGGCCACGGCACCTGCGGCGAGGACCACGACGCCCCCAAGGACGGCCGCGAGCCAGTAGGAGGACTCCGTCGCGATCCAGTCGAGGACCAGCATGATACCGACGGCGATCCCCACTGTCAGGATGACCGGCACCAGCCGGCACAATTCCCAAAGGGCCCGTTTGGTCTTGAGGGCCAACGGCGGGTTGAAGGTGAGGCTCTGATCTGCATTGACGGCGGTCCGGCGCAGCCTGACAGGCGGACTGCCCAGCCAGGAGGTGCCCGATTTTGCCTTGGCCGGCGTGGCCGACAGGACCGCGACCAGTGAGTTCTTGGGCACGCTTCGGCCTGCTGCGGTCATCCCGGAATTGCCGAGGAATGAGCGTTTGCCGATCTTGGCCGGACCAATCTTCATCCAGCCGCCGCCAAGCTCGTAAGAGGCCACCATGGTGTCGTCGGCGAGGAACGCGCCTTCGCCGATGGTCGTCATGCGTGGCAGCAGCAGCACCGTGGAAGCCTCCACGTTACGGCCAACTTTGGCGCCCAGCAGGCGAAGCCACACAGGGGTGAAGAGGCTGGCGTAGATGGGGAAGAGCAGGTCCCGCGCCATGTCGAGCACACGTTCAGTGGCCCAAACCTGCCAGCCGACGCGGCTGCGGACCCGATAGTACCCCTCCTTGAGACCGACGCCGAGCATCCGGGTGGTCGCCAGGATCAGCAGGAGATTGCACAGGAACCAGGCCAGTGCCGCCAAGGGAATGGCAAGCAGGAGTTCTGGGAAGGCATCCTGCAGGGAACTCCTGCCTTGGATGAATGCCAGAATGACGATCGCGGCGACGAATGCCGAAATGTAGGGGATCAAGGCAAGCAGCGCCGAGGCCGCAGCGAACGCCGCAAACCAGAGCCGGCCGATCAGATGGTGCGACGACGGGGTCTCGGGCCATCCATTCTTGGCTTTGCCACGGCGTTCTGCGGGGGAGCCGGCAACAAGATGCCCGGCCCTGACCTTGCCCAGCACCGCGGAACCGGGCTCCACACGCGCACCTGCGCCGATGCTGGTTCCTGGCATGAGCGTGCTGCGGGAGCCCACTGTGGCGCCGGCACCTACATGGATGGCGCCGATGTGGACATAGTCACCGTCGATCCACCAGGCCGAGAGATCCACTTCGGGTTCAATGTTGCAGCCGCTGCCCAATGACAGCAGCCCTGTGACCGGAGGCAAGGAGTGCAAATGGACGTTGTTACCGATCTTCGCCCCCAGCGCCCTGGCGTAGTAGGGAACCCACGGAGCGCTGGCAAGGCTGATGGCGCCCGAAAGATCCTGGATCTGTTCGGCCAGCCATAGCTTCAAGTGGACTTTGCCTGAGCGCGGGTAGGTTCCGGGCCGGACTCCACGCAAGAGGGTTCGCGCGGCCAGGATCGAGATGCCCATGCGTCCGGGCGGGCTGACGAACACCAGCCAAGATGCCAGGATCCACCACCAGGACACGACGGGAGCGGCTGTGAAACCGGCGAAGTCGGCCAGCAAATGGTTCGCGGCCATGAGGTAGGTGAGCCAACGCATGCCCACCAGGATGTTGAGGAAAATCCCCATCAGGGTCTGGAAGATCTGCGATTTCCGGGAGGTGGGCCGAACCGTGCGTTCCGCCGCCGGCCCCTGGATGCCGCCTTCCGGCAGTGACTGCCGCGCGGCGTCGATCAGGGCACCGACGCGGGGTGTCGCGTAGATTTCGGCCACAGTGATGGTGGGGTAGCGCACGCGCAACGCCGAGACGAGTTGTGCAGCGGCGAGGGAGCCGCCACCGTAGGCGAAGAAGTCGGCGTCGAGCGAGGTGACGCTCGAGCCGAGGACGCTTTCCCATTGCTCAACGACCCACTGGGCGTCCTCGGGCAGGTTGAGGGGTGCCTTGTCGGCATCCGCGGCGCCCGCGCCCGCCAACGGCCAGGGAAGTGAATGCCGGTCCACTTTGCCGCTGGTCTTCGTCGGAAGCGAATCCACCACCGTCAGCAAGGGGATCAGCGCGGCGGGAAGGCTTTCCGTGAGCAACTCGCGGGAAGCTGCGAGGTCGATGTCCTCAGGTCCGGCCGGAGCCAGGTAACCGACCAGTATCTGGTTCCCTGCCGCCGTCGTGCGGACTGCAGCCGCGGCACCTGCGACTCCCGGGAGGGCCTGCAGGGCGGCGTCGATCTCACCGAGTTCGATGCGCCGGCCACCAAGCTTGACCTGTTCGTCCGCGCGGCCTTGGAAGATGAGGCCGGCTTCCTCGTAGCGGACGAGGTCGCCGGAGCGGTAGGCACGTTCCCACCCCAGGGACGGCATGGGGGCGTATTTTTCGGCGTCTTTGGCCGGATCGAGGTAGCGGGCCAGTCCGACGCCGCCGATGATCAGTTCGCCCGTCTCGCCTTCCGCGACCGGAACCCCGGCGGCATCGACGACGGCGAGGTCCCAACCGTCCAGTGGCAATCCGATCCGGACGGGGCCATCCCCGCCGAGGGGAGCCGCGCAGGCCACGACGGTTGCTTCGGTGGGGCCATAGGTGTTCCACACTTCGCGGCCGTCCACCGCGAGGCGCTCAGCGAGTTCGGGCGGGCAGGCTTCGCCGCCGAAAATGAGCAGGCGCACGTTCTCGAGGGCTTCCGTCGGCCACAGGGCCGCGAGCGTGGGAACGGTAGACACCACTGTGATGCCGTGGTTGATGAGCCATGGGCCAAGGTCCATGCCGGAACGCACCAGGGCGCGCGGGGCCGGGACGAGGCAGGCACCGTTCCGCCACGCCAGCCACATCTCCTCGCAGGAAGCGTCGAAGGCCACTGAAAGGCCGGCGAGGACCCGGTCCTGCGGACCTATGGGATCTTGCTGGAGGAAGATCCGGGCTTCGGCGTCAACAAAGGCAGCAGAGGAACGGTGCTGCACCGCCACACCCTTGGGCGTGCCCGTGGAACCTGAGGTGAAGATGACCCAGGAATCGTCATCCAGTCCCGGGGAACGCGGAGCCGGGTGCGGTGTCGGGCGCTCCGCGGACACTTCGATCCTGCGGCCCTTGGTGACGACGGCAGACACTTTGGCTTCTCCGAAGACCAGCCTTGCCCGTTCCTCGGGATCGTCAGCGTCCACGGGCACATAGGCGGCCGCAATCGAGAGGATCCCCAGGATGGCGATGTAGAGATCGTTGGATCCCGAGGGAACCCGCACACCGATCTTGTCTCCGGGGCCCAGTCCGGCTCCGTTGAGCGCGTCAGCAAAACCGCGTACCTGCACCATGAGCTCGGAGTAACTCAGCGACTTGTGCCCGTCATCGAGGGCAGAGGCCTCCGGGAAAGTCAGGGCCGTGTCCTGGAGGATCTCAATGAGGGTGCGTGCCGACGGCGCGGCTGCCGAGCCTTGCAGCTGGGGCAGATGCACCACTTGCAGTTCCAGGCTGTCCGCCGGGATTTCATGTTCCTGGGTCACGTTCGGAGCTTCTCGGATTGAGGTGAACAAAAAGTGTCAGCGGTCGCGTTTCCGTGCTGCGGTTATGGGACCAACAGTAGCTTGCCCGTGGTCTTGCGGGCTTCCAGGTCGCGATGGGCCTGGCCGGCTTCGGCGAGCGGATAAGCTCCGCCAATCCGCACCTTGAGCACACCGCTGGCGGCAGCCCCGAAGACTTCGGCCGAACGCCAGCGCCGCTCCTGCGGGTTCCGGAGGAAGTGGCCAAGCGTCGGGCGTGTCAGGGACAACGATCCGCCAGCGTTCAGTCGCTGGGGGTCAAAGGGAGGAACGGGTCCGGACGCTGCCCCGAACAGGACGAGCGAGCCGCGGATGCGCAGGCTCGCAAGGGAACCGTCAAAAGTATCCTTGCCGACGCCGTCGTACACCACGTTGACGCCTTCGCCGTCGGTCAGCTCGCGGACTTTGTCCGCAAATCCGGTGTAGCGCAGGACCTCGTCCGCGCCGGCTTCCCGGGCAAGGGCTTCCTTCTCGTCCGAGGAGACAGTGGTGATGACGCGGGCGCCCCGGGCCTTGAGCAACTGCGTCAGGATGAGTCCCACGCCGCCGGCGCCGGCATGGGTCAGGACGGTGTGGCCCGGTTCCACACGGAAAGAAGAATTGATCAGGTAGTGCGCTGTCATTCCCTGCACCGGCAGGGCTGCCGCTGTGTGGTCGTCGACGCCGTCCGGCACCGGAACCGCTTTGTCGGCGTCTACCAGGGTGTACCCGGCGTAGCTACGGGATCCTTCAGCGGTAGCGACCCTGTCCCCGACGGCGAAGTCCTCGACGTCTGCGCCGATGGCCTCCACGGTGCCGGCCGACTCGGAGCCGGGGGTGAACGGATACTCAACCTTGTAGATGCCACTGCGCTGATAAGTGTCAATGAAGTTCACTCCGGCGGCTGCAACTTTGACGAGGAGCTCGCGCGGGCCCGGGACCGGAACCTCTGCCTCGGTGACTTCGAGGACTTCGGGTCCTCCGGCTTGCCGGACAATGATTGCATGCGTCATGGGTCTCCTTCTCCGTCGAGGCACTTTCGTGCCCGCATTCACACACCCATCCTAGGGAGCGGAGTCCGTCGAGTGTCGAGTCAACGGCTTGGGGCCGTGTTTCGCCGTAATGTGCCCGGGTGGTCTTCCGGGCGTGTCAGCCCCTGCCGTGCGCGGATGCAACAGGGCAGTCAAAGCCGCGGCCCGCGGCGAGTCCTACCTCATTGAGGTAGCGCACGACGATGGCGTACGACTGCATCAACGTGGTTTCGGTGTAGGCAATGGAGTGCTTCTCGCAGTAGCTTCGAACGATCTCCGAGGCGCGGCGCAAATGGGGGCGGGCCATGTCGGGGAACAGGTGGTGTTCCGCCTGGTGGTTGAGGCCGCCCAGGAGGATGTTCATGAAGGGCCCGCCGGAGATGTTCCGGGCAGTCAGAATCTGGCGACGCAGGAAATCGACGCGCGAGTCGGTCGGCAGAACCGGCATGCCCTTGTGGTTCGGTGCGAAGGAAGCACCCATGTAGAAGCCGAACACCATGATCTGGACGCCCAGGAACGCAAATGCCATCCCAAGCGGCAGGAAGGTGAAGGCGAGGACCGGCAGTGCGAGAAGCCGTGCCAGAAGGATGGGGGTCTCTACCCAGCGGTGCTTGATGGCTCCGGGCCGGCAGATGTACATCAGCGACTCCCACTGCAGGCTGATGCCCAGCAGCATGAGGAGCGGGAAGAAGAACCAGCCTTGCCGGCGCGTGAGGAACGCGAAGCGTCCCTGCCTGCCTGCGGCGGCTTCAACGTGGAAGGCCAAGGCTCCGGTCTTGATGTCCGGGTCCTTGGAAATCACGTTCGGATTGTTGTGGTGTGCGCCGTGCTTCTGTTCCCACCAGGAGTAACTGATGCCGGCAACCGAAGTGGCCAGGATGCGGGCGGACCAGTCATTGGCCCTGCGGGAGGCAAAAATCTGGCGGTGGCCGGCCTCATGGGCCAGGAAGCTCAACTGGGTGCAAAGGATGCCCAGGGCAGCGGCGATGAGAAGCTGGTACCAGCTGTGGCCGATCAGCGCGAAGCCGAACCAGGTACCGGTCAGCAGGAGGACCAAAGCAGCAAAAACGCTGATATAAAAGCCGACGCGGCGCTTCAAAAGCCCTTCCGCGCGGACGGTCTTGAGGAGCTCGGAGTAGCTGAGGACGACGGCGTTGGGCGGCCGGACGCCCTTAGTGGGACGTTCCGTGGTGGAAGTCGGTGACATATGCAGTTGCCCCGTAACAAATAGCGGGCAACGCTGCAACCGACGATCGGCTGCACGGTCTAGATCACCCTCTATTCAGCATACGCCCCCAAAGCGCCGTGCCGGGATGTGCCCTCGTTGGGGCTTAGAAAAGGTCGTGCATAAATATCGGCAACCATGAATAGTTTTGCTGTATAGTCGTGCCATGACTATTTCTGTTGCCGTTTCCGGTGCCAGTGGCTATGCCGGGGGAGAGGTGCTGCGCCTCCTGGCAGGCCATCCGGACGTCACCATCGGTGCCATCACTGCGCACAGCAATGCCGGTTCCAGACTAGGGGAGTTGCAGCCGCATCTCCATGGTTTGGCCAGCCGGATTCTCGAGGACACCAGCGTGGAAAACCTCGCCGGGCACGATGTGGTGTTCCTGGCGCTCCCGCACGGAGCTTCCGCCGGGATCGCGGCACAGTTGCCGGAAGGCACGCTGGTGATCGACGCCGGCGCGGACCACCGGCTCGAAGACCCCGCGGCATGGGAAAAGTTCTATGGCTCGGAGCATGCAGGGACCTGGCCTTACGGGCTGCCGGAACTCCCCGGCCAGCGCGACGCCCTGAAGGGGGCGAAACGGATTGCCGTGCCCGGCTGCTACCCGACGTCGGCCCTCCTCGCCCTCACGCCCGGCTTCGCCAACAAGCTTCTCCAGCCGGACGACGTCGTGATTGTTTCCGCCTCCGGCACCTCGGGCGCCGGCAAGGCTGCCAAGGTGAGCCTCATCGGTTCCGAGGTCATGGGCTCCATGAGTCCCTATGGCGTGGGCGGCGGACACCGCCACACCCCCGAGATCGAACAAGGACTTTCCAACGCCGCCGGTGAACCGGTCACCGTGTCCTTCACTCCTACCCTCGCGCCTATGAGCCGCGGCATCCTGACCACGGCAACGGCCAAGGTCAAAGCCGGCGTCACCGCTGCCGAACTCCGCAATGCCTGGGCTGAAGCGTACGACGACGAACCGTTCGTCCACCTGTTGCCCGAAGGCCAGTGGCCCACCACCAAATCGGTGCAGGGTTCCAACCATGCCGTCATGCAGTTGGCTTTCGACGGGCACTCCGGCCGCGTGGTTGTCACGTGCGCCATCGATAACCTGACCAAAGGGACCGCCGGCGGCGCTGTGCAGTCCATGAATATTGCCCTCGGCCTGGACGAATCCGCCGGCCTCAACGTCCAAGGAGTTGCCCCGTGACCATCACCGCCCCACAGGGATTCCGGGCCGCCGGCGTCAAAGCCGGCATCAAGGCATCGGGCAATCCCGACCTCGCCCTGGTTGTCAACGACGGCCCCCTGAAAGCAGCAGCAGCCGTTTTCACCTCCAACCGCGTCGCCGCGGCTCCCGTGCACTGGTCCCGCCAGGTTCTCTCCGACGGGCGCGTTGACGCAGTGGTGCTGAATTCCGGCGGCGCCAACGCGTGCACCGGTCCGCAGGGATTCCAAAATACGCACGCTACGGCCGAGAAAGTGGCGGCCGTCCTCGGGATCTCCGCCTCCGACGTCGTGGTCTGCTCAACCGGCCTCATCGGTGAGCAACTGCCCATGGACAAAATCATCCCGGGCATCGACGCAGCGTTCGCGGAGCTCTCCGAGAACGGCGGTCCCGCGGCCGCCACGGCGATCATGACCACGGACAGCGTGGCGAAGGAAGCAGTCTTCACCGGCACCGATGCCGCAGGCAACACGTTCACGGTCGGGGGCATCGCGAAGGGCGCCGGCATGCTGGCACCGGGCCTCGCAACCATGCTGGTGGTGCTCACCACTGATGCCCAGGTCCCGGCGGAAGAGCTCGACGTCGTGCTCCGCGACGCTACGCGCGTCACCTTCGACCGCGCGGACTCGGACGGTTGCATGTCCACCAACGACACTGTCGTCCTGCTGGCCTCCGGGGCCTCTGAGGCCATCCCGTCCGCCGAGCAGCTTGGTGCCGGAATCACCCAGGTCTGCGCCGAGCTTGCCCGCAAGCTGATCGGTGACGCCGAAGGCGCCAGCCACGACATCGCCATCCGCACGTTCAACGCGGCGAGCGAGCGCGACGCCGAAATCGTCAGCCGTTCCGTGGCCCGCTCCAACCTCTTCAAGACCGCCATCTTCGGCAAGGACCCCAACTGGGGCCGCGTCCTGTCCTCGGTGGGCACCACGGACGCCGTCTTCGAGCCGGACCAGCTCAACGTCTCCATGAACGGCATCCAGATCTGCCGCAACGGCAGCATCGGCGGCGACCGCAATCTGGTTGATCTCGAGCCCCGCGAGGTGCTCGTGGAAATCGACCTGCAGGCCGGCGACGCCGAGGCCACCATCTGGACCAACGACCTCACGCACGAGTACGTGCATGAGAACAGCGCCTACTCGAGCTAGACGGGGATGACCATGACTGCGCACACCCGCGAAAATACGTCGATGAGCGATGCCCAGGACAAGGCGGCCACCCTGATCGAGGCGCTGCCGTGGATCCAGCGCTTCGCCGGCACCACCATGGTGATCAAGTACGGCGGCAATGCCATGGTCAACGAGGAACTCCGACGCGCCTTCGCCGAGGACATCGTCTTCCTGCACCACGTGGGCATCCACCCCGTTGTCGTGCACGGCGGCGGCCCGCAGATCAACTCCATGCTGGGCCGGCTAGGCATCGAGTCCGAATTCAAGGGCGGCCTGCGCGTCACCACCCCCGAGGCCATGGACGTGGTCCGCATGGTGCTCACCGGACAAGTAGGCCGCGAACTCGTGGGCCTCATCAACTCCCACGGACCCTACGCCGTCGGCATGTCCGGTGAAGACGGCGGACTCCTGCGTGCCGTACGCACCGGCACCGTGGTGGACGGGGAAGAAGTGGACCTGGGCCTGGTGGGCGAAGTGGTGGGTGTTGATCCCACGGGTATCGAGGACATCCTCGACGCCGGCCGCATCCCGGTGATTTCCACGGTTGCCCCCGAGATCCTTGACGAAGGGGACGGCACGGGCTCTACTACGGGGCAGGTCCTCAACGTCAACGCGGACACCGCGGCTGCGGCGGTTGCCTCAGCGCTGGGCGCATCCAAGCTCGTCATCCTGACCGACGTCGAGGGTCTCTACGCCAACTGGCCGGACAAGTCCTCGCTCATCTCCTCGCTGACGGCCACGGAGTTGCGGGAGATGTTGCCGCGCCTGGAGTCCGGCATGATCCCGAAAATGGCCGCCTGTTTGAAGGCCATCGATGAAGGAGTGGAGCGGGCGCACATCGTGGATGGCCGCCTGCCGCACTCCATGCTCCTGGAAACCTTTACGACCGCGGGCATCGGAACCCAGGTTGTCCCCGACGAGGAAGTGAACTCATGACCGCCAACGAAGCAGAACTGGTCGAAACGCCCGCAAACGCTATAGCTGGGCACAGCACGGGAGCCGACTGGCTGGCCCGCTACTCGTCTTCGCTCATGGGCGTCTTCGGCACTCCGCAGCGGGTCCTGGTCCGTGGTGCAGGGGCCCTTGTGTGGGATGCCGACGGCAAGGAATACCTTGACCTCCTGGGTGGCATTGCCGTCAACGCCCTGGGCCATGCCCACCCGTTCGTCACCTCGGTCATTGCGAGCCAGCTGGCCACTTTGGGCCACGTCTCCAATTTCTTCACGAGCCCCACGCAGATCGCCCTCGCCGAGAAACTGCTGGCCATCACCAAGGCTCCTGCCGGATCCAAGGTGTTCTTCGCCAACTCCGGCACCGAGGCCAACGAGGCTGCGTTCAAGCTGGCACGCCGCAACAGCGAAGCGCCTGCCGGTGCCAAGTCAGCCAAGCGCACGAAGATCATTGCCCTTGAAGGTGCCTTCCACGGCCGCACGATGGGTGCGTTGGCGCTGACTGCCAAGGAAGCGTACCGGGCGCCATTCGAGCCGCTGCCCGGCGGCGTCGTCCACCTTCCTTTCGGCGACATCGAGGCCCTCCGTGCCGCCGTCGACGAAACCACGGCCGCAGTGTTCCTCGAGCCCATCCAGGGCGAAGCGGGCGTCCGCCCGCTCAGCGTCGAATACTTGCGGGCGGCCCGCGAAGCCACCACCGCTGCCGGCGCGCTGCTGATCCTGGACGAGGTCCAGACCGGCATCGGCCGGACAGGCAAATGGCTGGCCAGCGAAGACACCGGAATCGTCCCCGACGCCGTGACCCTCGCGAAGGGCCTGGGCGGCGGCTTCCCCGTCGGCGCGCTCATCACCTTCGGCGAGCCGACGTCGTCGCTCCTGACGGCAGGCCAGCACGGCACCACGTTCGGCGGGAACCCGGTGGCCACGGCCGCCGCACTCGCCACCCTGCATGCCATCGAAAACCAGGGCGTGCTGGCGAACGTGCTCAACGTCGGCGCTCGCCTGCGGGCAGGACTGTCCGACGTCGACGCCGTCACCGAAGTGCGGGGCGAAGGCCTCCTGATCGGTTTCGACCTTGACGCCGACATCGCGCCAGCCATGGTGACCGCCGCGCTCGACGCAGGCTTCATCATCAACAGCCCCGGCCCGCGCACCATCCGGCTGGCTCCGCCGCTCATCCTGACCACCGAGCAAGCCGACAGTTTCCTCGACGCGCTGCCCGGCATCATCAAGGCTGCGGCAGCCCAGACCGCTGCCCCCCTGAACGCTGCACCCCTGAACGCTGCACCCCTGAACGCTAAGGACGCACAGTGAACACCGCCACACGTCACTTCCTCAAGGACACGGACCTCACTCCGGCCGAGCAAGCCGAAGTGCTCGAGCTCGCAGTACGGATGAAAGCCGCTCCGTACAGCGTCCAACCGTTTGCAGCTGCCGGCAATGGGCGCAAGACCGTCGCCGTCATCTTCGACAAGACCTCCACCCGTACCCGCGTGTCCTTCGCCACCGGCATCGCCGACATGGGTGGCAACGCGCTCATCATCAATCCGGGCGAGGCGCAGATCGGCCACAAGGAGTCGGTGGAGGACACGGCGAAGGTCCTCGAACGCATGGTCTCCACCATCGTGTGGCGCACTTCGGCGCACTCCGGCCTCGTAGCCATGGCCGAAAACTCCAGAGTTCCCGTCATCAATGCCCTGTGCGATGACTACCACCCCTGCCAGTTGCTGGCAGACCTCCTGGCAGTCAAAGAGCACAAGGGCGAACTCAAGGGCCTCACCATGGCCTACCTGGGCGACGCCGCGAACAACATGGCCAACTCCTACCTGCTGGCGGGCGTCACGGCGGGAATGCACGTCAGGATCTCGGGTCCGGAAGGCTACCTGCCGGCCGCCGACATCGTTGCGGCAGCGGATGAACGCGCCGCCGAGACCGGCGGTTCCGTGCTCATCACCACCGACGCCACGGAAGCCCTCCGTGGTGCCGACGTCGTCGCTACCGATACCTGGGTGTCCATGGGCCAGGAAGCCGAAAAAGAAGCCCGCATGCAGCTCTTCCGCGAGTACTCGGTGGACGAGGCCGCCATGGCACACGCCGCACCGGACGCCGTCGTGCTCCACTGCCTGCCCGCCTACCGAGGCTATGAAATCTCCGCCGGTGTGATCGACGGGCCCCAGTCCATCGTCTGGGACGAGGCCGAGAACCGCTTGCACGCCCAGAAGGCGCTCATGGCCTGGCTGATGCACAGGTCGGGACTCGCATTCGTCGACGGGCTTTCCCCCGTTGAAGGTACCGTTCCTCCCGGAAAAAGCGCTGCGGAGAGCACGTTCTAGTGTCCACCCATCCTGCGTCGCAAGGCGCCAGCCCCGCCACCAAGACTGCCCGGCAGGCGCGGATCACCGCGATCCTGACGGGTCAGTCGGTGCGCTCGCAGGCTGAGCTCGCGGCCTTGCTGGCGGACGACGGCGTGCAGGTCACCCAGGCGACCCTCTCCCGGGACCTGGTGGAACTGGGGGCGGTCCGCGTGCGCGGCAAGGACGGTGCACTGGTCTACGCGGTGCCCGGCGAGGGCGGTGACCGCAATGCGAAGAGCGGTGTCACCCAGGAAATCCTGGACGCGCGCCTGTCGCGCCTCTGCGGCGAGCTACTGGTCACCGCCGAGGCTTCGGGCAATATCGTGGTGCTGCGGACCCCGCCGGGTGCCGCCAACTTCCTCGCCTTGGCCATCGACCACTCGGTGATGCCGTCTGTATTGGGTACGATCGCAGGCGACGACACCTTGCTTTTGGTTGCCAGGGATCCCGACGGCGGCGCTGAGCTGGCAGCCCGATTCCTCCAGCTGGCCCAGGAAGCCGGACCGGGGAACTAGTCCAGACCGGCAACTGAACCACCCGGCAACGTTCCACCCGGGCCTTCGGCCCGACCCAAGCATTTGACTCAAAAGAACCAAGCAACAACAAAGGAGCACTCTCGTGACTGAGCGCATTGTTCTGGCCTACTCCGGTGGCCTTGATACTTCCGTAGCCATCGGCTGGATCGGTGAAGCCACCGGGGCCGAGGTCATCGCCGTGGCCGTCGACGTCGGACAGGGCGGTGAGTCGCTGGAGACCATCCGCCAGCGCGCCCTCGGCTGCGGCGCCGTCGAGGCTTACGTGGCCGACGCCCGCGACGAATTCGCCAACGAATACGCCATGCCCACGCTGAAGGCCAACGCCCTCTACCAGGGCCACTACCCGCTGGTTTCGGCAATTTCACGTCCCGTGATCGTCAAGCACCTCGTCAAGGCCGCCCGCGAATTCGGTGCCACCACCGTTGCGCACGGTTGCACGGGCAAGGGCAACGACCAGGTCCGCTTCGAGGTCGGCATCCAGACTCTGGGCCCGGACTTGAAGTGCATCGCACCCGTCCGCGACCTCGCCCTGACCCGCGACAAGGCCATCGCCTTCGCCGAGGAAAAGGGACTGCCGATCGAGACCACCAAGAAGAACCCGTACTCGATAGACCAGAACGTCTGGGGACGCGCCGTCGAAACCGGCTACCTCGAGGACATCTGGAACGCTCCCACCAAGGACATCTACGACTACACGGCCACCCCGGAATTCCCGCCGGCCCCGGACGAAGTCACCATCACCTTCGAAGCAGGTGTCCCGGTAGCCATTGACGGCGTCAAGCACACTCCGCTCCAGGTCATCCAGGAACTGAACCGCCGCGCCGGTGCCCAGGGCGTTGGCCGCATCGACGTCGTCGAGGACCGCCTGGTCGGCATCAAGTCGCGCGAAATCTACGAAGCTCCTGGCGCCATGGCCCTCATCACCGCCCACAAGCACCTCGAGGACGTCACCATCGAGCGCGAGCAGGCCCGCTTCAAGGCCACGGTCGGCCAGCGCTGGTCCGAGCTGGTCTACGACGGCCTGTGGTTCTCCCCGCTCAAGCGCTCCTTGGACGCTTTCATCGAGGACACCCAGAAGTACGTCTCCGGCGACATCCGCATGGTCCTTCACGGCGGCCAGGCCATCGTCAACGGCCGCCGCTCCGACACCTCGCTCTACGACTTCGACCTCGCCACCTACGACACCGGCGACACCTTCGACCAGTCGCAGGCCAAGGGCTTCATCGAGCTGTGGGGGATGTCCTCCAAGGTCGCCGCAGGCCGCGACCTGCGGGTTTCGGGCCAGTAATGACGTCGGCAACAAATGAAGGCGCTTTGTGGGGCGGCCGGTTTGCTGGCGGCCCCGCGGATGCGCTTGCCGCACTGAGCAAGTCCACGCACTTTGACTGGCGGCTGGCCCGCTACGACATCGCCGGCTCCAAGGCCCATGCCCGTGTGCTGCACAAGGCGGGGCTGCTGGACGACGCCGAACTCGAAGGCATGCTCGCGGCACTCACCCTTCTGGATGACGACGTCGCGAGCGGCGCCTACCAGCCCGCCGAGAGCGATGAGGACGTCCACGGTTCCCTCGAACGCGGGCTCATTGAGCGCGCGGGAACCCACTTGGGCGGCAAGCTCCGGGCCGGGCGTTCGCGCAACGACCAGGTGGCCACGTTGGGCCGCATGTTCCTGCGCGACCACGCCCGCATCATCGCCCGCGGTGTGCTCGCCACGATCGACGCCCTCGTTGAGCAGGCCAAGGCCCACAAGGGCGTTGCCATGCCTGGACGGACGCACCTGCAGCATGCCCAGCCTGTCCTGTTGAGCCACCACCTGCTGGCCCACGCCTGGGCACTGTTGCGCGACGTGCAGAGGTTCCAGGACTGGGACAAGCGCGCCGGTGTCTCGCCGTACGGTTCCGGTGCCTTGGCCGGTTCCTCGCTCGGCCTGGATCCCGAGGCAGTCGCCGCGGATCTCGGGTTCTTCTCGGCGGTCCACAACTCGATCGACGGCACCGCATCGCGCGATGTCTTCGCCGAGTTCGCATGGATCTGCTCGATGATCGGCATCGACCTGTCGCGGGTCTCCGAGGAAATCATTCTGTGGGCTACCAAGGAGTTCTCCTTCGTGACGCTCCATGATTCGTACTCCACGGGGTCTTCGATCATGCCGCAGAAGAAGAACCCGGATGTTGCCGAACTCGCCCGCGGCAAGGCGGGGCGCCTCATTGGCAACCTGGCCGGCCTGTTGGCAACGCTCAAGGGCCTGCCGCTCGCGTACAACCGCGATCTGCAGGAAGACAAGGAACCGGTTTTCGATGCCGCGGACACTTTGGAAGTGCTGCTCCCGGCCGTGTCCGGCATGATTGCCACGCTCACCTTCAACACCGAGCGCATGGCTTCCCTGGCGCCACAGGGCTTCGCGCTCGCCACGGACATCGCCGAGTGGCTAGTCCGCCAGGGCGTGCCGTTCCGGGAAGCCCACGAGCTCTCCGGTGCCGCGGTGAAGCTGGCTGAAGGACGCAGCGTTGAACTGTGGGACCTCACGGACGAAGAGTACGCGGGCATTTCGGAGCACCTGACCCCCGAGGTCCGCACCGTGCTCAGCACCGAAGGTTCGCTCAACAGCCGCAACTCACAGGGCGGAACGGCGCCGGCCGCCGTCGAGCGCCAACTGCTTGCCCTCGAAGCGGAACTCGCAGCGGTACGGGGCTACGCGGGGTAAGCAAAAAGGGCTCACGCCGGTGGGCATCTCGCGGCAGTGTTTTTCGCAAACGCTGCCACGAAATGCCCGCCGGTGTCAGTTAATCCTCGTTAACATGCGTTAACTCTGTCGGATACTATGGCGCTATGACCGAGATCACTACCTCAGCGCTTCTTGCCGAGCTCCACAAAGCAGCCGGCACTGTCACCGACGTCGTCGCCAAACTCGACGACGCCGATGTTGCAGCTCCCTCCGAGCTGCCCGGGTGGACCCGCGGCCACGTGCTGGCTCACATTGCCGGCATCTCGAACGCCATGGCCCGCCAGCTGGAATACGCCGCCCGCGGCGAGACCATCGACATCTACGACGGCGGCTACGAGGGCCGTACGAAGGCCATTGAGCTGGCGGCGAGCCACAGCCACGCTGAACACCGTGCCGCCACGGACGCGGCCCTGACCCGGGTTCTGAGGGCCTTCGACGGACTCGTGGAGTCCGGCTGGAACACCCGGATCAGCTACCGGGATGGAACAGTGCTTGACGGCGGTTTGGCCCTTTGGCGCGAGCTGGTCATCCACGTCTCGGATCTGGGAACAGGCCGCGGCCCGGAGACCTGGAGCCGGCAATTCTGCGAGCATCTCTTCGATTTCCTCTCGGCCCGTGTTCCGACGGACCAGAAATTCGTGCTTCAGCCTTTGGGGCTTCCGCAGCTCGTCATCGGATCGGGCCGGCAGTCCGTCGCGATCAACGGCATGATCACGGATATCGCGGCCTGGCTCGCCGGGCGGACGCCTAACCTGGGGAGCCTGCGGGCCTCTGCCGACGCGGACGGTGTTGACTTGCCGGAACTTCTCCCGTGGCCATCGAGCGTTCCCGCGGCGCATTAGCGCTGCCGCGTTTGCTTGCCGCTGCCCGCCACAGGTGCATCGTGGCGTAGGAACGCCACGGGCTGACGTTCCGGAAGTCGGCAGGCAGGCCTTCCGCGGCCGCTAGGTTCTTGAGGCCGTTCCGAACCGCGGCATCGTTGGCAAGGAAAACGTCCGGATCGCCGATGACCCTCATCGCCACGTAGCCCACGGTCCACGGTCCGACGCCGGGCAGCGGCAACAGCTTGTCCGCCAGCGTGTGGCGGTCATCGCCGTAGTCAAAGTCGAGCTCCCCGCCGGCCATGGCTGCTGCTGCGGCCAGCACGGAGTCTATGCGGCGCTGTGGGCCCCTCAGTAGTTCCCAGCCCGAGTGGGCGATCTCCTCGGCCGTGGGAAACAGACGATCCAGGCCCAGTGCGTGTCCTGCGTGCCCTTCCGGCAGGCGGGTTCCAGCGTCGGAAAGTTGGGTCAACGCCGTGCGGGCGGCGGCTACTGTGATTTGCTGGCCGATTATCGCGCGGACGAGGAGCTCCTGGGGATCCACGGCGCCGGGGACCCTGATCCCGGGCGTATCGCCAACTGATGGGCCGAGCCTGGCATCGGAGGCCAACGCCTCGTCCACGGCGACGGGATCGGCGTCGAGATCGAACAATCGCCGCACCCGGCTTAGGAGCACGGGAAGATCGTGGAGATCCAGGGTGCTGGCGGCGAGGGTCAGCGCGCCGCCGCGCGCCCCGGCGTCGTACTCCACCGTGAACGCCGCATTGCCGTGGGGCAAGCGGAGGGTTCGCGTATAGCTGCTGGAGTTCGCCAGCTCGACGCCGGGAACCGCGCGGGCCGCGAGGAAATCGAAAATCCCCGTGTCGAAAGGCTCCCGGTGCGGGAGCGTGAGCGTCAGGGACGTCGCCTCGCCCTGCCTGCCGTGATGGCCCAAGGGCTTCGCGGTGGCCCGGAGCGCTGTAGGAGTCAGGGCGAAGACTTCGTTGATGGTGTCGTTGAACTGGCGGACACTGTTGAACCCGGAAGCGAACGCCACGTCCGAGAGTTTCATCGAGGTCGAGACCAAGAGCGTCCTGGCCGTCTGCGCACGGCTGGCCCGCGCCAAGGACAGCGGCCCGGCACCGAGTTCGTGGCTGAGGATCCTGTTGAGCTGGCGGGAAGAGTAGCCCAGCCTGGTCGCGAGTCCTTCGACGCCCACCCGGGAAATCGCGCCGTCGTTGATGAGCCGCATCGCCCTGCCGGCGGCGTCCGAGCGGAGGTTCCAAGCAGGCGTGCCCGGAACCGCCTCCGGGAGGCATCGTTTGCACGCTCTGTACCCGGCCTCGTGCGCCGCGGCCGAGGTTTCGTAGAACGTCACGTTTTCGGCCTTGGGTGTCCGTGCCGGGCACGACGGCCGGCAGTAGATGCCCGTCGAGCGGACGGCGGTGAAGAACTGGCCGTCGAACCGGGGATCCCGCGCATCGATGGCACGGTAGCGTTGCCAAAAGTCCATGGCTTCATCCTTTCAGCATCGGCAGGCTCTTCCTAGCGGAAATCGGACATTGCCGGCGGCGGATCCAGTTGGCGGTTTTTGCTAGGGTCTGGGCATGACAACGCAGAGCCAATCCACGGAGGCCATCCGGGCCATTCTTTCCGGAGATCCGCGGGACGTTGCCCCTTTGCTCCTCGGCGCCGTGCTGAGCCACCGGACTCCTGAGGGCACGGTGTCCGTGCGGCTCAGCGAGGTGGAAGCGTATCTGGGTCCGCGGGGCTCGGCCCATCCCGATCCTGGCTCCCATACCTTTGGCGGCCCCACCGCCCGGAACGCACCCATGTTCGGTCCGGCCGGCCACCTGTACGTCTACTTCACGTATGGCATGCACTATTGCGCCAACATTGTCTGCGGTCCCGACGGCGTTGCGTCCGCGCTGCTGTTGCGGGCAGGGGAGGTGGTAGCCGGGCAAGCCCTGGCACAGTCCCGCCGTCCGGCGTCGAAGTCGCTGACCGACCTCGCCAGCGGGCCCGCCCGGCTTGCCTCCGCTATGGGGCTGACCACGGCGGACAGCGGCCGCGATGCCCTGGCTGAGCCGTTCGGCCTCGAACTTCCGGTCACGCCGGCGGCCCCATCAGCGGTCGCGAGCGGTCTCCGCGTAGGAGTATCCGGCGACGGCGGTTCCGCCGACTACCCGTGGCGGTTTTGGCTCGACGGGGACCCTACGGTGTCCCGCTACAAGCCGGGCCGCAGCCGCGCCGTCTAAAGCTCTCGGCGGAATCCTCAAGCGGCGTGTTCGGTGCGGGTCGGTTCGGCGACATACGCACAGTGGTTGTCGGGCACTTCGAAGGGCGCCAGGCGGCCAAGCAAGGACTCGCGCACGTGGGGCCATTCGTCGCGCAGGATCGAGAAAACGGCGGTATCGCAACGGCTGCCGTCAGGAGCGAAGCGGTGCCCGCGGAGCGTGCCCTCGTAGCTGGCCCCGAGCCGCTGAATGGCCGAGGCGCTGCGCGTATTGCGGGCATCGCAGCGGAACGCAACCCGGTGGACGTGCAGCACATCGAAGGAGTAGGCCAGCAGCAGTTGCTTCGCGGCCGGATTCACATGGCTACCCCAGAACGGGCGCCCGTAAAAAGTGCCGCCGATTTCCAAGCGCTGCTGGCGGGGACTGTACTCGCACAGGGAGGAGGTTCCGAGCAGGGCTCCAGTCCGCTGCTCGACGACGGCGAACGGAATGGTTGCCGGATCTTCGAGGCGGGCCGCGAAGAGTTCGGCCAGTTCCGCGGCGCTCAAAGGCTGCTCAGCGGCCATGCCGGACCACATCCCGGAGTCCACAAAATCGAAGAGCGGACCGGCATGTGCGGAGGAGAGTGGGACCAGGCTGATGCCGTGTCGCGTAAGGGCAACGTCGTGCTGCATTGCAGCATTGAAGCACCACTGGGTGCGGATGGAAAAGCTCAGGAGGTTAGCGCAGGGTGAACATTGTGTGACGCACCGGCGTGCGGGCAGTTTCACACGCGTCAAGCAAAACCGCTGTAGAATGGACGGTCCGTCTTTTTCGATAGGGGAACGTTTCGATGCACGACGCTGATTTGATCCACGAGCGGGAGTACGTGGCCGGTCTCTACTCGCGCCTGGATGAGCTGCGGGAGGAAAAGCGCCAACAGTTGGCGCAGGTCCGGCGCGCCGGAGCGGTGGGCACGATGCAGAACGTTTCCGAAAGGGACGCCTTCGCGGCACTGTACGAGGACCGCCTCGCCCAGCTCGACGCCGTCGACGACCGTCTCGTGTTCGGGCGCCTTGACCTGGACACCGGAGAGGCGCAGTACATCGGGCGCATCGGACTGTCCACGGCGGATCTCCAGCGGCTTATGGTCGACTGGCGCGCCCCGGAAGCCGGCCACTTCTACCAGGCGACCGCCTTCGACCGGCAGGGCGTCCGCCGTCGTCGTCACCTGATCCTGCAAGGCCGCGAGGTCAAGGCGATCGAAGACGATGTCCTGGATGCCAGCATGCTGGCGGACAACGCCTCGCTCCAGGGTGAGGGCGCACTCCTTGCCGCCCTGAATTCCAAGCGCACCGGCCGCATGTCGGACATCGTCGGCACCATCCAGTCCGAGCAGGACCGGATCATCCGTTCGTCCATGTCGGGCGCCTTGGTTGTCCAAGGCGGTCCCGGTACCGGCAAGACGGCCGTCGCGCTCCACCGCGCCGCCTACCTGCTGTACACCCACCGTGACCGCCTGAAGTCCGCGGGCGTGCTGCTCGTTGGGCCTTCGTCGTCGTTCATGCACTACATCGAGCGGGTCCTGCCTTCCCTCGGCGAGACCGGCGTCGTCATGGCGAGCCTGGGCCGCCTCATGCCGGGTATCCATGCCGTTCCGGAGGCGGATCCCGACGTCGCAGCGCTCAAGGGCAAGCTGAACATGGCAGAGGTCATTGCCAATGCCGTGGCCAACCGGCAGCGGACTCCCGCCGAGGACCGCATCCTCGAGGTCGATTCCCGCAAGCTCACGCTGTCCGTGCGGCAAGTCCGCCGCGCCCGGGACAGGGCACGCGCCACAGGCAAGCCGCACAACGAAGCACGCGTGACGTTCGTGAAGATCCTGCTGCGCGAACTCACGGAGCAGCTGACCGAGATCGTCGAGGAATCGAACATCGGCAACAATGCCGACCGTTCCTACCTCGCCGAAGACGTCCGCTCGGCACGCGATGTCAGGATCGTCCTGAACCTGTGCTGGATGCCCATGACGCCCGAGAAGCTCGTTTCCGAGCTTTTCAGCAAGCCGGCCATCCTGGAAGCCTGCACCCCGCACCTCACACCGGCGCAGCGTGCCCTCTTGCTCCGCCCCGCGGATGCGCCGTGGACGGAAGCCGATGTTCCGCTGCTCGACGAGGCGGCTGAGCTCCTCGGCGAGCTGGATCCTGCCGCGGGCAGGGGACTGGCACAGCAAGAGCACGACCGTGCCCGCGACATCGCCAACGCCAAGCAGACCCTGGTCAACATGGAGGCCATGGGCGTCGACGTGTTGATGACGGCCGAGGAACTGGCGGACCAGAACCAGGAACGCGAAACGCGACTGACAGCGGCAGAACGGGCCACGAGCGACCGTTCGTGGGCGTTCGGACACATTGTGGTTGACGAAGCCCAGGAACTCTCGCCCATGCAGTGGCGGCTTTTGGTCCGCCGCTGCCCGTTGAAGTCCTTCACGATCGTCGGCGATATCGCCCAGACGAGTTCCTCTGCCGGCGCGAATTCCTGGCAAAGTGCCCTCGCGCCGTCGTTCGGGGACCGCTGGCAGCTCGAAGAGCTCACCGTCAACTACCGCACCCCCTCGCAGATCGCCGAAGCGGCAGTCCGTATGGCGAACCGCGCAGGGCTGGTTGTCTCGGCTCCCAAAGCCGTGCGTGAAGGCAAATGGTCGCCCATCGTGGACCGCGTCGACGAAGCGGGGATGGTGGACCGGCTCGTCGAGGTCCTTCCGGAAGAACTGGAAGCGATCGACGGCGGCCTCCTCGCCGTGATCGCCGACGGCGCCCTCCTGCCTCGGGCTGCAGCCGCCCTCCGTGGCGTGTATGGCCACCGCGTGGGCACCGGAGCGGGCAGCTACTCCCAGGACATCGTGGTCATCAGCCCCAAGGAAGCCAAGGGCCTCGAGTTCGATGGCGTCGTTGTTCTTGAGCCTGCTGCCATGCTGAACCACGAACACGGGAAGGTGGGCGATCTCTACGTCGCCATGACCCGTCCGACGCAGCGGCTGCGCCTCATCACCGCCGCACCGTTGCCTGCGGGTATCGAGCGCTGAGCCATGCAAGCAAGCCCTACGGCAATCCTGCTAACTTAGAACTCGTGTCACATGTAAACAACCTCGAGTCCCAGCACAACGACCCGGGCTTTGCCAATATCTGGCAAGAGCTCAAATGGCGCGGCCTTATCCACGTTTCCACTGATGAAACGGAATTGGAAAAGCTGCTCGGCGGGGACCCGATCACGTATTACTGTGGCTTCGACCCCACGGCTCCGTCCCTGCACCTTGGCAACCTTGTCCAGCTCCTGCTCATGCGCCGCCTGCAGTTGGCCGGCCACAAGCCGCTCGGCCTGGTGGGCGGCTCCACCGGCCTGATCGGCGATCCGCGCCCGACGGCGGAACGCACCTTGAACACCAAGGACACCGTTTCGGAGTGGGTTGGCTACCTTCAGGCCCAGGTCCGCCGCTTCCTCAGCTTCGAGGGGGACAATGCGGCACGCATGGTGAACAACCTTGACTGGACCGCGCCCCTGAGTGCCATCGATTTCCTGCGCGAAATCGGCAAACACTTCCGCGTGGGTACCATGCTCCGCAAGGATGCCGTTGCCTCCCGCCTCAGCTCCGATGAGGGCATCAGCTACACCGAGTTCAGCTACCAGATCCTGCAGGGCATGGATTACCTCCAGCTCAACCGCGACTACGGTTGCGTGCTGCAGACCGGCGGCTCGGACCAGTGGGGCAACCTCACGAGTGGCACGGAGCTCATCCGCAAGGTCGACGGCAAGGTTGTCCACGCCCTGGGCACACCCCTCATTACCAACTCGGACGGCACCAAGTTCGGTAAGAGCGAAGGCAACGCCATTTGGCTGGACGCCCACATGTGCAGCCCCTACGCCTTCTACCAGTTCTGGCTCAACACCGCGGATGCCGACGTCGTTGACCGCCTCAAGGTCTTCACTTTCCTTAGCCGCGCCGAGATTGAGGAACTTGGAGCCGCTGTTGCCGAGCGCCCGTTCGCCCGCGAGGGCCAGCGCAGGCTCGCCTACGAAGTCACTTCGCTGGTGCACGGAGTCGATGCGACGGAAAAGGTGATCGCTGCTTCGGCTGCGCTGTTCGGCAATGGCGATCTCTCGGTTCTGGACGAAGTGACCTTGGCGTCCGCAACGGCCGAGCTGCCGTCTGCCTCGATCGGCGCGGACGGCCTGGGCATCGTCGACCTCCTGGTTGCTTCCGGACTCTCCGAGAGCAAGTCCGCTGCCCGACGCACGGTGGGGGAGGGCGGCGCCTACGTGAACAACAGCAAGGTGACCGACCCCGACGCCGTGATCGACCAGGCGGAACTGCTTCACGGCCGGTACCTTTTGTTGCGCCGCGGGAAGAAGAATCTGGCCACTGTCGAAGTGACCGTCTGACGCCTTCTGACTCCACGGCGTATTCCTCTCTTGTGCGGGGGTGTGCCAAGACGGACTATTGCACGCTCCTCAGGGCCGACCCTGTTGCCTCATTGCAATACCTCCGGGAAGAGTAATACGTTGCCTCATTTGAAAACCTCCGGATGGGTGGTTTCGTTGCCTCGGTGAAGTGCC